>NZ_JACADR010000366.1 GCF_016106005.1 Roseomonas rosulenta
CATGCGGCGCGCGGGCTAAAGGCGCGCCCGGCGGCGCGCTGGAAGGCGAGGCCGCGCAGCACCGCCTCGGCCGCCGGCGGCAGGCGGTCGGGCATGGCGTGCCCCGCCAGCACGCCCCACACGCCCGCCCAGCAGCGCGCCACCGACCATGGATTGTAGCCACCGCCACCCAGCACGATCAGACGGGGCGCGCGGGGCATCACCGCCGCGATGACCGCGCGATGCGCGTTGTTGGACAGGCTGAGCTTCGCCAGCGGGTCCTCCTCCAGCGCATCGGCGCCGCATTGGACCATGATGGCCTGCGGGCGCAGTCGGTCGATGATCGGCAGCATCGCCTGGTGCAGCACCCAGGCCATCTCGCTGTCGTTGAAGCCGGGCGGCACCGGGATGTTGGCGGCATGGCCGCCGGCGCGGTCCTCGCTGCCGCCGGTGAAGGGCCAGCGGCCCTCCTCGTGGATGCTGAGGGTGAAGACGCGCGCATCGTCGTGGAAGGCATCCTGCACGCCATCGCCGTGATGCGCGTCCAGGTCGAGATAGAGGATGTTACTCAACCCCTGGTCGAGCCACGCCAGGAGCCCGAGAACCGCGTCGTTGAGGTAGCAGAAGCCGCTCGCGCGGCCGGGCCGGCCGTGATGCGTGCCCCCGCCGGGCACATGCGCCACGCCGCCATCGGCCGTCAGCCGCGTGGCGAGCAGCGTGCCGCCTGCCCCTGTCGCGGGGCGGCGGAACATCTCCCGGAACAGCGGGTTGCCATCGGCGCCGATGCGGAAGCGCGCACGGTCCTCGGCGCTGACCGCCTGCGTCGCCTCGGCCCGGAGCAGGGCGTCCAGGTAGTCGCGCGCATGGAAGCGCGAGAGTTCCTCGAGGCTCGCCTGCGGGCTGTCGATGTAGGCGCCCGGCGCCACCCAGCCCAGCGCGCGCACCAGGTCGAGCATGGTCGACACGCGCGGGATCGCGAGCGGATGCTTCGGCCCGTAGCTCGAGCCGCGGTAGATCTCGGAGCCGATCAGGGTCGGTGTCGTGGCCATGCCGTGCGGCAGATTGGTGCGTGCAGCAGCATCGTCAAACACAACCGCATGGACCGATGACGCGCCCGCGATTAGCGTCGGTCGGCGCCCGCGATTCGGCCCGCGGCGCTGGCCGGGCGGCCCGGGCGCCCGCGAAGCTGGAGGTGGCTCTTGCGTTTCAGTGACCTGATCGTCGCCCTCGAACTGATCTCCCGCCACGACGCCGACGAGGCACTGGAACGCCAGGCGCGCACCGGGCGCAAGTTCGGCGAGGTGCTGGTCGAGCTCGGCATGCTGAGCGCCCACCAGGTGAGCGAACTCGAGGACGGGCTGCCCGCGCCGCCCGACAGCGTGCTCGAACTCGGCATCGAGCCGCGCATCGTCTTCGACATCATGGTGAAGTTCCTCAGCACGGCGGGCCAGGGCAATGCGGCGACGATTGCCGAGACGCTCGCGATCTCGCGGCGGCTCGCCTCGGTGCTGATCGAGCAGGCACGCGCGCAGGGGATCGTCGAGCTCAAGCCTGGCATCGTGGCCGGCGAACTGCGCATCGAACTGACCCCGCGCGGGCGCTCCATGGCGGTGGAGGCCTTCGCCAACAACGCCTATATCGGCCCCCTGCCCGTCTCGCTGAAGGAGTATTCGGCGCGCGTGCTGCGCCAGACCATCCGCAGCGAGACCGTCACCGCCCAGGCGGTGCTGGGCGCGATGCAGCCGCTGGTGGTCAATGAGGAACTCCTCGCCAAGGTCGGCATCGCCGCCAATGCGGGGCGCTCGATCCTGCTCTACGGCGCGCCGGGCAACGGCAAGACCTCGATCGCCGAGCGCATGGTGAAGGTGTTCGGCGCCATGGTGCTGATCCCGCACTGCTTCGAGGTGGGCGGGCAGATCGTGAAGGTCTACGACCCCTCGGTGCACAAGCGGCTCGGCGCGCGGATGGAGGCCACCATGTCCTCCTCCCTGCTGGCCGACGAGTTCGACCCGCGCTGGGTGCCCTGCCGGCGGCCCTTCGTGGCGGCCGGCGGCGAGCTCAGCCTCGACATGCTCGACCTGAAGTTCGAGGAGACGGCGCGCTTCTACGAGGCGCCGCTGCACGTCAAGGCGATGAACGGCGTGCTGCTGATCGACGATTTCGGCCGCCAACTGGTACGCCCCGAGGCGATGCTGAACCGCTGGGTGGTGCCGATGGATCGGCGCATCGACTTCCTGAAGCTGCACACCGGGCAGTCCTTCCAGATCCCCTTTGACCAGCTGCTGGTCTTCTCGACCAACCTCAGCCCGCGCGACCTGATGGACCCGGCCTTCCTGCGCCGCCTGCCCTACAAGATCCACGTGCATGGCCCCTCGAAGGAGGAATTTTCCGCCCTGCTGCGCAGCAACGCGGCCCAGCACGGCGTCGCCTACACCGCCGAGGCGGTGGACTATACGCTCGACCAGATCGTCCGGCACGGCACGCCTCTGGCGTATTACCAGGCCACCGAGATCCCGCAGCAGATCGCCGATTTCTGCGGCTTCCTGAACCGCCCGCCGATCGCGGACGAGGCGACGATCCGCTTCGCGCTGGGCAATCTGCTGGTGGAGTGAGCCGGGCAGCACCCCGAGCGGGAGCGCCCGCATGAATGGCGTGCGCTTGCCCGGCCTGCCGGCGTTGGCCACGCGCGATCGAAGGCAGAAAATTGGGAAGCCTCTCGGGGCCCCTTCTCGTGAGTGATCGCGTGATGCGCCGCTACTAGGGTCGCGTCGGCGCGCCTCGGCTCGCCGAAATGCCTCGAACAGTCTGCTCTCGCGAGCGTCTTTACCCGATCAGGTGATCCCACCTGATCGGGTTCTGCTTTAGCGGAGCACGATCTCCAGGCGGCGGTTCTGCGGCTCGCGGGTGTTGTCCGGGGTCGGCACCAGCAGCTGGCTCTCGCCGACGCCACGCGCGGTGATCTCGTTGCGCGGCACGCCCAGGCGGACCAGCTCGGCGGCCACCGCGTTGGCGCGGCGGACCGACAGGCCCTGGTTGTGCTGCGCCGAGCCCGAGGTGTCGGTGTGGCCGGTCACCTCGATGCGGGTCACCGCCTGGCGCGTGCGGGCCTGCGCGGCTTCCGGAATGATCTGGCGCGCGCGCGCGGTCAGGTCGGCGCGGTTCCAGTCGAAGAACACCAGGAAGGTGCGCGCCGGCCCGGGCGCCGCGGCCGGCGGCAGAACCGGCGCCGAGGATCTCTGCCCAAATGTGTAGCGGACAACGAAGAGTATATTCTGATTGTGGGACGCCGCGTCGACCGGCGCCGTCCGGCTTGTGCCGCCAGGACCGGTGACGTTCGCATTAAGAATAGGCGTCTCGGGAGCGATGTAGCGATACTCAAGCGCAGCCGCCAGCCGCGGCATGCCGATCCAGTCAAGGGGAAATGTAAGGCCAGCAATGAACTGGTATACAGGACCTTCACCGCTGTCATTCAGTAACAGGCGGTTCGCACCAACAGATCCGCCGACATTGTTGAACTGGCGCCATCCATATCCAATACCGCCACCGACATAGGGGAGACCTCTGCGAGACGCCTTGCTGATGGCGGTGAGTGCTGATTCTCTCGTGCCGTTGGAGACCTCTGGAGAGCTCTGCGAAACCTGCGTGATCGGCTGATGAAGATGTGGCGGTGTCCTGGAAGCGGCCTTGGGGGTCGTTTTCGAGCCCGCCGGTCGTGCGGTGGGCGCACCTCTCCCGTCAGGCGAGTAGC
>NZ_JACADR010000367.1 GCF_016106005.1 Roseomonas rosulenta
TCCCCCACACGCGTGGCTCCGGCCGGCGGGGCGCTGCGGCGGCCGGCGGCGGCAGCACCACCGGCGGCGCCTTCAGCCGTTCGAGATAACGGGCCGAAAGGAGGCCCTCGTTCTCCATCAGTGCAAGCAGCTTCCCGGCCGCTAACCAGGCTTCGTTCGCCAGCGAGGGACTGGCGCGCAGCACCGCGTGCAACTCGTCGAAGGAGCCGACCGCGCCGCCGCGGATGAAGTCGAGCTGCTCGGCCGCCAGGTTCAGGCGGCCGCGCGCGATGTCGATGAAGCCGCCACTCATGGCGGGTCGATCGCGCCGCCAGTGGTGCCGCCGGTCGCGAGCGTGCCGAGTTCGGCCTTGGCCTCGGCGACCAGTGCCGCATAGCGCGGCAGCGGCGCGAGGCGTGCGAGCAGCCGCGGCGCCAGCGCCTCCCCCGCGGAGCTGTCGCTCTTGAAGTGCACACCGGCGACCTCGCGGTTCTCGGCGATGCGTTCGGCCAGGGCGTTAAGCGGCGTGGCGAAGGCGGTGCGCAGCTTCGAGCCTGCCGGGAACAGGGCCTCGAGCGAGAGACGCGCCAGATGCGCCTGCAATGCGTGGTTCGAGGGGTAGGAGGCATGCGGCGGCGTCGGGATCACCGGCATCAGCGGCGGGTAGACCTGCGCGGGGCGGGCGCGCTGGTACTTCCACTTCCAGTGCATCCCCGCCAGCTGACCCACCGCCATCGCGACGGCGACGATGGTCGTCACCGCCGGCCGCGCACCGCCGCCGGCGCCCAGCATCTGCAGGAAATAGGTCTCGAAGCCGTTTGCCTGCGCGACGATCTCGGTCAGCCGGGCGGCGCGCTGCTTCGCAAGCTCGCGCAGCGCCGCCACCTCGGGGCCGAGGGTCTGCGCGCTGTCGTCCGGTGGGCCCGGATCGTCACCCTGCCAGCCGGTGGCGCCGAAGTCGCCAAGGATCGCCTGCGCGCGCAGCCAGGGCGACCACGCCGTGAGCGGGAAGCCGCCGCGCCCGAGCCCGGCGGCATTGGGCGTCGACAGCACCATCTCGCTGCCCGCCGGCACCTTGTCGAGCACACCGCCATCGAGAGGAAGCGTCAGCACGCCGCCCGTGCCGCCGCCATTCCCTCCGCCATTCCCTCCGCCGTTGCCACCGCCATTGCCGCCGCCATTGCCGAACAACATGATCGTCACGTCGCCCTCCCTTGAGTCCCTTGAGTCCCTTGCGTCCCTTCGGGCCGGCGTCAGGCCGGCAGGCCCGCCTCCACCAGCCGCTGCCCGTAGGATGCGCGCGCCGCGTCATCCCGGAAGGCCTGCTTCGCGATCATGGGCCCCACCCGGAAGCCCGGCTCCAGCGCCAGCACGCGCCGCGCCAGCGGCGCCGCATCCCCCCCGCGCCCGAGCGCCACCAGCGCCGCCGCCGTCACCCGCAGGTTCGAGGTGTAGTTCGGGCTGGAGCGCATCGACCGCAGCCCCCATTCCACCGCCGCCTCGTGGTTCTCGCTCGCGTAGTGGGCGATCGAGGCGAAATGCTCGTAGCGGAAGATCAGCGGATCCTCGGGCGAGAGCGCCAGCGCGCGTTCGGCGCGGCGCAGCGCCTCCCGGCCCTCGCCCATCCAGGCGAAGGTCGGGCTGGTCCACATCCAGGTCTCGGCATCGTTGGGGGCGGCCGCCAGCGCCCGGTCGAACAGCGCCAGCGCATCGTCGTAGCGGCGGCGCAGGATGGTGTGGTTGTGGCCGAGCAGCGCCAACGCGCGCGGATGCGATGAATCGCGCGCCAGCGCATGGTCCACCGCCGCTTCCACGGCGCGGGTGTCGGCCGCGATGTCTGCCGACCATCCCTGGCCCACCCGCAGGCTGTGCCAGTCCGCGATGGCGGCATGCACGGCCGGGAATTCGGGGTCGAGCGCGGCGGCCTGGCGCAGCATCCGACCGGCTTGCTCGAAGGCGTCCCGGTCCATGCGGAAGACCAGCTGCCGCGCCTCGAGCATCAGCGCATAGGCCTTCATGTCGGCCGGCGGGCGGCGCCGCGCGTGGACCAGCTCGGCCTCCTGCACCCGTGGCGCCAGGGTATTTGCGATGATCGCGGCGATGCGGTCCTGCGCCTCGAAGCTGCATTCGCCCGAGACGTCGAAGGACCGCTGCCACAACACCGCCGCGCTCCCGGCCTCGGCGAGTTCGACGGTGAGGCGGATCTGCGCGCCGGTGCGCCGCACCGTGCCGCCGGCAACGTAGCGCGCGCCCAGCCGCGCACCCACCGCGCGCGGGTCGCGGTCATCCTCCGCCAGGCGCAGCGTGGAGTTGGAGGAGATCACCACCGGCTCGCGCAGCGCCGCCAGGGCGCCCACCACGCCCTCCAGTACGCCCTCGGCGAAGGTGGCGAGCCCGTCATCCGCGCCCACCTGGCGGAAGGGCAACACCGCCACGACCGGCACGCCCGAGGGCAGAGGCTCCGCGCGCGGGCGCGCCTGCGCGACGGCCGGCGGAGCCTCGAGCACGTAGCCCCGTCGCGCCACCGTGCGGATCAGCGTGGCATCGGGCCCCAGCGCGCGGCGCAGTTCGACGATGCATTGCGTGATACTGTCGTCGGTGACATTCACCCCGCGCCACACGGCGTCCAGGATGTCGGCGCGCGACACCAGCCGCCCGGGGTGGCCCAGCAGCAGCATCAGGACTTCGAGCGTCTTGGGCCGCAGGATCGTCGCGGCGCCCGCGGCGCAGCGGATCACGCCGCGTTCGGGGTCGAGCACGGCGCTTCCAAGCGAGATCTCGGCTGCGGTCAGGGACATGTCCCGTTCCATGACGAATCGGCTGTGCGCGCCCATACCTTATCTGTTGCGCCGCAGCATCGGCCAGTGCGGTGATGCAGGTCACCGCGGTCGCCGCGAAGCCCGAGGTTTCGGAAAGGCTTCGGATCGCCTTCGGGACGGCCCACCGCCGCCGCTGGGAGTCTCCGCCTGCCCGGGATCGCCGGGCGTCGACCGCGGAGTCACCCCCGATGCGCCTCGCAGCCTCCCTCCTGCTCCTGGCTGGCCTGGCCTGGCCGGCCCCCGCGCCGGCGAATGGCGCACCGGCCAGCCCCGTGCTGCCGGTCGACGGCCCACCGCCGCCCCTGGTCGTCCTGCTGCCGGATGCGACGGGCGACCAGGCGCGCAGCGAGCCCTACATCGAGGCCCTGGCGCGCCGCGGCATCGCGACGCTGGTGCTCGGCATCGAGGACCAGGGCGAGGGCGACCGCGCGTCGACCGCGCCCCGCCCCGGGCAGGCCGCCATCGACCTGGTCCGCGCCTGGGCGGATGGCGATTCGGTGCGGCTCGACGGTCAGCGGATCGCGGTCATCGGCTTTGGCGCCGGCGCGCGCGTGGCGCTGACGGTCGAGGACGCGCCGGTCGTCGCGCTCGATCCGGGCTGCCGGGGTCTTGATCTGCCGCCCGCGCCGCGGCGGGCGCTGCTGGTCCATGGCCTCGCATCCGCCGATGCGGCGCTCTGCGTGGCGCTCGCCGACAGGGCGGGGCTCGCCCATCTGCCGCTGCCGGGCATCGGTCATGGGTGGGACCTGCCTGTCGTGCTGGCGCCGGGCGGGGCCCTGCTGCCGGATCCATCGGGCCCGGGCCGCCGCCGCGCCCGGCCCGACCCGATCGCCACCGCCGCGGTGGCCGAGGCGGTGGCCGAATGGATCGCCGCGCGCCTGCGGCAGGTCGGGCCGTGACAGCGCCGCG
>NZ_JACADR010000368.1 GCF_016106005.1 Roseomonas rosulenta
ATGCTCTTCCGATCTGCGTGCCCATCACCGCACTGCGCGCGCGTGGCGCGCGTCGCGGTCCCTCCGGCGGCGGCTCCGGCAAGGGCGCCAGCGCCGCCTCGCGCAGGCGCTTGGGCGCATCGAGGCCGAGCTGCTCGCGCAGCACCTTGGCGTTCACTTCCTCGACCGCGCCGCGCGGCAGGATGCCGAGCTGGAAGGGGCCATAGGCGGTGCGGATCAGGCGTGTCACCTCGAGGCCGAGATGCGCCATGACGCGGCGGATCTCGCGGTTCTTGCCCTCCTGGATCGAGACTGTCAGCCACGCGTTCGTGCCCTGGCGCGCATCGAGCCCGGCCTCGATCGGGCCGTACTTCACGCCCTCGACCGTCACGCCGCGGATCAGCGCGGCGAGCGCGCCCTCGTCGACGCGGCCATGCACGCGCACGCGGTAGCGGCGCAGCCAGCCGTTGCTGGGCAGTTCCAGCTTCCTCGCCAGCGCACCGTCATTCGTCAGAAGCAGCAGCCCCTCGCTGGTGAGGTCGAGCCGGCCCACGCTGACCAGGCGTGGCAGGCCGGGGGGCAGCTTCTCGAACACGGTGGGGCGGCCCTGGGGGTCGCGATGCGTGGTCACCAGCCCATCTGGCTTGTGGTAGCGGAACAGGCGCGTGCGCTCCGCGGCGGCCACCGGCTTGCCATCCACCGTCACGTGGTCGCCGGGCGTGATGAAGGTGGCGGGAGTCTCGACCACCTTGCCGCCGAGCTTCACGCGGCCCTCGGCGATCATCTTCTCGGCGTCGCGGCGGGAGGCCACGCCGGCGCGCGCCAGCCACTTGGCGATGCGTTCGCCGCGCCTGGGGTCGTCGGGTTCGTCCTCGCTCACCTGCAGGCCTCCACGAAGGCGGCGAAGATCGCGGGGTCGCGCGGATCGACCGCATATTCCGGGTGCCACTGCACGCCGAGCGCAAAGCGATGGCCGGGGTGTTCGACACCCTCCACCACGCCATCGGGGGCGAGCGCATTCACCACGCCTCTGCCCGCCGTGGCCACCGCCTGGTGATGCGCGGAATTCACTGCCATGCGCGAAGCCCCCACGATCCGCGCGAGCAGCGTATCCGGTGCGATCGTCACCTCGTGCCCCGGTTCGGTGCGCGGGTTGGGCTGTTCGTGCGGCAGCGCGCCCGCGACTTCGTCCGGGATGTGCTGCACCAGCGTGCCGCCGAAGGCGACCGCGAGCAGCTGCTGCCCGCCGCAGATGCCCAGCACCGGCTTGTCGCGCTGAAGTGCTGCGCGCGTCGCCGCGAGCTCGAAATCGGTGCGGCCGGGCTTGAGCGTGACCTTGGGATGCGGCGGCCCGCCGCCCCACAGCGCGGGGTCCACGTCGAAGGCGCCGCCGGTGACCAACAGGCCGTCGATCTCGTCGAGGTAGGTCTCCGCGAGCGCCGGTTCGTGGGGCAGCGCCACCGGCAGCCCGCCGGCCGCGACCACCGCGGCGAAGTAGTTCTGCCGCAGCGCATACCAGGGCAGCTTCGACCAGCCCCCGGCGGGTTCGGAATCGAGGGTGACGCCGATCAGGGGGCGGGTGCGCATGGCTTCAGATACCGAAGCCACGCGCGCCGTAGCAAGTGCCGCGGCGCGCGGACCAGGGCCTTACGCCGCCTCGCTCTCCGCCCGCCGCGCGTGCTTCTTGCGCTCATGCGGGTCGAGGTAGCGCTTGCGCAGCCGCACCGCGGAGGGCGTCACCTCAACGAGTTCGTCATCCTCGATATAGGCGATCGCCTGTTCGAGGCTCATGCGCCGCGGGGGGATCAGCAGCAGCGCCTCGTCCTTGCCGGCGGCGCGGATGTTGGTGAGCTTCTTTTCCTTGATGGGATTCACATCGAGGTCGTTGTCACGCGAATTCTCGCCCAGGATCAGGCCGACATAGACCTTGTCGCCGGGGTTCACGAACAGCGTGCCGCGTTCCTGCAGGTAGAACAGCGC
The DNA here is from genome assembly GCF_016106005.1 of Roseomonas rosulenta. GTDB lineage: Bacteria > Pseudomonadota > Alphaproteobacteria > Acetobacterales > Acetobacteraceae > Neoroseomonas > Neoroseomonas rosulenta. The sequence continues at coordinate 1,960 of NZ_JACADR010000368.1, forward strand.
GTACTGAATTGCCTCGCCATCGGCATTGCTGATCAGCGAGCCGTTGCGCCGGCCCTCGATCACGCCGGCCCAGGGCTGATAGCCCAGGAACAGGCGGTTCATCATGCCGGTGCCGCGCGTGTCGGTCAGGAATTCGCCGTGGTAGCCGATCAGCCCGCGCGAGGGGATGTGGAAGGTCAGCCTCACCTTGCCGCCGCCGGACGGGCGCATGTCCTGCATCTGGCCCTTGCGGATCGACATCTTCTCGACGACCACGCCGGAATACTGCTCATCGACGTCGATCAGGCATTCCTCGAAGGGTTCTTCCTTCTCGCCCGTCTCGGGGTTGTCGCGCGTGAGGACGCGCGGGCGGCCGATGGTAAGCTCGAAGCCCTCGCGGCGCATCTGCTCGATCAGCACGCCGAGCTGGAGTTCGCCGCGGCCGGCGACCTCGAAGGCGTCGACCTCCTCGCTCACCTTCACCTTGATGGCGACGTTGCCCTCGGTCTCCTTGAACAGGCGGTCGCGGATCTGGCGCGAGGTGACCTTCTTGCCTTCGCGACCGCCCAGGGGCCCGTCGTTGATGCGGAAGGTCATCGCCAGGGTCGGCGGATCGACCGGGATGGCGGGCAGCGGCGCGCTCACCTCGGGCGAGGCGATGGTGTCGGGGATGGTCGCGTCGGACAGGCCGGCGATGGCGATGATGTCACCGGCCTTCACTTCCTCGACCGGCACGCGCTCAAGGCCCGAGAAGGTCATCAGCTTGGTCAGGCGGCCGGATTCCACCACCGTGCCATCCTGGCGCAGCACGCGCACCGGCATGTTCAGCCTGGCCACGCCCTGTTCGATGCGCCCGGTCAGGATACGGCCGAGGAAGTTGTCGGCCTCGAGGATCGACGCATTCATCGCGAAGGGCGCATCCACATCCACCGTGGGCGCCGGGACATGCGACAGGATCAGGTCGAACATGGCCGAGAGGTCCTTGCGCGGACCTTCGAGCTCCAGGTCCGCCCAGCCCTGGCGGCCGGAGGCGAACAGGGTGTGGAAATCCAGCTGCTCGTCGGTCGCGCCCAGGGCCGCGAACAGGTCGAACACCTCGTCATGCACCTCGTGCGGGCGGGCGTCCTGGCGATCCACCTTGTTGATGACCACGATCGGACGGAGGCCGCGGGCGAGCGCCTTAGTCAGCACGAACTTGGTCTGCGGCAGCGGTCCCTCGGCGGCGTCGCAAAGCACGATGGCGCCATCGACCATCGACAGGATGCGCTCCACCTCGCCGCCGAAATCGGCGTGGCCGGGCGTGTCGACGATGTTGATCTTCACACCCTTCCATTCCACGGCGGTGGACTTGGCCAGGATGGTGATGCCGCGCTCACGCTCGAGGTCGTTGCGGTCGAGCGCGCGCTCGGCGACCTGCTGGTTGGCGCGGAAGGCGCCGGCCTGGCGCAGCAGCTGGTCCACCAGCGTGGTCTTGCCGTGGTCGACGTGGGCGATGATCGCCACGTTGCGGATCTGGGCGGCGCTCATCGCGCACTCCTTTGCGGTCGTCTCCGCGCGGTGCAGGCTGCGCGAATGGCCGCGGCCCGGCCCCGGTCAGGGGCTACGGGCGGAGCGGCCGGTTCGGTCGGGCGGATTGTTGCGGCGCACACATAGTGGCTCGGTTGCCGGATGGCGAGAAAAAAGAGCCATCGACGTCGCGACCCCGCCGGCCGCGGCGGCCGCCCCGGTCCGGATCTCCGGCGGCGGCCGCGGCATGCCT
>NZ_JACADR010000369.1 GCF_016106005.1 Roseomonas rosulenta
GCCCGGCCGCGCCGGCGCCGGCGGCCGCGGGAGGCGCCGCGCGGCGGCCGAACATCGTCGTCATCTGGGGCGACGACATCGGCTGGTGGAACATCAGCTACAACAGCCGCGGCCAGATGGGCTACCGCACGCCCAACATCGACCGCGTCTTCCAGGAAGGCATGACCTTCACGGACTACTACGCGGAGCAGTCCTGCACCGCCGGCCGGTCGGCCTTCATCACCGGCCAGGCGACGGTGCGCACTGGCCTGTCCAAGGTCGGGCTGCCCGGCGCCGAAGCCGGGATGAAGCCCGAGGACCCGACCATCGCGCGCGTGCTGAAGGGCATGGGCTACGCGACGGGGCAGTTCGGCAAGAACCACCTCGGCGATCGCGACGAGCACCTTCCGACCATGCACGGCTTCGACGAGTTCTTCGGCAACCTGTATCACCTGAACGCCGAGGAAGAGCCGGAGAACGTGGACTATCCGCGCAACCCGGAATTCCGCCGGCGCTTCGGCCCGCGCGGCGTGATCAAGTCCTGGGCCAACCCGGACGGCACGCAGCGCATCGAGAACACCGGGCCGCTGACGCGCCAACGGATGGAGACGGTGGACGACGAGTTCGTCGCCGGCGCGCTCGACTTCATGGAGCGCAAGCGGCGCGACGACCAGCCGATCTTCCTGTGGGTCTGCGCCAGCCGGATGCATTTCCGCACCCATGTACCGGAACGCTACCGAGGGCGGTCAGGACTGAACTTCTACGCCGACGGCATGATCCAGCACGACGACCATGTCGGCCAGATCCTGAAGAAGATCGACGACCTCGGCATGGCGAACGACACCATCGTCATCTACGGCACCGACAACGGCCCGCACTACAACGCCTGGCCCGACGCCGGGATCACGCCCTTCCGCAGCGAGAAGAACTCCAACTGGGAAGGCGCCTTCCGCACGCCCTGCGCGATCCGCTGGCCCGGCCGCATCGCGCCGGGCAGCGTCAGCAACGGCATCACCTCGAACCTCGACTGGTTCCCGACGCTGGTCGCCGCGGCGGGCGAGCCCGACATCAAGCAGAAGCTGCTGCAGGGCTTCGCCACGCAGGGCCGCAGCTACAAGGTGCATCTCGACGGCTACAACCAGCTGCCCGTGCTGACCGGGCAGGCGCAGGAAAGCCCGCGCAAGGAATTCTACTACTTCAACGACGACGGCCAGATGGTCGCGATGCGCTACGAGCGGTGGAAGGTCGTCTTCCTGGAGCAGCGCGGCGTCGGCTTCGGCGTGTGGCGGGAACCCTTCGTGCAGCTGCGCGTACCGAAGCTTTTCGACCTGCGCATGGACCCGTTCGAGCGCGCCGACGACGCCAGCAACACCTACAACGACTGGTTCATGGACCGCGTCTATCTGCTGGTCCCGGCCCAGGCGATGGCGCGGCAGTTCTACGAGAGCTTCCGGGAATTCCCGCCGCGACAACGGCCGGACAGCTTCAACCTGGAAGGCGTGCTGCGCCAGATGGAGCAGGCTGCCTCCGGACGTTGAGGCAATACCCTGCGCCGCCTGCCTCCTCGGCGGCGCAGGGATGAACGCTCCCTTCCCTGGTCGAGATCATCCTCGGCCGAACCGCGAGGTTGACGAGGCAGAGCCGCGGCTTACGCATGGCATCGTCAAATGGAACGTCGTCCCGGGGCGCCAATTTGGCGCCCGGGGGCGCTGCCCCCGCTGTCGCCGAGCCGTTAGGGTTGACGCGGCGGCTAACGGCGCGGCGGACAAACTCATGTGCGGACGGTATTTCCAGGCGCGGGGATCGGGCGACATCGCGCGCTACTTCGGCACCACGAATGCGGTGCCGAACCTGCTGCCTTCCTTCAACAAGGCGCCCACGCAGGACGGGCTGGTGGTGCGCCGCCACCCCGAGACCGGCGCGCGGCACCTCGACGTGCTGCGCTGGGGCCTGGTGCCGCACTGGGCGAGGGATGCGACGGGCGGCGCACGCATGATGAACGCGCGTGGCGAATCGGTGGCCGAGAAGCCCGCCTTCCGCGACGCCTTCGCGAAGCGCCGCTGCCTCGTGCCGATGGACGGCTTCTACGAATGGCGCAGCGAGGGGAAGTCGAAACAGCCCTTCGCCTGTTCCCTGAAGTCGGGCGAGCCCATGGCCTGCGCCGGGCTGTGGGAGGGCTGGAAGCAGCCCGACGGCGACTGGCTGCGCACCTATTCCATCATCACCTGCGCGGCCGCCGGCCGGCAGGCGCTGCTGCACGAGCGCATGCCGGTGATCCTGCCGCGCGAGGACTGGGACGCATGGCTGGACGGCGACAACCCGGCGTCGCTGCTGAGGCCCGCGCAGGATGGGCTGCTGGCCTTCTGGCCCGTGCCCGCGCGCGTCGGCCGCGTGGCCGAGGACGATGCCGGCCTCATCGCGCGCGACCCGCTGGCGGTGGCGCCGGCGGAGCTGGACGATCCGCCGCCATCCCTGCCCTGAACCGCGCGCGCCACCAAAGCGCCCCGGCCACGGCCGAGTTGCACGCGAGCAGCCCGAGCACGGCCGGCACCAGGTGATGCAGCGCGCCCTGGCGCGAGAAGACCACGAAGCTCCAGGCGATCTTGGCCAGCGGCAGCGCGTTCAGCACCACCAGCCCCCAGGCCAGCGACCGGCGCCAGAAGGCCAGGGCCAGCGCGGTCAAGCCGAGCGGCACCAGCAGCGCCACCGCCACCTTCCACGGAGTCCAGGGAGCCAGCAGATAGGCCCGCTCGGCAGCCAGGACCTCGGCGGCCAGTGCGGAAGGCTGCGCCGGCGCCGGGAACCAGAACATGCTGGTGGCGAGCGCCAGCACCGTGACGATCAGCCCGGCCAGGCTCCGCCGCCACGCGAACCAGCAATAAGGAATGAGAAAGAGGGGCCGGACATACCAGCTCCACTCATTATGATGCCGCGCCCAGGCCCAGGCTGCGAAATCCGCGAGGGCCTCGTGCATGGCCGCCCGCGCTCAGTCGTCGCGGTGCACGCGCTCCATGCGCTCGTGGCGCTCCTGCGCCTCGATGGACATGGTGGCGATGGGGCGCGCCTCGAGCCGGCGCAGGCCGATCGGCTCGCCGCTCTCCTCGCAATAGCCGTAGGTGCCGTTCTCGATCCGCTCGAGCGCCTGGTCGATCTTGCTGATCAGCTTGCGCGCGCGGTCCCGGGTGCGGAGTTCCAGCGCCCGGTCGGTCTCGACGCTGGCGCGGTCGGTGAGGTCGGGCTCGGCGATGCCGCCCTCGGAGAGCGAGGAGAGCGTCTCGCCCGCCTCGCGCAACAGGTCCTGGCGCCATCGCAACAGCTTCTGTCGGAAGTATTCCAGCTGCACCGGGTTCATGAATTCCTCGGTGTCCGAGGGACGGTAGTCGGGCGGCAGCGTCACGAGCATGAGTCCAATCCCCCGGCGCAAGGCTGAGGCCGCCTTCCCGACAGCGACCCGACACCCCGGTTCAAAGCGGGCGGAACATAGACGCGCCCCTGCCGGAAAGAAAAGGGGGGTTCGGCGACAAATCCCTGAAACAGCGTGGTTTTCAGTCCGGTGACACAAAGCCGGGCTTCTCGCGCCGCGCGAGCTCGACCCGGACCCGCAGCGCGATCGCGGCCACCGCCTCCGCCAGGGCCGGGTCGGCCGCCGCCTCCCCGGTCGTGAGGTCGCGCAGCCGGCGCAGCCGCGCGGGGTCG
>NZ_JACADR010000037.1 GCF_016106005.1 Roseomonas rosulenta
GGTGCTGCCGAGACCGGAGCTCAGGCGTGTGCTCTTCCGACCTCCCATCCGGCGTGGGCGCGAGCGGTCGGCCCCAGATCCAGTCGCAACCCGCCGGCGGACAGCGGAGCGGGGGCCAGGGTTTCCAGGGCATGGGCCAGGGCGGACAGGTCCAGGCCGCCTCGCAGCGCGGTGCGAGCAGCCGCCAGTCCGCCGGCGCCCACGCAGCCAGCCGCCCCGCCGGCGGCGGTGGCGGGCGTGCCGGAGGTGGCGGTGGCGGTGGCCGCGGAGGCAGGAGGTGAGCGCGATGCGTAGAACCATTCTTGCGGCGGGCCTCGCGGTCGCCGCCTGCCTCGGACCCGCCGTGGCGCAGACGCCGGCGGCGCCCGCAGCGCCCTCTGCCGAGGCCCCGCCGCCCCGGCCCCGCCAGCCCGTGCCGCCACAGCGCTTCGCAACGCCGGAGCAGGGTTTCGAAGCCCTTGCCCAGGCCGCGCGACGTCAGGATGTGCCCGGACTGGTGCGCGTGCTCGGAGAGGGGGCGCTGCCCCTGATCCGCACGGGGGACCGCGCCTCGGACGCCGCGGCGGTGGCGCGCTTCGCCGCCGCCTACGATGCGCGGCATGCGGTGCTGCGGCCCGCTCCGGAGCGCGCCATCGTCGAGGTGGGCGAGGATCGATACCCCTTCCCGGTTCCTATGGTCCGTCGCGGTGAGGGCTGGCGCTTCGATCCCGCCCAGGGCGCCGATGAAATCGTGACGCGGCGCATCGGCCGGAACGAACTCGATACGATCCAGACGCTGCTCGCCATCGTCGACGCGCAGGACGACTACGCCCGCAGCGCCGGGCGGCAGGGCGCGTTCATGGCCTATGCCCGGAGGTTCTTCTCGACCCCCGGCCAGCGCGACGGCCTGTTCTGGGCAACCACGGAGGACGAACCGCCGAGCCCCCTCGGTCCCTTCGTCGCCGCCGCGAGCGCCGGCGGATACGCGCCGGCGCGGCCCGGCGACGCGCCGCGGCCGCTCAACGGCTACCTGTTCCGCATCCTCGAGGCGCAGGGCCCCTCGGCGCCGGGCGGCGCGATGGACTTCGTGGTGAACGGCCGGATGATCGGCGGCTTCGGCGTCATCGCCTGGCCGCTGCAATACGGCCGCTCCGGCATCAAGACCTTCATCGTCAGCCATCGTGGCGAGGTCTTCGAACGGGACTTCGGGCCGGACACGGCGCGGACCGTGGCGCGCATCACAGCCTACGACCCAGGCACGGGCTGGGCGCGCGTGCCGAACTGACGACGCCGCGCGTGACCGGACGGCGCGCGGGATGAGCGCGACGGACACCGTGCCGACGGGCCTCTCGCAGGCTTGCGCCTCCGTCGGGCTGACGCGCGGGATGTCGCATGCCGTCCGCCCGCAAGGCCTTGGCATTGCCGCGGCGCTGTTCGGCGCACCCAAGGCCATCAGGTTGAGGTCTTCGAGGCGCAGGATGACGTGCGCCGCTGCTGGCCATGCCGGAGCCTGACCAGGTGGAGGCGATCATGGTGGTGCCCGGGCCGCCGCTGATGGTGGGTTTCGCGGTCCTGGCGGCGCGGGTCCTTGGTCCCCGAACGGTCCGGATGACGGCGGCCGGTCGCGCCCCCCGGCCCCCGGCAATGCCACTGACGCCACCACGACCGCGAACGGCGCCGAAGGCCGGCCACCGAGCGCACGGGCACCATCCGTGGTTGCCCTCGCGACAGCGTGACCTGTAAGGATGGGTAGGGTCGCAATCAGGCAGGGGCAAATCGTACTGAGGTCGGCGGCCAATCTCCTCGTGGGCGTTCTGCTGGTCGGCTGTGCCCTGCCGCCCAATACGGCCATGCGTGATTGGGCGCGTCTCGCGAGCGTTCTCGCGGACCACCCGAGCGCCGCGCAGGCTCCCGCGCCCGCCGTGCGCGACGGGTTGATTGCGCAGCAGGAAGCGCTCGCTGTCTATCTCTATGCCCTCTCGGTCCTTGCGCAGGAGGAAAGCATGCTGACCTTCCGCAGCGAGGCTTTCGCCCCGCTGGTGCCGCGCGCCGCATCGGCCGACGCCGCCGCTGGAGCCGCGGTCGCGGAGATCGGCCGCCTGCTGGCCGCTGCCCGGGCGGCCAATCTCGAACCAGGCGCGCGCGCCCGCAGCGCCGGGTCGCCGACGGTCATCGAGGACCTGCGCCTGCGGCCGCTGATCCGCGCCGCCGATCCGCCGGTGCAGGTGCTGGTCGGCACGCTGTCGCGCGGCATGGCCGCATTGCCGGGATCGGAGCAGGACACCTACCGCCAGCTGCTGGCGACGATCGGGGAGGGCCACGCCTTGCTGAAGGCCCGCGCGTCCAACATCCGGCAGCGCGAGGTCGAGCGCGAGATCCATGCCCAGGAGGACCGATTGCGCCGCCTGATGTTGCTCCTCGCGCCCGATCCTGCGGTGGGGCTGCAGCCTGGCGCGGCCGGGACGGTCGGCGCCGTGGTGCAGCCATGATGCGTCGCATATTGATTGCCGCCCTGGCGGCGCTGCCGGCCGCCTGCAGCGCGCCCGACTACACCCCGGTGCGCGAGTGGTCGCGCACCGCCAGCCTCGCCGTCGATTTCCCCGCCGGGCGCCTGCCGCCGCCGGTCTCGGAGGATGTGCGCGAGGGTGCGCTGGCGATGCGCGAGGCGCTGGCCACCTACCTCGCCGCGCTCGGGCGCATGGCCGATGATGGCGTGCTGCCGTATCCGGAAAACCCCTTCGTCGATCTGGCGAAGCAGGCCGGGCGCGCCGGAACCGGCGGGGAGCAGCCGGTCGCCGACCTCGGCGCCTTCCTGCGGCGGGCGACCCGGCAGAACTGGCAGGCGCCGCAGTTGCGCAGCGCCATCGGCGTCACCGATCCGTCCGTGCAGGCACTGGTCCAGGCCCTGACGGCAGCGATCGGTCGCAATGCCGATCCGAACGAGCCGCCCGCCATCGCGATAGCGCGTGCGCAATACTCGGCCATCATCGTGCGCATCGGCGAAGACCACGCGCTGCTCAACGCGCGCGCATCCGACCTCACCGACGAGGATGTGGTGGAACTGATCCGCGCCGCGGAGGATCGGCTGCGCCGTGCCATGCTCGCCCTACCGCGGCCGGCCATCCCTGCCGCCGGGCCGGCGCCGTGATCTGGGTGCGGTGGCTGGCACGCGGCATGGCCGTCGCCGCAATGCCGGGCCTGCCCGCGTTGGCTGTGGCGCAGCCGACCGGGGAGCGCGTCGAGGCGATCCTTGAGCGCATCGATGCCATCCGCGACCAGATCCGAATACGGCCCGGCGGCGTGCTCGGCATCATGGGCTACAACATGTCGCCCGACGGGTCGGCCAATGCGCTGCAGATCAACCGCAGCACGGTGAGCGCGAATGACGGCGGATCGACATTCACCCTCAGCCAGTTCGGCTTCGGCTTCACCTGGAGCGACAGCTTCCCGCTGTTCACCGAGGCCTATGTCGGCACCGCGCGCTACGATCCGCGCGCGGTCTTCACCAACCTCGGCACGCGGCGCAGTCCGCTGCGGTGGAACAACATCGCCGCGACGCTCGGCGTCGGCTACGATATCCGAATCGGCGAATACCTGTGGCTGCGGCCGATCCTGAATGTCTCGGGCGGCTATGCGGCGTCCGACGCGTCGCTGTTCGGGCAGTTCATCAACTACCGCACGGACCGCGACATCTCAGCGCTGACCGACCAGCACGTGAATGTCTGGGGCATCGGCGGGTCGCTGATGCTCGCCTACTACGATTACCGGCCGGAACGGGACATCGATGTCGAACTCCGCTACACGCAGATCCAGCTGCAGACCTTCGGCGACACCATCCGCGCGGCGCGCGGCAACTCCACAGCGCAAACCGCCAGCCTCTGGACGCGCTACCGCTGGCCGACGGGCTGGGAGGCCTTCGGGCGGCCGGTGCGCTGGGTGCTGGACGGGTCCTTCTCCTATTACCTGGGCGACCAGGCGGACATCATGGGCTTCACCTGGGCGGCCAAGGTCGGCGGCGGCATCGAGGTCGACGTTGGCCGCTACGAGGTCGGCGCCCTCGGCATCAACCTGTCGCGCATCCGGCTGGTGGCGCGCTACTTCATCGGCGACAACAACATCACCGGCACATCGGTTGGCATCGGCATGAGCTTCTGAGCGTCATCTGCCTTCCGACGTTCGGCGCCGCGGCGCACCGTCGCGACACATCCCGGCCCGATGTGCTCGATACCGCCGCAGACGCGTATCCGGTCGAGATGCTCCGCGGCTAAGCCCCCCAGCCCAGCCGGGCTTCCGGGACGGCCTCCGCGGTCCGTGGCCGCAGTCGGGACGTTGCTGCTGTCGCCAGACCAGGCGATTGCGGCGGACCACCGCGTGTTGTGGAAGATCGCATCATCACAACGGACGTGTCTCAACCATGCGCCGACGAAAGGCGTGCCATGCCTGACGATAAGCCATCGGTTCGTGTGCTGCACCTGAAGCCCGCTGCCACAGCGGGCGCGACGCCGGCAGCAGCACCGGTCGCAGCGACGCCGGAGCGCAACTCCGGCGTGGCGCACCGATCGCATGACGAGCACGAGGCGGTAGGCAAGGCGCTGCGCGAGACCGTGCCGCGCAGTGCATCTGGCAAATGGAAGAAGCCGGCCGACCGCGTCGATCCCATCGAGTTGCTGGAGGCCTACGACGCCGAGCGCCTGCCGGAGTTGGTGCCGATCCGCCGGGATGGATGCTCGCCTCGCCCTTCGCCTTCCATCGCAGCTCGGCTGGGCTGATGGCTGCCGACTGGCGAGGATGCCGAGCCCGGGCCTGCGCGTGCAGGCCTGCTGCGATTGCTACCTGATGAACCTCGGCGGCCTCGCCACGCCGGAGCGCAGCGGCATCTGCGACATGAACGATCTCGACGAGACGCTGCCGGCGCCCTTCGAATGAGACGTGAAGCGCCTCGCCGCCTCCTTCATACTGGCCGCACGATCGCTTGGCTTCTCTGACGCCAAGGGTCGCCGAGGACGTCGCCTCACCCCTCCCGCACCACCGCGCCGTCGAGGAAAAGCGCCACCGCCTCCTCCGCGAGGCTGGCGATCTCGCCCGGCTCGAGCGGATCGCGCACGCCGAGCAGCAAGCGGATCTGCGCCGAGCCCAGCACCATGCCATACAGCATCCGAGCCGCCACCGTGGGGCTCGAGAAGCGCAGCCGCCCCGCGGCCGCCTCAGCCGTGAGCCGCCGTTCGAGCGCGCTCGAACCCCGGCTTGTCAGCACGCGATGTGTCACTTCAGCGAGTTCCGGGGAGCAATGCCGCTCGCCGATCACCAGGCGATAGATGCCGATCTGCTGCGCCGCCAGGAGGTGCCTCGCCGCCGCGGCCAGGATCCCCGTGAGGGCGCGCCGCAGGTCGGGTTCGCGCTCAAGCTCGGTGTCGAGCGCGACCGGCACGAGCGTCGCGGCGATCGTCCCCTCGAAGAGCGCGGCCTTGGACGGGAACACCTGGTACAGCGTGCGCTTCGACATGCCCGCCGCGCGTGCCACCTCGTCCATGCTGGCGGCGGCATAGCCGTCGCGCAGGAACACGCTTGCGGCAGCCTCGCATAGACGCCGACGGCGCGCGCCGTCGGTCGGCACGGCGCGCGGACCGGTTCGCGAATCCGGCGCGCAGCCCGGGCGGTCGAGCACCTCACTCACGCCCGATCACTCCGCCGGGACGTGCAGGGCAGCGGCCGGGGCAGGCGCCGCCTCGTCCTTCCGCCGCGCACCGAACAGGCGCAGCACCAGGACGAAGAAGAGCGGCACGAAGATCACGGCGAGCACCGTGCCCGAAACGACGCCGCCGACCACGCCGATGCCGATCGCGTTCTGTGCGCCCGAGCCCGCCCCGCTCGCGATGGCGAGCGGCACGACGCCGAGCGTGAAGGCAAGCGAGGTCATGACGATCGGCCGCAGCCGCTGCCGTGCCGCCTCGGTGGCCGCCTCGGCCAGGGAGAGGCCCCGGTCGAAACCCTCGCGCGCGAATTCCACGATCAGGATGGCGTTCTTGGCCGTCAGCCCGATCGTGGCCAGCAGGCCCACCTGGAAATACACGTCGTTCGACAGGCCCTTGAACAGGGTGGCGAGCACCGCCCCCAGCACGCCCAGCGGCACCGCCAGCATCACGGCCGTCGGGATCGACCAGCTTTCGTAGAGCGCCGCCAGGCACAGGAATACCACCAGCAGCGACAATGCGTAGAGCGCCGGCGCCTGTCCCGAGGATTGCCGTTCCTGGAAGGAGATGCCGCTCCACTCGAAAGCGAAGCCGGGGGGCAGCTGCGCCGCGAGCCGCTCCATCTCCGCCATGGCCTCGCCGGTTGTGTAGCCGGCGGCGGGCAGGCCCTGGATCTCGCGCGAGGCGATGCCGTTGAAGCGCTCCAGCCGCGGCGAGCCGAACTCCCACACGGTGCGGCCGAAGGCGGAGAAGGGCACCATCTGACCCTGCGCGTTGCGCACGAACCACTTGTCGAGGTCGCCGGGCACCATGCGCGCCTCGGGCTGGCCCTGCATGTAGACCCGCTTGACGCGCCCGCGATCCATGAAGTCGTTGACGTAGGTCGATCCCCAGGCGGTCGACAGCGTGGCATTCACCTCGGTGACCGACAGGCCCAGCGCGCTGGCGCGTTCCCAGTCCACGATCAGGCGGAACTGCGCCTCGTCGTTCAGCCCGTTCGCCCGCACCCGCGTCAGCACCGGGCTGGCCGCAGCCAGGGAGAGCAGCTGGTCGCGCGCCGCGATCAGCGCCGCATGGCCCTGCCCCCCGCGGTCCAGCAGCTGGAAGGTGAAGCCGGTGGCATTGCCGAGCTCGCGCACCGCAGGCGGCGAGGATGCGATGATCAGCGCATCCTGATACCGCCCGAAGCGCTCATTGATCCGCGCCGTCAGGGCCTGGACACTGTCCTGCGGGCGGCCCCGAACGTCCCAGTCGCGGAGCGTGATGAAGCCGAGCCCGGAATTCTGCCCGCGGCCGCCGAAGCTGAAGCCGTTGATCGCGAACAGGTTGTCGACGACGGCGTTCTCCTCCTCGCGCAGGTAGCGGCCCAGTTCGTCCAGGGCGCGCTGGGTGCGGTCGGCGGTGGCGCCCGGCGGGGCGGTCACCTGCACGAAGGCGATGCCCTGGTCCTCGTTGGGCAGGAAGCCGCCGGGCACGCGCAGGAAGCCGTAGCCGAGCGCGCCCAGCAGCAGGGCATAGAGCGCCAGCATCCGCGCAGGCCGCCGCAGGCTGCCGCCCACGAGGCCGACATAGCCGCGCGTCATGCGCTCGAAGCCACGGTTGAACCAGCCGAAGAAGCCGCGCTTGCCCTGGTCCGGCTTGTGCGGCCGCAGCAGCGTGGCGCAGAGCACCGGGGTGAAGAAGATCGCGACCAGCACCGACAGGCCCATGGCCGTGGCGACCGTCACGGAGAACTGCCGGTAGATCACGCCGACCGATCCGCCGAAGAAGGCCATCGGCAGGAACACCGCCGAAAGCACGAGGCCGATGCCCACCAGCGCGCCGGTGATCTGGTCCATCGAGCGTCGCGTCGCCTCGAGCGGGGAGAGATGCTCCTCCGCCATCACGCGCTCGACGTTCTCGACCACCACGATGGCGTCGTCCACCAGCAGGCCGATTGCCAGCACCAGGCCGAACATGGTCAGTGTGTTGATGCTGAAGCCGAGCGCGCTCAGCACGGCGAATGTCCCCAGCAGCACCACCGGGATCGCCAGGGTCGGGATCAGCGTGGCGCGGAAGTTCTGCAGGAACAGGAACATCACGACGAACACCAGGACCACCGCCTCGAGCAGCGTCTTGATCACCGCCGTGATCGAGCGCTGCACGAAGGGCGTGGTGTCCTGCAGGTAGACGACCTCGAGCCCCGGCGGGAAGCTCGGGCGCAGGCGGTCGATCGTGGCGCGCACCGCGGCCGCGGTGTCGAGCGCATTTGCCCCGCTCGCGAGGCGGATGCCGATGCCGCTCGAGGGCCGGCCGTCCAGCAGCGTGGTGATCGAATAGTTCTCGCCGCCGATCTCGATGCGCGCGACGTCCCGCAGGCGGACCTGCGCGCCATCGGAGCGCACGCGGATCAGGATGGCGCCGAAATCATCCACGGTCTGCAGGTAGGACGGACCGATGATGGTGGCGTTCAGCTGCTGGCCCGGCACAGCCGGCAATGCGCCCATCTCGCCGCTCGAGACCTGCACGTTCTGGGCGCGAACGGCCGCCGCGACGTCGGACGGCGTGAGCCCGAAATTCACCAACTTCGCCGGGTCCAGCCAGATGCGCATGGCGAATTGCGCGCCGAAGACCTGGTAGTCGCCGACGCCGGGGGTGCGGCTGATCGGATCCTGGACGTTCGAGACAAGGAAATCGGAGATGTCGATCCGTTCCATCCGGCCGTCGGTCGACACGAAGCCCACCACCAGCAGGAAGTTCCCGGAGGACTTCACGACGCGGATGCCCTGTTGCTGCACCGTCAGCGGCAGGCGGGGAACCGCCAGCTGCACGCGGTTCTGCACCTGCACCTGCGCGGTGTCGGCATTGGTGCCGGGCGCGAAGGTCAGCTGGATGCGCGCCGCCCCGTCCTTGGTGGTCTGGGAGTCGAAATACAGCAGGTTGTCGATGCCGCTCAGCTGCTGCTCGATCACCTGCACCACGGTGGTCTGGACCGTCTCGGCCGAGGCGCCTGGGAAGTTGACGTTGATCGAGATGGCGGGCGGGGCGATCGCCGGATACTGCGCGACGGGCATGCCGCGCAGGGCGAGCAGGCCGGCCAGCATGATGCCGATGGCGATCACCCAGGCGAAGACCGGGCGATCGATGAAGAAGCGGGCCATGGCGGGGGCCTAGCTGCCGGCGACGGGGCGTTCGCGCGCCTGCACCCGGGCGCCGGGGCGGATGCGCTGCAGCCCCTCGATCACCACGCGCTCGCCGGCCGCCACACCCTCGGTCACCAGCCAGTCGTTGCCCACGGTGCGGCTCGCGCGCAGCACGCGCTGCTCCACCACGCTTTCCCCGTTCACCACGTAGGCCATGGGCTCGCCGCGCGGCGTGCGCAGCACGGCGCGCTGCGGCACCAGGATGGCGCGGTCGGTCACACCTTCCTCGACGCGCGCGCGCACGAACATGCCCGGCAGCAGAAGCTGTTCGGGGTTGGGGAACACGGCCCGCAGCGTGACCGAGCCCGTGCCCTGGTCCACGATCACCTCGGAGAACTGCACTTCGCCGGCATGGGGGTATTCGGAGCCATCCTCCAGGAGCAGGCGCGCCACCGCGCGGTCGGCCGAGGGACGGCGCAGCGCGCCGCTCTCCACGTCGCGCCGCTGCTGCAGCAGCACCGCGCTCGGCTGCGTGAGGTCGACCAGGATCGGGTCGAGCTGCGTGACGGTGACGAGCGCGGTGGGCTGGTTGGCGGTGACCAGAGCGCCGGGCGTCACACTCGTGCGGCCGGTGCGCCCGGAGATCGGCGAGGCCACGCGGGTGTAGCCGAGGTCGATCCGGGCGGTCTCGAGCGCGGCCCGGCTGGAGATGACGTCCGCCTGGGCCTGGCGCAGCGTGGCCTCGGCATTCTCGAGGTTCTGCTCGCTCACCGCCTGCACACGCGCCAGCGTGCGCAGACGGTTGGCGGTGCTCGACGCCACGCGCTCGGCGGCCTCGATGCGCGTCAGCGCCGCCTCGGCGCGGCGGACCGCGGCCTCGAAGGGCGCGGGGTCGATCTGGAACAGCGGCTGGCCGGCGACGACCGCCTCCCCCTCGGTAAACAAGCGTTCCCGCAGGACCCCGCCCACCTGGGGCCGCACCTCGGCCGCGCGGGCCGGCGCGGTGCGTCCCGGCAGCACCGAAGTCACCGGTATTTCCTGGCGCTCCAGCGTCACCACGGTCACCGAGACGGGCGCCGGCGGGGCGGTGTTCGCGGCGGCGCGCATCGGCGATTCATCGCAGCCGACGGAGGCGAACAGCAGGAAGCCCAGCGCCAGAAGCCGCGGGGGCCTGGCGGACGAAGCGTGGCTTCCGCGCAGCAGTGCGCGCGCGGGTGCGGCGGACTTTCTTGTCATGGAGCCTCGTTTCGACACGGATGGGTTTGGGACTGGCGGGATACTGGTGAGTTTCCTCCAGACTTCAACCGCGCGGACCGGGCCATCCGGCGAAGAAAAATCGGCCCCCAGCAATCATTTGCTCATGTTCTGGGCAGTTCCTGCCGCATCCGGATCGCCGACGACATGTTCGTGTGCAGCGCGGGCGAAGCCCGCCGAGACCGGCGTGGCGCCCCGGCGGGCAGGGTCCGAGCGGCGACACGCACCGCAGGGCCATGCAGGTCCTTGTGGCGGCCCGCCATGCGGGACGGCCTCACTCCAGCCGGGCATCATGCCCGTATCGAACCACGCGCACCGCCTCGAGGGTGACCAGCGCGCTGCCCAGCATCGGGTGCAGCGCCTCGATCAGCGCCTCGACCTTCGCCTCCTCGTCGACCAGTTCGATCACCAGCGGCAGGTCCTCGGACAGGCGCAGGATCTTGGAGGTGTGCAGCCGGCTCGACCGGCCGTAGCCCATCGGGCCGCGCAGCACGGTCGCCCCCGCGAGCCCCATCGCCCGCGCCTTGAGCACGATCGCCTCGTGCAGCGGTCGGCCACCATACGCGTCGCTCTCGCCGATGAAGATCCGCAGCAGGCTGGCAGGGGTCGTGTCCGTGGTCATGCTCATGTCCCCCGAAGGCGGTTCATGCGTTGCGCGAGGCGGTGACCGAGCCAGACCGCCAACAGCCAGGTCGCGGCCGAGAGCACCACATAGCCTGCGGCGAGGCCCCAGAGCCCGACCTCGAACAGCCGGATGCTCTCCAGGCTGAAGACCGAGAAGGTGGTGAAGCCCCCGCAGAAGCCGCCCATCACGCCCTGGCGCATGGCGGGCGTCGCCAAGACGCGGCCATCGGGCTCGGTGAGCGTGGCGTAGAGGCCGATCAGGAAGGAACCCGCGACGTTCACCCCGAGCGTGCCCCAGGGGAAGCCCGGGCCGAGCAGCGCCAGCGCGGCCTGAGCGCAGAGATGGCGCGCCACCGAGCCGACCGCGCCGCCAAGCGCGATGGCGAGGTAGAGGCGGGTGCGCGGCGTCATCCGCTCAGCCCCCGAAGATGCGCAGCCCGGCCTGGTGGCCGGCGAAGGCAGCGCCGAGGCACAGGCCGAGCGAGGCGATGACGTTCAGCGCCGCCCGCCCGCCCTCCCCGGTGCGCGCGAGCGCCAGGGTCTGCAGGCTGAAGGATGAGACGGTGGTGTAGCTGCCGAGCACGCCGGTCACGAGCAGCAGCCAGGTCGCGCGCCAGGGTTCGGCCACGCCCTCCGGTGTCAGGAGGCGCGCGGCGAGCAGGCCGATGACCACCGCACCGCTCACGTTCACCACCAGCGTTCCCCAGGGGAAGGTCTCGCCCACGCGACGGGCGACCACGCCCGACATCCAGAAGCGTGCGCAGGCGCCGAGCGCGCCGCCGGCGGTGACGAGCACCAGGTCGATCATGCGATGTCGTCCATGCCCGGATCCGCCGGAGCTTCCGCCCGCCGGGCATGTCGGAGCCCGCAGCAGGAGACTAGGGCAGCCTCCGGTCAAGGGGAACCGCGGGGCGCTTCCGCCGACCTGGCATGACCTGCGCCGGCACGCACGTGGTCCAGCGCGGAAGAGGTGCTCCGCCCTGCTGCGGCGCGCGGCTCACGGCCGCGGCTGGTGGGCACGGAAGCAGCACCTCTCGGAACAGCAACAGTCATGCCGATGCGGACCACGGTAGCGCTTGTGCTGCGTGTGGATGTCCGCTGCCCAGGGTGGCAACCGGAGCCCCCGGAAACCGCCCCGAAATATACATTGACCCGCCCATTCGCGAACGCGCAGCATCATGAAGTTCACGGACCCGAGAGCGCCCTGTCCGGACGTCGCGGACAGGTGGCCGCGTCCCAGGTACTGGGACGTCAGCCTCATCTCCGCGGGGTCTTGCCGAAGCCCGGGTCGCTGGAGATCGACCGATGCTGAGGACGATTGGCGAGCACGCGGCCGCCGGTGTTCGTCGCTACCGCGATCCCGATTCCTTCGCGGCCGCGCTGCTCGGCGGCGAGGTCGAGTATCTCCCGATGCCCGGACAACCTTTCGATGCAACGCTGCGCGTGCTGCAGGTCGGCGATGTCGTGATGCAGCACGCGGCGGATTCGGCGCATGTCACGCGTGCGGCGATCCAACCTGGCCTGTCTGCGGTTATCGTCCCGTTGCATTGCAGCGGCCGGATGCCAGTCACGAACGGGACAACAATCGGCGCGCAGGACGCGATACTGGTGCCTGGCGGCATGGAGTTCATCGTGGCCTGTCCGGACCCCCAGGTGTGGGGGTCCTTCGCCCTGCCGACGGCGATGGCGGAGGAACTCGCCGATCTCAGCCGCGACCGACATCGTGATGCTATGCCCGGCGTGCTCGACATGACACCCGAAATCTTCGGAGAACTCTCGGCTGCATTCGATGCGGCGGGGCGGCTGGCCCATGAGGCCCCGAGCGCGCTCATCGCGCCGGGTTGTGCGGAAGGGCTCGCAGCATCGTTGAAGGAACTGGTGGCATCGGCCCTGGCGCCCGGCCTCGGAACCGAGCCGCGCGGGCGCGCCGTGCGCGAGGCGATGCGGGTGGTGCGCGCCGCGGATGAGTACCTGCGCCACAACATCTCTCACCCAATCTATCGGGACGACCTGTGCGGGGCGATCGGCGTCTCGCGCCGCAAGCTCCACGACGCCTTCGTCTCGGTCGTCGGCATGACCCCGCCGGCCTACCTCAAGCTTCGCCGCCTGGTGCTGGCGCGCCGGGCGCTGCGCGCGGGCAACGACGGCGAACGCCTCGTGAAGTCGGTCGCGCTGTCGCACGGCTTCTGGCACCTGGGCCATTTCTCCAAGGACTACCGCGAGCTGTTCGGCGAGCTGCCGTCGCAGACGGCTGCGGCGACGCATCCCAGCTGACGGCCCCCTGCCGCAAGATTGCCCATTTCGGATAGCGTCGGGTGCATTCGCACGAGACCGTCAGCAGGCATCATGGTAGCGTTGAACCAAGGCACAGCCGCGGCTGGCGGCGTTCCAGGAGAACACGCATGGCCTCGACGTCCAGGACAGGATTTGCGGTGCTGGCGGCGGCCGCGATGGTGCTGGCCACAGCCGCGGGCGCTCCGGCGCAGGAGGTCCGTGGCACGCCCGGCGCGCCGAGCGCGGTGATGACGCCACAGGGCCTGCAACTGCCCGCCCCCACGCCGCCCTTCACCGGCGCGATCCTGCCCAACGCCATCGACAGCGCGCCGGCCTGGCCACCGCAGACCATGCCGCCGGAACGCGCGCCGAACGTGCTGCTGATCCTGACCGACGATGTCGGCTATGCCGCGCCGTCCACCTTCGGCGGAGTGATCCCGACCCCCACACTCGACAGCGTCGCCCAGAACGGCCTGCGCTACACCACCTTCCACACCACCGCGCTGTGCTCGCCCACGCGCGCTGCGCTGCTCACTGGGCGCAACCACCACCAGGTCGGCTTCGGCAACGTCTCCGAACTGTCGAGCGGCTATCCCGGCTACAATTCCATCGTCCCGCCCGAGACCGCGACGATCGGGCGCATCCTGCAGCAGAACGGCTACGCCACCGCCTGGTTCGGCAAGAACCACAACGTCCCGCCCTGGGAAGCCAGCAGCGCCGGCCCCTTCACCAACTGGCCCTCCGGCATGGGCTTCGACTATTTCTACGGCTTCGTCGGCGGCGACACGTCGCAGTGGCAGCCGGGCAACCTGTTCCGCAACACCACGCCGATCCATCCCTATCTCGGCACGCCACCGGCCAGCTGGAATCTCATCACGGCGATGGCAGACGACGCCATCACCTATATTCGCACCCAGACCGAGATCGCGCCCAACCGCCCCTGGTTCATCCACTACGCGCCCGGCGGCACGCATGCGCCGCATCATCCGACACAGGAATGGGTCCAGCGCATCGAGGCGATGAACCTCTTCAACGACGGCTGGGAGCGCCTGCGCGAACGCATCTTCGAGAACCAAAAGCGCATGGGCGTCATCCCGGCCAATGCGGTGCTGCCGCCCTGGCCCGATTTCCTGCCGCGCTGGGACAGCCTGAGCGACGCCGAGAAGCGGCTCTTCATCCGCCAGGTCACGGTCTATGCCGCCTACCTCGCCTATACCGACGCCGAGATCGGTCGCGTCATCGCCGAGGTCGAGCGGCTCGGCCAGCGCGACAACACGCTGATCATCTACATCAGCGGCGACAACGGCAGCAGCGCCGAGGGCTCGCTCAACGGCACGCCGAACGAGGTGATGTACTTCAACGGCGTCGCCCTCACAGCCGAGCAGCAGATGCCCTTCATCCCGGTCTGGGGCACCGACCGCACGTACAACCACATGGCGGTGCCGTGGACCTGGGCCTTCAGCACACCCTATCGCTGGACCAAGCAGGTCGCCTCGCATTTCGGCGGGACCCGCAACGGCATGGCGGTGTCCTGGCCCGCGCGCATCACCGACCGCGGCGGCATCCGCACGCAGTTCCACCATGTGATCGACATCGTGCCGACCATCCTCGACCTCGCCGGCATCCCGCAGCCGAACATGGTCAACGGCATCGCCCAGCGGCCGATGGACGGGGTCAGCATGGCCTACACGCTGCCGCGGGAGGCAGCACAGGCGCCCTCCACCCGCCGCACCCAGTATTTCGAGATCCTGGGCAACCGCGCCATCTACCATGATGGCTGGATCGCCAGCACCACGCCGCCCTCGACCCCCTGGGCCGGGGCAACCTCCCCGCTCCCGTCGGACGTGATGAACGGCTACCGTTGGGAACTCTATGACATGAGCGCGGACCCGACTCAGGTCCGCGACCTGGCGGCCGAACAGCCCGAGCGGCTGCGCAGGATGCAGGAACTCTTTGTCATGGAGGCCACGCGCAACCAGGTCTTCCCGCTGAACAACTCGATCGCGGCGATGATCTCGACGCGCCCGGGACCTGCGGCGGGGCGGCGTCAGTTCGTCTATACCGGCAGCTCCTGCTGCACGCAGTCGAATGCCGCGCCGAACATCCTCAACCGATCCTACCGGATCACGGCGGAGATCGAGGTGCCGCAGGGCGGCGCGAACGGCATGCTCGTAACCCAGGGCGGCCGCTTCGCCGGATGGGGCCTCTACCTGCGCGAGGGGAGGCCCGTGTTCACCATGAACATGCTCGACCTCGAGCGCGTGAAGTGGGAGGCGCCGGAGGCCCTGCCGCCCGGGCGCCACACGGTGGTGTTCGACTTCGCGCTCGATCCGCAGGGGCCGGCACCCTTCGCCCATGGCGGCACCGGCACGCTGTCCGTCAACGGCACGCAGGTCGCGCAGCGCAGTATGCCGCGGACCATCCCCTTCACCTTCGCGTGGGACGAGACCTTCGATGTCGGGCTCGACACCGGCACGCCGGTGGACGACCGCGACTACCAGGTGCCGTTCAACTTCACCGGACGGATCGGCCGGATCACCATCGACACCGGCGAGACGACGACGACGACCGAAGCGGTCATACGGTTCCTGGCCGCAATCCAGTCGCGGGCCCGCGATGCCGAACGGCCCGCGCCGGGCACGGCGCCGGCGGCGGCTCCCGCAGCGCCGGCGGCCCCGGCAGCGCCTGCGCCACAACGACGGAACTGATGCCGGCATTCCCGGGCGGTCCTGCCGCCCGGGGACCCTGATGCGACCCACACCACGCCGGAATGCCGGGCATAGGGCGCCCGGCAGGCGGCAACTGGAGGTTCGAAGCCATGGCAACGCGGCGTGATCTGGCGAGGACGGCGGCCGCAGCGGCGGCTCTTGCGGCCGTCATCTCTCCCGCGGCGGCTCAGACCCCCGCCGCGGCGGACGCCTCCGGCAATGCCGACTTCCTGTTCGTCCAGACCGCGCGGCGCATGAGCTTCGACCGCGCGGCCAACCGGCTGACCCTGCACGATGTCAGCCCGGTCACGCTGTTCTTCTCGGACCGCCCGGACCGTATTGCCGGCAACATGCGGACCGCAGCCTTCGTGCCGTTCTGGAGCCAGGGTCGCGACAGCTTCCTGTCCGATCCACCGAACGCGGACCTGTCGATCGTCGAGGGAGGCGAGCTCCGCCAGGTCGTGGTGGTGCTGCGCAACCCGGTGCTGGAGGGCGGCAACCTCGCCTACACCGTCCAGGTCCTGGCCGGCACGATGCCCGATGCCGGCGAGGAGGCCTCGGTCTTCATCGACATCATCGGCATGCCGCGCACGCCGGTATCCTTCGCCGGCGCTGCCCGCCGCGGCTATCGCCGCGCGTGGATGCGCTAGGGTCGGGAAGCGACAGGCACAAGAAAGACCGAACATGACAAAACATTCCGCGCGCAACCTCACCGCAGTGGCCGCGGTGATTGCCATCGGCGCCTCCTCCGGCGCCGCGGCGCAGGACACCGGCCTCAGGCCGGGCTGGAGCTTCGAGATCGCGCCCTATGTCTGGCTGCCATCGGTCAGCGCGAACCTGCGCTACAACGTGCCGTCCAACTTCGGCGGGACAGCGGACGTCAAGGCCAATGCCGACGACTACTTCGCAAACCTGAACTCCGCCCTGGCCCTCGCCGGGACGGTCCGCTACGACCGCTTCTCGCTGATAACCGACATCATGTATGTCAGCGCCAGCGCGGGTTCGAGCCGCGTCCAATCCGTGAACCTCCTGGATGTGGGGCGCGACCCGATCTCCAGCACGGTGGACGCCAGCGGCAATTCGACCCTCAAGACAACGCTCTGGACGCTCGCCGGCGGCTATACTGTCGCGTCCGGCGCCTGGGGCAATGTCGATGTGCTGGCGGGCTTCCGCTACCTCGGCATCGACTCCACCACCGACTACAACGCGGCGGTCACGCTGGTCGGGCCGCGCGGTAATGCCGGGCCGACCTTCGGCGGCGCTGGGCGCCTGTCCGGCAGCGACAACATCTGGAACGGCATCATCGG
This sequence comes from Roseomonas rosulenta, assembly GCF_016106005.1. Classification (GTDB taxonomy): domain Bacteria; phylum Pseudomonadota; class Alphaproteobacteria; order Acetobacterales; family Acetobacteraceae; genus Neoroseomonas; species Neoroseomonas rosulenta. Next base: position 16,959 of record NZ_JACADR010000037.1, read on the forward strand.
CGTGCGCGGCCGCATCAACATCGCCCAGTCCGGCTTCTTCGTGCCTTACTACCTCGACATCGGCACGGGCGATTCGAACTTCACCTGGCAGACCTTCGCGGGCATCGGCTACCAGACCGGATGGGCCGGCGTGCAACTCGGCTGGCGGTACATGTCCTTCGACCAGGGCGGCAATCGGCTGGTGGAGAACATGACCATGAGCGGCGCCTACCTCGCGGTCAATTTCAGCTTCTGAGGGTGACGAAGGTAGCTGGCGTTCGTGCTGGCCCGGCGCGGGCGATCCCCGCGATCAAGGAACCCTGAGCGGTGATGCGCGCGAGCCGCGCGGTCGCAGCCTCGGCCGCGATCGAAGTGCCGACCGCCGGCGTGCTGGTGGTCGCCCCCGCCGTCTTCTCCCGCCTACTGTTCGGGGAAGAATTGTCCGGCGCGGCCGAGGCGCTTGGCCGACTCGCCGGCATATCGCTGCTCGCGCTCGCGCTTGCGTGCTGGCCGCGCGACGCGTCGCCACGACAGCCCGCGCAGCCTCTCCTCGCCCTTCTGACCTTCAGCGTCCTATGTGCCCTGTTCCTCGCCCATGTCGGGATCGGCGGCGAGAAGGCAGGCGTGCTTCTCTGGCCGGCGGCTGGGATGCACCTGGCCCTCGCCGGACTGCTCGCCTGGTCGTCGCTCGCCGAGCGTCGCCGGGAGGCCACTGACTGATGGCGCTGCGGGCGCGCAGCCCTGCTGGCGCAGCATGTCCGGCGACGCGGGCGGCCGATCGCTGTTGCAGGACCTAACCATGGGCGGCGTGTATCGCGCGGCGCCTTTCCGCGTCGGGGACGATAGCGTCGGGCCATATCGGAGCATGCTGGCCGCGACGCATGGCGACATGGTCTGATGGCTGTCTGATGCAGGCAGGGACAGCACCGCGTGGCGCGTGACCAGAGGCCATGCCCGACAGCATCGGCTCGCGGCGTGCTCGTGGGCCTGTGCCTCGCCGTGGCCATTGCCATGCCCTTCCTGCTGGCGGCGCTGCTGAACGGCGGCGCGCTGGTCCGTGCGCGCGAAAGCGCCCGCGCTGGTTTCGTCGGCACCACCACCTGTGCCGGCTGCCACGCCGCCGAGACCGCCGCCTGGCGCGACAGCGACCACGCCCGCGCCATGGCCGCGGCGACCCCGGCGAGCGTGCTCGGCGACTTCTCTGGCAACAGCGTGACCGATGGCCGCCACACCGCGACCTTCCGGCGCGACGGCGACCGCTTCGTGATCCGTACCGATGGCCCGGGAGGCGCGGTCGCGGATTTCCAGGTCAGCGAGACCTTCGGCGCGGATCCCCTGCAGCAATACCTGGTGCTGTTCCCCGATGGCCGCCGCCAGCCCCTGCCCTGGGCCTGGGACAGCCGGCCGCGGGAACAGGGCGGCCAGCGCTGGTTCCACCTGATGGCGCAGGAGCCGCTGCAGGCCGGCGATCCGCTGCATTGGACCGGACGCGACCAGACCTGGAACTTCATGTGCGCGTCCTGCCATTCGACGGGCCTGCAGCGCGGCTACGACGCGACCACGGACCGCTACGACACCACATGGACCGAGATCAGCGTCGGCTGCGAATCCTGCCATGGGCCCGGCGCCGCGCACGTCGCCTGGGCGCAGGCCGGTGCGCGCGCCGATGTCGCGCATCGTGGCTTGTCCGTCCCGCTGCGCGATTCCTCCGGCGGCGCCTGGCGCTTCGCGGCCGATGATCCGCGGGGCATCGCCACCTGGCATGGCCCACCCCGCCAGGCGACCGCCGCGCAGGTCGAAACCTGTGCCCCGTGTCATTCGCGCGCCCGCCCGATCGTGGCCGACCCGCTGCCCGGTTCGCGCTTCCTCGACACCCATGCGCCGCTGCTGCTGGTGCGCGGCGAGTATCACGCCGACGGCCAGATCCAGGGCGAGGTCTTCGAGTGGGGATCCTTCGTGCAGAGCCGCATGCAGCGTGCCGGCGTGGTCTGCGCCGACTGCCACGACCCGCACAGCGGCCGGCTGCGCGCCGAGGGCAACGCAGTCTGCGCGCAATGCCACCTGCCGGCGCGCTTCGACACGGCCGCGCACCACCACCACGCGCCCGGCACGCCGGGCGCGCAATGCGTGTCCTGCCACATGCCCGCAGTGACCTACATGGGCGTGGATCGCCGGCGCGACCATGCATTCAGCATCCCGCGGCCCGATGTGGCGGCCGCGGTGGGCGCGCCGGACACCTGCACGTCCTGCCACGCCGGCGAGACGCAGGGCTGGGCGGCGGCACGATTGGCATCCTGGCATGGCGCACCACGCGGAGAACCGCATCCGGCACTGGCGATCCATGCTGGGCGCACCGCTGCGCGCGGCGCGGACCAGGCACTGTCGCGCCTCGCGCTCGACCGGACACAGCCTGCCATCCTGCGCGCCACGGCGCTGTCGCTGCTGCCCAGCTCATCGACGCGGCCTGTGGGCGAGGCGGTGGGCGGGACGCTGTTCGACCCCGAGCCCCTGGTGCGCGCGGCGGCGCTGCGGGCGCTCGATGGCCTGCCGCCGCAGAACCGTGTGCATGCAACGCGCCTTCTGGCCGACGAGGTGCGCCTGGTGCGCATCGAGGCGGCGCGCGCGCTGGCAGCGGTGCCGCTCGACGCCATGCCGGAGGCGACGCGCCCGGCTTTCGCCCGCGCCTGGGAGGAATTGCTGGCGAGCGAACGCGTCGCGGCGGAACGGCCGGAGGCGCATGTGAACATCGCCGGGCTTCTTGTGCAGCGTCGCGACCAGGCAGGCGCCGAGGCGGCCTTTCGCGCGGCGCTGGCGCGCGACCCCGCCTTCCTGCCGGCGCTCGTCAACCAGGCAGCCTTCGAGGAGGCACGCGGCCGGCCCGAAGTGGCGGAGGCGCTGCTGCGCCGTGCGGTCTCGGCCCATGCGGCCGATGGCGAACCGGTCTATGCGCTTGCGCTCCTGCAGGTCCGCCGGGGCCGGATCGTCGAGGCGACGGCGACACTCGAAGCGGCGGCACGGCTCGCGCCCGACCAGCCGCGCTTCGCCTATACCCACGCGCTCGCCCTGTATCGCCTGGGTCGGGTGGACGATGCGCTTGCCGTGCTTTCGCGGCATCCACGGCACCGCGAGAGCCTGATCGCGGCTGCCACCTTCGAGCGTGACCGCGGTAGGCTCGTCGAGGCCGGTAGGCACGCGCGGGCCGCGCTCGCGATGGATCCCTATGACCGCGAAGCCGCCGCGATCCTGACCGAGATCGCGAGACCTGCGCCGCGCTGACGAATCGTTCTGTCGTAACGCTCTCAGGCGATCGCGCGCGTGGCGGGTTGCGTTGAAGCGTCGTGCACGGAATACCCGATGACCATCATCGGAAGGGCCATGCAGCGTGAGCGCAACCCCGGCCGCAGACCTCGCCCGAACGAGCGCAGCGCGCTACTGCGAGTCCGGGACCACGTCGCCGATGGCGTCCGCAAGATCGTGTTGTTCCCTGCGAGCGAAATGGCACGGGCGCAGCGTCTCGTGACGACCGACACGCCGCTGGTGATCGTCGAGCACGTAGTCTGACCTTCATCATCGCAACCGCCGCTTTGTCATCTGCACCGCAGCGGCGCCGCGGCAAGGCCTGCCATCGACGCGCTAACGCTCCGCAGTGTCGCGCGCAGGCTGATGTTGGATGTTTGGTCCCGGCATTTCGTGGTGACGAATCGCCGCGAAGCGGCGAGGTTCTGCGGCCAATGACCGACGAATGAATTCTTGGGGCGTGAGGCCCTTCAGGGTCCTGAGGCGCCGCGCGTGGTTCTGGGCATCGAGGAACAGGGCGAGGTGCCGGTCGTGTCCCGTTACGTGGAGTAGGAGCGCCCGGGTCTCCTGAGCGGGTGTGACCCATTGAGCATGCTGGCCGCACCAGCGAAGCCGCAGCGACACGGCGCGCGCCGCCGGGGCGACAAGCGCGTTCGTGCGGCTAAGGCTGATCGGCCAGTTGATGGATCGGCATCGCGTTGGGTATCATTACTTACTTGCACGCACCTTTGGTGTGCGAGGGTCTGCCACAATGACTGCTTCGGATCTTGAGGTGACGCGTCGCGGTTCGCTGACGGCTCAAGGGCAGGAGAACTTCCGTGCAGGCTGAAGTTTGCTTCCCGCCACCGAAGCCGCAGCTTACGTGGCGCGTCGGCGTCACCGGCCACCGGGCACTCGACGACGGTGAGATCCTTGCCGTCGCATCCGCGGTCACCGAGGTCCTCGTGCTGGTGCGCCGGACGCTCGATGAGTTGGCAGCCGCCTCCGACGTCACGTCGGTCTACGCCCTCGCAGCAGCCAGACCGCGGCTCAGTGTCATCTCACCCTTGGCTGACGGTACGGACCGCCTGGTGGCAAGCCAGGCCGTTCAGCACGGCTACCGACTCGATGTCGTCCTGCCCTTCGAGCGGGAGGCCTATGTCCGGACCTTCGACAGCCAGGACGCGGGCACATTCGAGGCGCTGCTCGACAGCGCGCGGTCGGGCGCCAACGGAGACCGCATCCTGACGCTCGACGGATCGGCAGATACGCATCGTCGCGAAAGCTACCGGGCCATCGGACGCTACATCGTCAGGAATTGCGATCTCCTGATCGCCGTATGGGATGGCGAGCCTGCCGCCGGCGAGGGGGGAACCGCAGATGTCGTCGATGCCGCCCTGGCTGCCGGGCTGCCGGTGTGGTGGATCGATCCGGCGCGCCCGGCGACGGCCCGGCTCCTTGGTCAGGCACAGGCACCGTCAACGGCGCCTCAGGCCGCGCTTGTGCATCTCATCCAAAGGGCCATCCGGCCCGTGGAAACCGCAAGGCCGCATGCGCACGGTTCGCTCGGGTGGCTCGCACAGAGCCTGGATCGGGCGCTCGGCCTGACGGGTACGCCACTTGAGGACTATCTCCGCGAGACCGCGCCCGGTCCATCGCGCCTGCGGGGCGTCTACGCCGCCTTTCTGCGACGCATCGCACCCACGCCGCCCTATGAAGAGCGTGGCGTCCCGCAACCCGATGGACCGGTTGAGGCCTGGTGGGAAGATCACCACGCCAAGGCGGCACTGCTCTCCAAGACCTATGGCGACCGCTACAGGTCCTCCTACGTCGCCGTGTTCTTCCTTGCCGGCCTGGTGCTGATCTCAGCGGCCATCGGGTTCGTGGTCCCGCCTGGCGCGCATATTCTCGTGGCAAGTGTGGAACTCGCCGCGCTTTCGGCCATCGCGCTGCTGGTCGGCGCGAATCATCTCTATCGCTGGCAGGACCGATGGATCACCTATCGCTTCCTGGCCGAACTCTGCCGCAAGCAGAGGGTACTGGCGCCACTGGGCTGGACGCTGCCGATCGGCGATGTGACACGCATACTGTCGCCTGACGACGGCAGGATTTCCACCACGCATACCGCGCCGCGGCACGACGCCTGGGTTGCGTGGTACTTCTCCGCCATCCGCCGCGCCGCGCCGATGCCGTCGGGGAGCCTGGCGGGGCCGGCGCTCGAGCGTGTGCGCAGTGTCGGCCACGGCATGTTCCAGGACCAGCAGACGTACCATCGCCTCCGGCACCAACGCAGCGAGATGGCGAGCCGGCGCCTCGCGCACTGGGGCGACATGTTCTTCCTGCTGGCACTGGTCGGGGTCGTCCTGCGGATCCTGCTCGAAGTCATGCACGCGCCGGGTTGGGCCGGCACTGCCATTGCGCTCGCCTGCTTCGTGTCGCCGGCGGCCTCGGCCACCTTCCTTGGTATTCGCGCCTATGCCGAGTTCGAACTTCTGGCGCGGCAATCGGGGCGGATGCAGCAGGTCATGGCGGTCGCACTCGCCGAGCTCGAGGCGTTGCCCCTCGATGGCCCGCTCGCCTCGAATGCGCTGGGTGCGACCCTGGTCGGCACGACGACATCGATGCTGCTCGATATCGACGGTTGGGCACAGCTGTTCCAGGTCAAGGCAGTGGAAGCAGGCTGAGCGTCCCGCGGGTCATGCGGGGAACGCCAGATGCGCGGCAGACACCTCCCGCGCTGCGACGCTCGCGGCGATCTCGTGCAGGCGCGGCATGTCCTCAGGTGCGTCAAAGTGCTGGAACTGCCTGGCGTCGGCCGCGGTTATCGTGCCTTCGCGCGCCATCGCGTCGAAATCGAGGTCGTACCGGAGCAGGGTGAAGAGCGGCCCCTCGGCGATGCCGCCACCCTCCATCCTGCCGACTTCGGAATCGATGTCCGCCGGTGCCGGCGATCGGCCGAGGGCTTGCAGCACACGTAGGGTGAGCATTTCCCCATCCGTGACCGTGCTGCGCAGCGCGAAGATCGCCTGCATCAGCGGCAGCCGGAACGGTGCGCGCGCCAGCCAGGCGCCGGGTGCGGTGCGAAGGTGCGGCACCTCGGCGTCGCGCAGGCGGAACCGGCCGGTGCCGACCGAGACCAGCATCAGCCGCTCCGGCCCCACGGGCCAGCGCAACCCGAAGACCGGCAGGCGCGCCAGTTCGAGCAGGCGCAGCGCGGGATTGTTGTAGGGACTGACACCGCCATCGACGAACCGACCACGCTGCGCAGTGCCATCGAGGCGTGGGCCGAGCTCGAATTCAGCCGGCTCGAAGAACATCGGCGCCGCGGCCGAGGCGCGCACCAGGTTGCGCAGCGGAATGCGCGCATTGCCGTTGGCCCGGCCGTGGCGGTCGCGGTAGTGCGGCGCATCGGGCAGGTTGCTGATGACCCAGACGCTGCCGGTGTCGACGCGCTTCGTGACGATGGCGAGGCCGGTGCGTAGCGCAGGATCGCCTAGCAGGATGTCCGGCGCGTCCTCCGGCGTGCCCGGCGGCTGCAGCGAGGCGCGCAGCAGCCGTTCGAGCGGTTCGGCGCGGTAGCGGTTGGCCAGCAGCCAGCGCTGCCAGCGCGGCCGGAACACCTGCTCGGCGAAGCGCATGTACATCTCGATGATGGCATCGACACGCCACCCCAGGGCGAGGCCGGCGGCGATGATGGCGCCGGTGGAGGTGCCGCCGATCAGGTCGAAATGGTCGGCGAGGCATTCGTCGGTGCGATCGCCGCACAGCGCGCGCTCGATCCCGCACAGGAAGGCGAGGGAGACGATGCCGCGCGTGCCGCCGCCGTCGAGGGACAGGATGCGCTTCGGCCCGGGGCGGGAGAGGCGCCGGGCAAGGTTCATGCGCGCCCGGCCCGCCCGCCCGCGACGCGGACCGGCCGACGGTTGTTCACCTGCGGCCCCATTCCTTCTTCGCGGCGTCGATGAGCGCGGCAACTTTCTTTGCGCCGGGCTGGAACAGGATGTTCGTCGCGATGTGCGCCGCGAGCGCCCTGCCCGCCCTCGTATCGGACGGGTAGTGTAGGCCGAGCACCTCGCGGTTCCGTCCAATGCGCTCGGCCATGAGGTAGAGTGGTCCGTCTTCCCGCCGTTGCGGCACGATGCCGATCGGCATGACCCTTTCCAGCAGGTGCGCCAGGAGATGCGCCTGCGTCGCATGCCCGCTCGGAAAGGCGGCATGCCCCGGCGGGTCGATCGGGGGCATCAGGCTGCACGACAGGCGGGACGGACGCACACGGTTGAAATGGTCCTTCCAGTGCATCGCAATGAGGCTCGCGACGCGGAGCCCGACGATGCAGAGATAAACGGTCGCCGGATGGCTGCGCCGTCCGAAGGTCAGGATCCCGGAGAAGTACTGCAGGATCGCGTCCTTCTGCGCCATCGCCTCGGCCAGAACCGCGGGGCGATACTCGATGAGCGCCTCGAGCTCCCTGATCTCTTTCTTGATCTCGTCGGTGCCCGGGATCGCCTCTTCAGCAGGCCAGCACTGCCAAGCCGGTTTCGTGCTCTTGGCCATCGGCACCGTGAGCGCCTCGGCGAGCACCACGCTGGCCCAGTGCTCCGGCGCCCAGGCACGTTCCGGGAAGGCGCCCGACCGCGGCATAAAGGGCGTCTGGATCGGCAGCGGCGCCCAGCTGACCGCAGGCTTCACGGGCGGCCAGCGGTTCCCCTGCCACCATTGGGTCTTCCCGACCGTCTCGGTGGTTGGCGAGGGCGAGACGCCAATCGGGCGCCCGAGCTGCTTCTCGGCTGGCAGGACAATGCCGGACGCCTCTGATGCCTCCGACGCCTCCGACGCTTCGCGTGGTTCCACGGTGCCCGACATGGCCATTACTCCCATCCCTGAGTCGCCCCAATCGTTCCCGGCCGACCCAGGCGGCGGTCCCCCGAGGCGGGGGTATCAATGACCTGGGGCCAAGCGAGCGGCCCGGCGCGAACCCGGGAAGGCGCAGACCGGCGCTGACAGGCAGAATTATATGCACCGCGCCCGAGTTAGACGTATAAAATTCGGGCCATTCCCGGCGACGCGCCGGCAGCCTGCACTCGGGTCCGCCCTGTCCAGGCCGCCCGGGTATTTGGGAGGGACGCCACGAATGCCGACGCAGCCCCAGTCGCCGTTCGCACCCAAAGATCCGCTTCCGCTCGCCCTGTCGTGGCAATTGGCGGGGCAGACTTTCGTGAGCCAGGATCTGGCTGCCCGGATAAATCGCTTGAAGAACAGGCTCGGCCCGATCCTGGCCGCCCGATCCGACCTGCAGCCCGACGACACGTTCAGGATCATCATCGACGGAAACGAAATAAAGCCGCCGTCCATCCCGGGCAGTAAGGGCGCGTTCCCCGACTTCGAGATATTTGACCTCGGTGTCCTCGGCCCTGATGTGATCGCCGAGCTCGAGAAGTTCGCCAAGGACGAGAATGGTTCCGGCAGCGGCTTGCAGGTCTCGCTGACGTCGAGCCTTGGCATCTCCGCCGCCCGGGGCTGGTGTCCGAGCGAGGCCGGCTATCCTCATCTCGGCACGACCGGCCTCGCCCTTGCCCAGCTCGGCGCCGGGCACCTTTCGGGCCCGTCCGCGACTGGGCGGAAGACTTTTGTCGTCGTGGTCGACCAAGGCATCAACGCTCGCGTGCTGCGCAAGCGCGTCCCCAATGCCCGATTCGCCGGCGGGTGGTGGGTGCGCAAGCCCTGCTCGGCGGCGTGGACCAAGGCCGGGGCCTGGGCGGATGGACACGGGACGCGCATGGCCGAGGCCGTGCTCTCCGTCGCGCCAGAGGCGACGATCATCGACCTGCCGCTGCTGCCACCGCGGATCCGCGACCTCCGCGGCTTCCTGCCCTGGGCAGCCTGGGTCTACTGGTCGCTCGGATGGGTCATCGAGGAACTCCGCAGGACGCATCCGGGTTGGTCCTGCGTCATCTGTAACGCGTGGTCGGTCTACAATCTGCGGGACGACTTCCCCACCAGGTCGCCATGGAACTACGGCGCCAACCCGAAGAACGTGCTGAACCGACTGGTCGGCGACATCGCGCGCCGGGGCCTCGCCGATGTCGTCTTCGCTGCCGGCAATGGCGGGCAGTTCTGCCCAGACGCCCGCTGCGGGCCTGGCCAGATCGGCCCAGGCCGCAGCATTTATGGCGCCGCCGCAGTCGCCGACGTGCTGACGGTCGGTGCCGTGCGCAACGACCAGACCTGGCTCGGCTATTCCGCACAAGGACCGGCGCCGCGCCTCTTCGCCTCGGCCAAGCCGGACCTCGTCGCGCCGAGCCAATTCACCGCGCCCGCCGATGCGGCGCGCGGCTACGGCGGCACATCGGCGGCCTGCGCGCTCGCCGCGGGCGCCATCGCGGCGGCGCGCAGCGTGAGGCACGTCCGGCCTCTTACGCCGGCCGCCATGCGGGCCCGCGCCG
>NZ_JACADR010000370.1 GCF_016106005.1 Roseomonas rosulenta
CGGGCTGCCCCCGGCGCGCCCCCTGCCGCTCGAGGCCGCCGTCTCCCGCCAGACCGTCGTGCTCGCCTACGAACGCCTCGTCGCCGAGGGCTATGCCGAGGGCCGCGCCGGCGCCGGCGTCTTCGTCCCGGAGGTGCTGCCTGAGGCGCTGCTGCAGGTCGGGCGGCCGGCGGTCGGCCCGGCGCCCGACGCCCCGGCGGGAAGCCTGTCCGCCCGCGGACGCGACCTTGCGGCCCTGCCGATCACGCCGGCGCGGCGCGGACCCGGGCTGCTCTCACCCGGCCTGCCCGCCTTCGACGCCTTCCCCGCCGAGGCCTGGGGCCGGATCGCCGCGCGCTTCTGGCGCGACCGGCCGACCGCCGACGTCCTCGGTTACATGGACCCCGCGGGCCACCTGCCGCTGCGCGAGGCGGTGGCGGCGCATCTCGGCGCCGCGCGCGGCATCGCCTGCACGACGCAGGAGGTGATGATCGTCGCCGGCTCGCAGCAGGGCATCGCGCTCGCGGCGCGGCTGCTGCTCGACCCCGGCGACGCCGCCTGGGTGGAGGACCCGGCCTATGTCAGCGGGCGGAGCGCGCTGGCGGCGCATGGCGCGCGGCTCGTCCCCGTGCCGGTGGATACCGAGGGCCTGGACGTGGCCGCCGGCAAGGCGCTGGCGCCACAGGCGCGCGTCGCGCTGGTCACACCGTCGCACCAGTATCCGCTCGGCGTCACGATGAGCCTGCGGCGCCGCCTCGCGCTGCTCGACTGGGCGGAGCGCACCGGCGCCTGGATCCTCGAGGACGACTACGACGGCGACTTCCGCTACGCCGGACGCCCGCTCCAGCCGCTGCGCGCGCTGGCACGGCCGGGCGCGGCGCGCGTTATCTACATCGGCACCTTCGCCAAGATCCTCGCGCCCGGGCTGCGGCTCGGCTACCTCGTCGTGCCGCGCGCACTGATGCCGGCGTTCACGACCGCGCGGGCGCTGACGGACCGGCAATCCGCCGGCCCCGACCAGGCGATCCTTGCCGCCTTCATCGCCGAAGGGCATCTCGCGCAGCACCTGCGGCGCATGCGCGTCCTCTACGCCGCGCGGCGCGCCGCGCTGCTCGCGGCGCTGCAGGACGGCGCGGCGGACCTCGTGGCCTGGGACGCGGCGGGGCCGCAGGCCGGCCTGCACCTCGCCGCCCGCTTCCACGACCAGGGGATCGACGACCTTGCCGCCTATGATGCCGCGCGGCGGATCGGGCTGCAGACGCCGCCGCTCTCGGGCTCCTTCCTCGGCGCGCCGGTGCGCGGCCTGGTGCTCGGCTTCGCCGGCACGGCGGAGGACCGCATGGCGGAGGGCGTCGCCCTGCTGCGCCGGGCCGTGGCGATGGCGCGCCGGCCGGGCTGAACACGGCGCTTGACCCTCCCAACGTGGGAGCGAGGACAAGCCTGTCTCCCGCAACGCTGCGACAGGAGACAGAGATGCAGCACTTCGACATTCCCGACATGACCTGCGGCCATTGCGTGATGACGATCACGCAGGCTGTTCAGTCGGTCGACGCAGCGGCGCAGGTCCAGGCGGACCTCGCGACGCACAGCATCGGCGTGACCAGCACCGCGAGCGCGGCGAGCCTATCGGCCGCCATTGCCGCCGCCGGCTACGCCAACACGACACGGGCCTGAGACAGGAGCACGCGCGATGGCCCCCGACATCAACACCAGGGAGTGGATGCCCGCGCTCGCGGCCTCCATTTCCGCGGCGCCGGACGCCGCGCTCTCGGTCCCGATCGAGGGCATGACCTGCGCGTCCTGCGTGCGCCGCGTCGAGAAGGCCATCGCCGCCGTGCCCGGCGTGGCCGCCGCCGCCGTGAACCTCGCCACCGAGCGGGCTGAGATCCGCTTCGACGATGCGCCGGACCTGCCCGCCGTGATCGCCGCGGTGCACCGGGCTGGTTACGGCATCGGTACCGACGCGACGGACCTCGCGATCGAGGGCATGACCTGCGCCTCCTGCGTCGGCCGCGTCGAGCGCGCGCTGAAGGCCGTGCCCGGCGTGACGGAGGCCGTAGTGAACCTCGCGACCAACCGCGCGCGCGTCACCCATCTGCCGACCATCTCGACCGCGACGCTGGTTACGGCGGTGCGCGACGCCGGATACGGCGCCGAGCGCATCGGCGACGAGGCCACGGCCGACCGCGGCGACCGCGAGCGTGCCGCCCGCGCGGCGGAGATCCGCAGCCTGGCGCGCAGCCTCGGCCTCGCCGCCGTGCTGACCCTGCCGCTGATGGTGCTGGAGATGGGCGCGCACCTCTCCATGGCCCTGCACCACGCCATCCGTGACAGCATCGGCTTCGCGCTGAGCTGGAAGATCCAGTTCGCGCTCGCCGCGCTGGTCATGTTCGTCCCCGGCCTGCGTTTCCAGACCAAGGGCTGGCGTGCGCTGCTGCGTGGCGCGCCGGACATGAACTCGTTGGTCGCGCTCGGCACCAGCGCGGCCTTCGCATACTCGACCGTCGCGACCTTCGCGCCCGCCCTGCTGCCGGCCGGCGCGCGGCACGTCTTCTTCGAGGCGGCGGCGGTGATCGTGACGCTGATCCTGCTCGGCCGTTGGCTGGAGGCGCGGAGCAAGGGCCGCACCTCCGAGGCGATCCGGCGGCTGATGGGCCTGCAGCCGCCCACCGCGCGCGTGCTGCGCGGCGGGCAGGAGCAGGAGATCCTTGCGGCGCAGCTGTTCGAGGGCGACATCGTGCTGGTGCGGCCGGGCGAGCGCATCCCCGCCGATGGCGAGGTGACCGAGGGCGCGTCCTTCGTGGACGAGGCGATGATCACCGGCGAACCCGTGCCGGTGGAGAAGACCCCCGGCGCGCGGGTGACCGGCGGCACAGTGAACGGCGCCGGGGCTTTCCGCTTCCGCGCCACGGCCGTGGGCGGGGAGACCGTTCTCTCGCAGATCGTGCGCATGGTCGAGCAAGCGCAGGGATCGAAGCTGCCGATCCAGGCGCTGGTGGACCGCGTGACAATGTGGTTCGTGCCAGCCGTGCTCGCGGTCGCGGCACTGACCTTCGGCGTCTGGCTCGTCCTCGGGCCGGAGCCGGCGCTCGCCTTCGCGCTGGTGAATGCGGTCGCGGTGCTCATCATTGCCTGCCCCTGCGCCATGGGCCTGGCGACGCCAACCTCCATCATGGTCGGCACCGGCCGGGCGGCGGAGCTCGGCGTGCTGTTCCGCAAGGGTGAGGCGCTGCAGGCGCTGCGGGACGTCGAGGTCGTCGCCCTCGACAAGACCGGCACGCTGACCGAGGGCCGGCCGACCCTCACCGACCTCGCCGTGATGCCGGGCGAGGACGAGGCCGCGATCCTGGCGCTGGCCGCCGCGGTCGAGGCACAATCCGAGCACCCCGTCGCGCAGGCCATCGTCGCCGCGGCGCGGACGCGCGGCCTGGCTCTGCCTGAGGCGGCCGCCTTCGAGGCCGTGCCCGGCTTCGGCGCCACGGCGATGGTGGATGGGCAGCGCGTGACGGTCGGCGCCGACCGCTACATGGCGCGGCTCGGCCTCGACGTCGCGCCTTTCGCCGCCACGGCGGCCGCGCTTGCGGACCAGGGGCGCACGCCGCTCTACGCCGCGGTGGATGGGCGGCTCGTCGCGGCGCTGGCGGTCGCCGACCCGGTCAAGCCGGGCACGCCG
>NZ_JACADR010000371.1 GCF_016106005.1 Roseomonas rosulenta
CGCGCGCGCAGCTTGGCCGTGCAGCGCAGCGGCGCGGCGGGCGGGTCGATCAGCCAGTTCATCTCGCCGGCGGTGGCCTCGGTGGTCGCGAGCGCGCCGCGCGGCGCCACGATGACGCGCCGGCGCGGCGCATCGACGCCGGCGACATAGAGCTTCTCCGCGCCATCCCAGGACGCCGTGCCGAGGCCCCTGCCCTGCCCCACCGTGTAGCGCGCGATCCCCTCATGCGCGCCGAGCACGCGGCCATCGGCGGTGGCGATCTCGCCGGGCAGCAGCGCCTCGGGCCGCAGCCGGCCCACCAGCGCGTCGTAGCGGCCCTCGGGCACGAAGCAGATGTCCTGGCTGTCGGGCTTGTCGGCGACCGCGAGGCCGAAGCGTGCCGCCAGCGCGCGCACCGCGGCCTTGTCCGGCATGTCGCCCAGCGGGAAGCGGGCGATGGCCAGTTGCGCGCGCGTGGTGGCGGCGAGGAAGTAGGACTGGTCCCGCGCCGGGTCCGCCGCGCGGTGCAGCTCGGGCCCGGCGGGGCCTTCGACGCGCCGCGCGTAATGGCCCGTGGCCAGCGCCTCGCAGCCGAGGTCGCGCGCAAGGGCCACCAGGTCGCGGAACTTCACGGTCTGGTTGCAGCGGATGCAGGGGATGGGGGTCTCGCCACGGGCGTAGGTGTCGGCGAAGTCGCCGATCACCTCGCGCCGGAACACCTGCTCGCGGTCCAGGACGTAGTGCGGGATGCCGAGGCGGTCGGCCACGTCGCGCGCGTCGTGGATATCCTGCCCGGCGCAGCAGGCACCCTTCTTCTGCACCGCGGCGCCGTAGTCGTAGAGCTGCAGCGTGGCGCCGACCACCTCGTGGCCCTGCTCGGCCAGCAGCGCGGCGACCACCGAGGAATCCACGCCGCCCGACATGGCGACGAGGATCCTCATGCCGCGGCCAGCCCCTGCTGCCAGAAGCGCTGCTCGAGCCGCGCGGCCTCGGCGAAGTCGGCGGCGAGGCGGGCGAAGCGCGCATCGCCGCCATGGCTCACGCCCAGCGCGTCGATCCGCGCGGCGGCGGCGCGGGCCATGGCCTGGTAGTCGTCCGACGCATAGGCGTCGATCCAGGACTGGTAGGGGTTGGCATCGGTGCGGCGCGCCGGATCGGCCAAGATGCGCAGCGCCACCTCGCCATAGCCGACCGTGCAGGGCGCGAGCGCCACTTCGAGGTCGAGAATGTCGCCGGCGAGCCCGCGGTCCAGTACCCAGCGGGTGTAGGAGACAGTCTCCGCCGTCTCGGGCGTGGCCACCACGTCAGCCTCGCTGAGGCCCCACTCCGCGCAGTACTTCAGGTGCAGCTTCGTCTCGTCGAGGATGGCGAGCACGGCGGCTGCCTTCTCGCGCATCGCCGCCAGGCTCTCGCCCTTCACGACAGCCAGCGCCTTGGCGCGGGCGAAGTGGATGAGGAAGAGATAGTCCTGCACCAGGTAGTGCCGGAAGGCCGGTAGCGGCAGCGTGCCGGCCGACAACGCCTTCACGAAGGGATGCCAGGTGTAGCCGGCCCAGTCGGTGGCGGCGGCCGCGCGCAGCCGTCGGTAGAGGCCGCCCTCGGCGCCGAAGTCGGTCTCCCAGCGGGGGGCGGCCATCGGGTTCAGCCGCCTGCGTTGCGGCTGCCGGCGGGCAGCTTCACCGTCAGGCCGTCCAGCGCCTCGGTCATGATGAGCTGGCAGCCGAGACGGCTCGTCTCCTGCAGGTCGAAGGCGAGGTCGAGCATGTCCTCCTCGTCCTCGGTCGCCTTGGCGAGCTTGCCGTACCAGGACGGGTCCACGATCACGTGGCAGGTGGAGCAGGCGAGCGAGCCCTCGCACGCACCTTCGATGTCCACGCCGTGGCGGTGCGCGATCTCGAGCACGGAGAGCCCGAGCGGCGCGTCCACTTCCTTGCGCGTTCCGTCGCGCTCGATGAAGACCATCTTCGGCATGGCTACTCCGCCGCCCTGATTGTTCCTGAGACCGCACGCGTCCAGGCCTCCGCGAGCATGGCGGCGGCCCGGTCCACATCGGCGGGCGAGGTAAAGCGTCCGATGCCGATCCGCAAGGTGGCCCGGGCGCGCGCCTCGTCGAGGCCGATGGCGCGCAGCACGTAGGAGGGCTCGATCTCGGCCGAGGAACAGGCGGAGCCGGTCGAGACACAGACCCCCGGCGCGGCCTCCATGATGGCCTGCGCGGTGACCTTGCCGGGGAAGGCGATGGAGGCATTGCCGGCGACACGCGGCGCATGTTCCGCGTTCAGCGCGATGCCGGGGATGGCGGCGCGAAGTGCCGCGAGGAAACGGTCGCGCTGGCCGGCGATGCGGCCGGTGTCGAGCATGCCCTCGATCGCGGCGATACGCGCGGCCTCGCCGAAGCCCACCACCAGCGGGGCAGGCAGCGTGCCGGAGCGCAGGCCGCGTTCCTGCCCGCCGCCGGAGAAGAGCGGTGCGAGGCGGATGCGCGGCCGGCGCCGGACGAAGAGCGCGCCGATGCCCTTGGGGCCGTAAACCTTGTGGCCGGAGAGCGAGAGCAGGTCGGCCTCGATGTCGTTCACATCGAGCGGGATGCGCCCCGCGGCCTGGGCGGCGTCGGTGTGGAAGATCGCGCCGGCCGCCTTCACCAGGGCGCCGATGGCGGCGAGGTCATGGATCACGCCGATCTCGTTGTTCACCGCCATGACGGAGACCAGCAGTGTGCGGTCGTCGATGGCGGCACGCAGCGCGTCGAGGTCCGCGAGGCCGCTCGCATCGACCGGCAGGATGACGGGCTCGAATCCCTCGGCGGCCAGGTCGCGGACGGATTCGAGGACGCATTTGTGCTCGGTGGCGAGGGTAACGATGCGGCGGCGGTCGGACCCTTGGGATGCGGCGAAGCGGGCGGCGCCCTTGATGGCGAGGTTGTTCGCCTCGGTCGCGCCGGAGGTCAGCACGATCTCGCGAGGCTCCGCGCCGATCAGCTCGGCGATGTGGGCGCGGGCCTGCTCGACGGCTTCCTCGGCGGCGCGGCCGAGGACGTGCTCGACGGAGGCGGGATTGGCGAAGTTCTCCTCCCACCACGGGCGCATGGCGGCGAGGACGCGCGGGTCGACCGGCGTGGTGGCGTGGTGATCGAGGTAGATCGGGCGATTGGGCGGCGCGGTCATGGAGGCCAGATAGGCGCTCATGCCGCGCGGCGCGAGAGACGTGCACGCATGGCCGCCCAGGCCTGAGCGAAGCGCTCTGCGGAGTCCTCGCCCGCGTTCCAGGGCAGCGAAACCCTGATCGCGCAGCCCGCATCCGCGCCGAACCCCATCGCCGCCAGGACGTGGCTCGCACCCACCTTGCCCGAGGAACACGCCGCCCCCGCGCTCACACGCACACCGGCCAGGTCCAGCGCGATCACCTGCGTCTCCGCCGGCACTCCGGGCAGCAGGATCGAGGTGGTGTTGGGCAGCCGCGGCGCGCCGCGGCCGGGGAAGCGCGCCTCGGGCGCCAGCGCAGCCACGTCGGACTCGATCGCGTCGCGCAGGGCCGCGAGGCGTGCCATCGCTGCCGCATCCGCCGCCGCCAGCGCCGCCGCCATCCCTGCGATGGCCGGCAGCGGTTCGGTGCCCCCCCGCCGCCCGCGTTCCTGCCCGCCGCCGGCGACCAGCGGAGCGACATCGAGCCC
>NZ_JACADR010000372.1 GCF_016106005.1 Roseomonas rosulenta
CGGCGCTTCCTCACCGGGCCGTGGCGCGTCCAGGCGCGCTGCGGCTTCGCCGGGTGCATCGCCGCCGCGACGGGGGCCGGGCGGGCCGCTCCGCGCGCGCAGAATCCGCGTGACGCGGGAAGGAGACGACGATGGACCACGCGATGGCACCGATCGGCGGCGCGGCCGCCTGGCGCGGCGGGGTGGAACTCGCCGCGCGCGGCTACTGGCCGCGGCGCCTGGAGGCGAGCGAGGTCGCCGCACTGGAAGCTGCGCTGGCGGCGGTGAAGGCTGCGGCGCGCGCGCCGCCGGCTATGGCGCGCGAGCATTTCGCCATTCCGGCGCTCGCGCCGCTGCTGGCGGAGGTGACGCGCGAGCTGGAGGACGGCGCGGGCGTGGTGCGGCTGTCCGGCCTGCCGGTGCAGCGGCTGTCGCGCGAGGACCTGCGCATCCTGTTCTGGGGCCTGTGCGTGAACATCGGCACGCCGCTGTTCCAGAACACCACGGGCGAGTTCATCGGCGAGGTGAAGGACGAGACCGGGGCGGGGATCGCGGTGACGGGCGGGGGCGCGGGGCCGGTGCCCTCGGCGCGGACGCGGTCTCGGTCCACGGGGCCGCTGCGGTTCCATACCGACAAGTGCGATTTGCTCTGCCTGCTGTGCGCGTCGAACGGGATCGCGGGGGGTGTGTCGCGCGTGGTGAGCACGGTCGCGATCCATGACGAGATGGCGCGGCGGCGGCCGGACCTGCTGGCGGTGCTCTACGAGGATTTCTGGCGGATGCGGCCCGCGGATGAGGAAGGTGCGCAGCACAGCGACCGCGTGTTCCGCATGCCGGTCTTCGCGCGCGGGCCGGAGGGGGCCTTCACCAGCCAGTATTCGCGCACCTATGTCGAGATGGCACATGCCGAGCCGGGGGTTCCTCCGCTGCGGCCGGAGCAGGTGGAGGCGATGGATCTGCTGGCGGCGCTGGCGGAGGAACTGTGCGCGGAGGCGCCCTTCACGCCGGGGGATATCCAGCTGCTGAACCAGCACGTGACCTATCACGGGCGCACGGCCTACGCGGATGACGCGGCGGCGGGGGCGCATCGGGTATTGTTGCGCGTGTGGCTCGCGGTGCCGGGGAGCCGGGCGCTGCCGGAAGGGCACCGGGTGCAGTGGGGGGCGACGGAGGCGGGGGCGCTCAGGGGTGGGGCGGTGCTTTGCAGGAGTGCGGTGGCGGCGTAAGGGGACCGGGTCGCAGGCCGCTTCTCGGAGGCAACGGTCCTTTCGCTCGGCCTGAAGCGGATCGTCAGGCCGTCTTCTCGCTCGGTGGTGCTTGCGGCTGATCCGTGCCGGCTCGCTTCGGCACCAGCTTCTCCACCAATCGCCGGAGTTCCGAAGGGGTCGTCTGGCCGGCGACGACTTCGTGGTACCCGATGCCTGCGCGTCGCAGGGCCTCCTTCTTGACCGCGTCGCGTGCCGCCGCGGTGCCTTGGTGATGCCCCCACCCCTGATACTCGAGGGCGTGCCGGGGCATGTATTCGCCATCGATCAGAAGCAGGTCGACGCGCTTGGAGTTGATGCAGGTGAACGCCGCCGTGTCCTTGCTGCGGAGGATCTCGCCCACCGATACCTGGGCCATCACCTGCCATTGCGGATTGCAGTCCTCCACGAAGCGCTCAAGCTCCTTGAGAACGCGCGCCTCGCTCTTGTTGAGAAGCGGCTGGGCGCTGAAGGCCGCGCCCATCACGATGCGCAACTGGTCGGCGGCATCCGGCTGCCGCGTCGCCAATGCGGCCGGGGCCGATCCTGGCCATCCACCTGTCGTTGCGGTTGGCCCGTTGCGTCGTTCCCAGCGCATCGGGTTGCGCTTCCGCCAGGCATTCCGGCGCAGCTTGCTGCGGAACTGCTCGATGCCCATACCGACGCCGATTCCGATGACCCAGAGCGCGATCGGCAACAGGGGATGCTGGATGACCAGCGCCAGCTCGGTCGACATGGCGGAAAGTTAACCATTCGCGCGGCCCGAGTCACGCAAGACGGCCGGCCCATTCCTGTCCAACGCCAGGCTTCGTACTCCGAGGACACCGGGCGTCTGGCGGCCTGAGCCCGAGGAGGTCGCTGCACCTTACGGTTCGAATCTCGCGAGCCCGGCGCGCCTCATTCACCCCACGCCGGCCGATGCGTCCCCAACGCCACTGCCGGCAACACCCACCCCGCCGGCGTCCCCGAAAGCACCGCGCTGTGCCGCACCGCCGTCATGCGCCCGAAGCCGCTGGCGCTGTCTTCCAGGAACCGCGCGGCGTCGCCGATGCCGGGCGCTGAAAGCCCGCCCTCGACCCGCCCCAGCCGCTTGATCCATTCCCCCGTGCCCGCCAGTGACACGCGCACGAGCCACGACCCGCCTTCCTCCGCGCGCCGGAGCAGCGCCGCCATCGCGCCGAAGGCCAGCAGGTAGCCCGAGGCATGGTCGAGCGCCTGGCAGGGCAGGGGCTTCGGCTTGTCCTCGCCCGCCGCAATGCGTTCCGCGTCGTTGAGGCCGTTCGCGTTCTGCACCAGGGAATCGAAGCCGCGCCGCCCGGCCCACGGGCCGAGATGTCCCCAGGCGGAGAGCGAGACGCAGACGATGCCGGGCTTCAACGCCGCCACTTCCTCCGGCGCGAAGCCGTGCCCCGCGATCGCACCTGGCCGGTAGCCTTGCAGGAACACATCCGCGCCCGCCACCAGCCCGCGCAGCGTCGCGCGGTCGGCCTCCTGCCGCAGGTCGAGCGATGCGCAGCGCTTGCCCCGGCCGGTGTCCATCACCAGCGCCGGGATCGAGGGCAGGTGTGGCGCGGTGATGTGCAGCACCTCGGCTCCGTGCGCCGCCATCGTGCGCCCGGCCACCGGCCCGGCGATGACGCGCGTCAGGTCGAGCACGCGGATGCCGTGCAAGGGGCGCGGGGCCAGCGGCGGCAGTGGCGTGGGCGGCGCATCGCCGATGCGCTCCAGCACCAGCGCGGGTAGCGAGGCGGCGGCGACACCCGCCGGGTGCGCGGCCCATTCGTCCGGGCTGCGCGTCATGGTCGCCACACCGCCGGCGTCGTAGATCGCGGTCTCGGCGTCCTGCGCGGTCCAGCGCTGCAGCGCCGCCGTCACCGCCGCGCGGTCGTACGCGCAGCCCAGCACCCGCAGCACGGCCTCGCGATGATGCGGCAGGTTGGTGTGCAGCCGTAGCCAGCGGCCATCGCCCGTGCGGTGCAGCCCGGCGATGCGGTCCCAGCCCTCATGCGCGCTGGCGCCATCGATGCGCAGGTGGTGTTCGGAGTGGAATTCGGTCAGCGCGTGGGCGATCTCGACCGCGACGGATTGCGCCGCCCCGCCGCGGGCCGCGTGGATGGCGGCGGCCGCCGCGCCGGTCGCGCCGATGGAGGCGAGTGCCGCGGTGCCGATCGCGAAGGTCGAGGGCTGGCAGGGATCGGTGCCGTGCAGCGCGACCTGCGGCATGTCGCGCAGCCCGGCGAGGGTCCAGAGGTCGCGCAGCGCGGCGTCGGGCGTCGTGGTCATGGCGGCAGCGTCGCGCCACGGGCCGGCCGCGTCCAGCCATGCGACGGCACGGCGCCGATCCGACCGCCACGCGACGTGCTCCGCCTCGCCCCGCCCCCGCGCCCTTCCCGCGGCGCGCATCGGGCCGGGCGCC
>NZ_JACADR010000373.1 GCF_016106005.1 Roseomonas rosulenta
CGCCGCGGCGCATCGGGGCCGTTCGGCGTCAGGCGCCGGCGGGGGCCAGCGCGCGCACTGCCGCCTCGCAGCGCCGCGCCGTCTCCTCCCATCCGGCGCGGCCGCCGGGCAGGTCGTCGCAGCGCAGCGGCGCACCGATCGATAGGCGCAGCCTGCCCGGTCGGGGGAACCGCCGCTGCGGCGGCCAGGCGGCGAAGGCGCCATCGAGGAAGCAGGGCACCACCGGCACATCGCTGCCCGCGACCAGGGCGCCGATGCCCGGCTGGAAACCGGCCATCGTGCCGTCGCGGCAGCGCGTGCCTTCGGGGAACAGGATGTACACGAGGCGGTCCTCGACCAGCCGTTCGCGCAGCGTTGCGATCTCGCTCGGCCGGGTGCGCTTGCGCCAGACCGGTAGCGCATTCACCGCATAGGCGGCGAAGGCCGAGGTGAGGGTCGAGGTGAAGAAGGTGTCGCCCGCCGCCAGCGCATGCGCGCGCCGCGCCGCATCGCCGCGCAGCACGGCCGAAAGGGTGAGCGCATCGAGATGGCTCGCGTGGTTCGCCACCAGCACGAAGGGGGCGGGGGGAAGGTTCTCCCGCCCCGTCACCTCCAGCCTGTGGAACGCCGCGAGGTATCCCCGCACAAGCGCGCGCCAGGCACTGCCCAGCACCACGGAGCCCAGGCCACGCTCGCGCGACAGGCTGCGCAGCCGGTCGGCGGCGTCCAGACCGTGGTCGCGCGCGGGGCGGAGCTTGAATTCCATCAGCCCCCCGTGATCAGCCGCGCCGGCTGGCCCATGCCGAAGCCGACGAAGAACTGGATGAAGTGGAAGGCGGCGGGCGCCACTAGCAGCAGGGAATTGAAGCGGTCCAGCACGCCGCCATGGCCGGGCAGGATGGTGCCCATGTCCTTGATGCCGATGTCGCGCTTGATGGAGGACAGCATCAGGTCGCCGGCCTGCGCGCCGATGCCCACGATCAGACCGAGCAGCAGCAGCCAGTGCCATTGCGCCATCGCCGTGCCGGCGAAGATGACGGAGGACAGCCCGGCCACCAGCAGCGTGGTGACGCACAGCGCCCCGACGGCGCCCGAGATCGACTTGTTCGGGCTGGTCGCCGGCAGCAGCTTCGGCCCGCCGATCAGCTTGCCGAAGGTAAAGGCCGCCACGTCCGACAACGCCACCGTGGTCAGCAGCATCAGCAGGATCGGCCGGTAGCCCGGCTCGTTCGCCATGAAGGACAGGTGCGCGAGGCCCGCGCCGAACAGCATGTAGGCGAGGATGCCGAGCGCGGTTCGCTGCACGTAGCCGGCCGGCCGGTCGCGCGGGATGGTGCCGACCACGATGACGCCGACCGTGAGCGGCCAGAGTGCCACGAAAAACCCATACCAGTGATCGAGCGCGGCGAAGTTCGCCGCCAGGATCCCCACCACCACGATCCCCGCCACCAGCGGCTCGCGGAACAGCCCCGTCGCGCGGTCGAATTCGCGCAGGCAGGCGAGGCCGAGCAGGGTGACGGCGCCGATCACCCATTCGCGCCCGAGCAGCACCGGCCCCATCATCAGCGGCAGCAGCAGGCACCAGGAGGCCGTGCGCAGCCATAATTCGCGGCGCAGCTCCGGCGTGCCGCGGCCGCGCGCCGTCATCACGCCGATCACCGCGAAGGCCACCGCGACGACCAGCACCGCCGCCGCGACGATGCCGATGGTGACCGGGTGGTCGAAGGTGCCGTGGCGGGTCATGCCGGCGGTACCGCGACGCGCTTGCATGCCCCCGCGGCCCGTGCCGCCGTCCGCATGCGGCCGCCGTCTGCTCCATGCCTCATCGCTTCGCCTCCAGCGCGGCCGCGGCGCGCGCGAGGCGCCGCCAGGCGGTGAAGACCGACCCCAGCGTGATCACCACCAGCACCACCGTCACCGGGATCGCGCCGTCCCAGGCGCCGGGCGCCAGCGCGCACCACACCGCCAGCGCGGTGGCCAGCGCCATCCGATGCTGCTTCGCCATGGGTCCGCAGAAGTCGGAAGGCGCGCCGCCGGCGCGCGCCGTGGTGCGCACATAGGCCGTCAGCATCGCCGCCAGCGCGGCCGCGAGCCCCAGCGCCACCGATCCCGCCGCGACGCCGAGGCCCACCAGCACCGCCGTGTCCGACACCCGGTCCGGCACCTCGTTGTACAATTCGCCGACTGGCGAGGCGACGCCGCGCCCGATCGCCACCATCCCGTCCAGCAGGTTCGCCATCAGCCGCGCCTGCACCAGCGCCGCACCGAGCAGCCAGAACACCCAGGCCGCCCCCGGCAGCCAGGCGGTGGCCGCGAAGCAGAGCCCCGCCGCCAGGCCCGCCGCCATGCCCGCCAGCGAGATGCCGTTCGGCGAGGCCCCACGCGCCACCAGCGCCGCGGCAATTCGCTGCGTGATCCCGAGGTTGCGCGCCGCGATCGGTCGCCGGTCTGCCTCGTCCGCCATGGCCCCCCTGCCTTGCAGCCCGTGGACAGCATGGCGCAGGCGGGCGCGCACCGGAAGGAAACGCTGCACAGGCCGTGATTCCCGATCGTGGCGAAGTGCTCTACCTAGGTCCCATGGACTCCGTCCCCCCGGTCGAGTCGCCCCCCCGCCCGGCCATCCGCCGCCTGCCCGAGACCACCGCCAACCGCATCGCCGCCGGCGAGGTGGTGGAGCGCCCCGCCGCCGCCGTGAAGGAGATGGTGGAGAACGCGCTCGATGCCGGTGCCACGCGCATCGCCGTGCTGCTCGAGGGCGGCGGCATGGACCGCATCCTGGTGGAGGATGACGGCTGCGGCATGGGCGCGGCCGACCTTGCCCTGGCGATCGAGCGCCACGCCACCTCGAAGCTGCCCGAGGAAGCGACGCTGTTCCGCATCGCGACGCTGGGCTTCCGCGGGGAGGCGCTGCCCTCGATCGGTGCGGTGGCGCGCCTTGCGATCACCTCGCGCCCGGCCGGCGGCAGCGCGCATCGGATCACCGTCGAGGGCGGCCATGTCGGCGCCGTGGCGCCGGCCGCCGGCGCGTCGGGCACGCGCGTCGAGGTGCGCGACCTGTTCTTCGCCACGCCGGCGCGGCGCAAGTTCCTCCGCCACGCGCGCACCGAGGCCGACCACGCGATCGAGGCGGTGCGCCGCCTGGCCCTGGCCTGGCCCGCCGTCACCTTCCGCGTCGAGAGCGACGGGCGGGAGGCGCTGAACCTGCCCGCGACCGACTGGGAAGGGCGCATCCGCCAGGTGCTCGGCCCGGGCTTCGCCGCGGCGGCCGTGCCGGTGGAGCATGTCGGCGCCGCGCTCGACCTGCGCGGCCTCGCCGCGCTGCCCTCCTTCACGCGGCCGACCACCATGGGGCAGCACCTGGTGGTGAACCGCCGCCCGGTGCGCGACCCGCTACTGCGCGTGGCGCTGCGCGTCGCCTATCGCGACCTGATCGCGCAGGGGCGGCATCCGGCGGCGGCGCTGTTCCTCGACATCCCGCCCGAAAGTGTGGACGTGAACGTCCACCCGATGAAGACCGAGCTGCGCTTCCGGGAAAGCGAGGCGGTGCGCGGCGCGGTGATCTCGGCGCTGCGCCGCGCGCTGGCGGTGGGGGCCGGGGCAGCGGTGGCGGTGCCGGGCGTCGTGCCGGGCAGCGCCGCGTCCTGGCAG
>NZ_JACADR010000374.1 GCF_016106005.1 Roseomonas rosulenta
GGCAGGCACTCGCCGTGCGGGTGCCGCCGGCGCAGGCGCGCGAGGCCGCCGCGCGGATCGCCGCCGAGACGGCGCGCGGCCCGGTCGCGGCGGTTGATCGGCCACTCGTCCGTTTCGTCCAGTCGGCACTGGCCAGCACCGGCGGCTGGACGCGACCCATTGATGGCCGCGACGGCCCGGAGATCCGCGCCGCGCTGGGGACCTTCGCCGCAAGCCAGGGGATTTCCGCCTCGAGGCCCTACGACCCCGCGGTGATCGATCGACTGAGGGAGCGCGTCCGCTGACGGCCTGATGCCGGGGCCACCGGGCCTATCGCGTCACGCCGAGAGTCGGGTCGATGGACGGCAGGCCGAGCAGGCTGTCCACCTGCGTAACCACCGCCGCGCTGACCGGCCGGTTCGCGGCGGCCGCGAGTTCCTGCGCCCGTGCCTCCGCGATCGCCTGGTCACGAAGGGCTACCTCGGTCGGGGTCCGCGTCGGCATCGAGAGCGCGCTGAGCATCGCTTGCTGATACGAGGCGATTTGTCCGACGCGGGAATTCGGCGCGGCGTTGGCCCGCGCCGTCGGCGAGGCATGGGCGGCGTTTAGGGCACCCAGTGCGCTGGCGACGGCGCCGCGGTCGCGCCCGGCATCATTGCCGCGGCCCAGACCAGCCCCGACACCTCTGCCTGATGCGGCTGCACCCGCGTCGCCACGCCCGCCGCCCACGCTACCGCCACGGCCGCCGGCATTCGCCGCACCATTTCCGGGCGACTGGCCACCTGCGTTACCGCCGCCGTGACCGCCGGCATTGCCGCCGCCAGCACCGCCGCTAGCACCGGATCCGCCAGCACCGCCTGAGCCGCCACCTCCGCCGCCGCCTCCCCCGCCACCGCCTCCGCCACCTCCCCCGCCACCGCCGCCACCACCGCCTCCTCCGCCACCACCACCAGCGGCGTGGGCGCCTGCATCAAACAGGTTCAGTGGGGATGGCAGCGTGGCGAAGGCGATACCGCCAAGCAGCAAGAGAATGCGGGATAAGGGCATCGGCCGGACGGTGCTGGACATGGGGCCTCCGTATCCTTCGCGGCTCTCACACGCGCTGGAGGATGAACCCCCTGGCGCGTCGCCGCAATCCGCTCCACCTAGCCACCATGACAGTGTTTACCGGTATCGTCGTCTTCCTGCTCGTCTGGTGGACGGCGCTGTTCTGCGTCCTGCCGATCGGCACACGCCCCGACCCCGATGGCGACATCGAATCCGGCGGGTGGCGTGGCACGCCGGTGGTGGCGAATCTGGGCTGGAAGGTGCTCGGCACCACCGTGCTCACGGCGGTCATCTGGGGGATTATCTGGTGGGTGATCGAGAGCGACTGGCTCTCGTTCCGCACCGGCTTCCTGGCGATGCCCTGACCTGATCGCTGAAGCGGCAGCGATGAAAGGGAACTGCCTGCGAATGGCGCAGGATGCGTCTGGAAGGCGCATTTTCCGGCTCCGCGGGCAGGCTTTGCGATTGTCGGCGGGCCACCGCGCCAGCATCCTGGGTGCAGGAAGAGATTGGTTCTCTTTCTGCCGTGTGACTGGCGTTTCCTCCCTAAACTTGGGCCGCGACCTTCGGGGCGCGGCCCTTTCTTTTTGCGCCGCACACGCCCCTTCCGGCGCGGAGCCGCCGCCGGTAGGTTCGCGCGCTCACACACCATAGGGTCACGCCGTGCGCCTCTCCCGCGCCTTCCTGCCGACGCTCAAGGAAACCCCCGCCGAGGCGCAGATCGCCTCCCACCGGCTGATGCTGCGCGCGGGGCTCGTGCGGCAGACCTCGGCCGGCATCTATGCCTGGCTGCCCGCCGGGCTGCGCGTGCTGCGCCGCGTCGAGCAGATCGTGCGCGAGGAACAGGACCGCGCCGGCGCGCAGGAGATCCTGATGCCGACGATCCAGCCGGCCGAGCTCTGGCGCGAATCCGGCCGCTACGACGACTACGGCAAGGAGATGCTGCGCATCCGCGACCGGCACGAGCGCGAGATGCTGTTCGGCCCGACCAACGAGGAAATGGTCACCGACATCTTCAAGCAGTTCGCGAAGTCCTATCGTGACCTGCCCCGCAACCTGTATCACATCCAGTGGAAGTTCCGCGACGAGGTGCGCCCGCGCTTCGGCGTGATGCGCGGGCGCGAATTCCTGATGAAGGACGCCTATTCCTTCGACGCCACCCAGGCCGGCGCGCAGCATTCCTACCGCCAGATGTTCCTGGCCTATCTGCGGACCTTCCAGCGCATGGGCCTGACCGCGGTGCCGATGCGCGCCGATACCGGGCCGATCGGCGGCAACCTCAGCCACGAGTTCATCATACTGGCCGAGACGGGCGAGAGCGGCGTCTTTTACGACGCCACCTACGAGACCACCGACTGGGCCGGGACGCATGTCTCGACCGACGATGTCGCGGGGCTCGAGGCCTTCTTCAACGGCGTGACCGCCGCCTATGCCGCGACCGACGAGATGCACGACGAAGCCGCCTGGGCCGCCGTGCCGGCCGAGCGCCGCCGAGAGGGGCGGGGGATCGAGGTGGGCCACATCTTCTACTTCGGCACCAAGTACAGTGCGGCGATGGGCCTGTCCGTCGCTGGGCCGGAGGGCACGACGATCATCCCCGAGATGGGCTCCTACGGCATCGGCGTGAGCCGCCTGGTCGGCGCGCTGATCGAGGCCAACCACGACGAGGCCGGCATCAAGTGGCCCGATGCCGTCGCCCCCTGGGCTGCCGCCGTGCTGAACCTTCGCCAGGGCGATGCGGCGACGGATGGGATGTGCGAGGACCTCTACGCCCGCCTCGGCGACGCCGCGGTCTATGACGACCGCGCCGCGCGCGCGGGCGAGAAATTCGCCGATGCCGATCTGATGGGCTTCCCCTGGCAGGCGATCATCGGCCCGCGCGGCGCGGCCGCCGGGCGCGTCGAGCTGAAGCGCCGCGCCACCGGCGAACGCGTCGAACTCGGCCTCGAGGAGGCGGTGGCGCGCATCCGCGCGACCAGCGGCGGATGAAGGATGACTGGTGGCAGGCTTGGCTGGACGGGGCCTATTTCCTGCTCTTTGCCGGGCTGGGCTTCGGCACCATGGCGCTGCTGCTGAGCGATTCACCGGTCTGGGCCTGGGCGGTGGTGGGCGTGCCGCTCGGCCTGATGGCCGGCGGCATCCTCAAGCTGCTCGGCCCCATGCCGTGATGTTCGACGCCTTCGAACGCGCCGTCGCCTTCCGCTACCTGCGCGCGCGCAAGGGGGAGCGTCTGGTCTCGATCACCGCCATCTTCTCGCTGGTGGGCATCACGCTCGGCGTCGCCACGCTGATCATCGTGACCAGCGTGATGAACGGCTTCCGGGCCGACCTGATGAACCGGATCATCGGTCTGAATGGGCATCTGACGGTGCAGCCCGAGCGCGGACGCGCACTGCCCGACGCCGAGGCGATCGCCGCACGGCTCGCAGCCCTGCCCGGCGTGGCACAGGCGGCGCCGGCCGTCGAAGGCCAGGTGCTGCTGTCGGGCCCCGGCGGCACCGCGGCCGCCGCACAGCTGCGCGGCCTGCCGCCCGAGGCGCTGCGCGCACGCCCCGCCATCCGGCGCGGGCTGCGCCAG
>NZ_JACADR010000375.1 GCF_016106005.1 Roseomonas rosulenta
ACATCGAGGCCGCGCGCGCCGCGCCGCCCGCCGCCCTGCCGCCGCCGCCGGGCGTGGCCGAGCTGGTGGTCGGCACCTCCGGCACCACCGGCCGGCCGAAGCTGATGGCGGCGAACGAGGCCATGATGGTGGACCGCGCCGGCGTCCTGGCCGCGCATGGCCGGGTGTTCCTCCATGCGCTGGGCTTCGACGGCAACCACGGCAAGCGCCTCACGCTGCGCAGCCTGGTCACCGGCGGCACCGAGGTGCTGGCAGGTGCCGCGGGGCCGGAGGGCTTTCCCGCCCTGGCCCGGCGCTTCGGCATCGAGCGCATGCACCTCCAGCCCAAGGCCGCCGCGGCGCTGCTGGCCGAGCGCGAGCGCGGCGGCGCCTTCCCGCCGGGGATGCGGCTCTTCACCACGGGCACGCGCATCCCGCAGGCCCTGCGGCTGGACTTGCAGGCCGCGCTCGGCGTCGGCGTCCATGTGCAATACGGCACGACCGAGGTCGGCATGGTGAGCATCGCCGGCCCCGCCGACCATGCCGGGGACCCCGACGGCGTCGGGCGGGTCTTCCCGGGCATCGAGGTCTCGACGGTGGATGAGGCAGGCCGGGTGCTGCCGCCCGGCGCGGAAGGGCTGCTCGGCTTCCGTTCCTCCGGTGCGGTGCGCGGCTACCTCGACGATGCCGAGGCCAATGCACGCTTCTTCCCGGAAGGCTGGTTCCGCCCGGGCGATGTCGGCAGCATCGGGCCGGATGGCGCCTTGCGCATCCTCGGCCGGCAGGACGACATGATGACGCTCGGCATCATCAAGATCTTCCCCGCCGAGATCGAGGCGGTGGCCGAGGGCTTCCCCGGCGTGGCCGACTGCGCCGTCTTCGCGCTGCCCTCGGGCAGCCTGGGCGAGATCCCGGTGCTGGCCTGCGTGGCGGGGCCGGGCTTCGATGCCGCGGCGCTGCTGGCGCAATGCCGCGCGCGGCTCGGCGTGCGCGCGCCGCGCAAGGTGGTGGTGCTGGCGGCGCTGCCGCGCAACCCTGCGGGCAAGGTGCTGCGGCGCGAATTGCCGCGCCTGGCTGGCCTGCTGCGCTGAGCCACCCCGCGCCGCGGTGGCGCAACCGCGGGTTGGGCTGGGCCTTGCGCCTTGCGGCGGCAGGGGTGCCTCGTCACATTGCCCGCGCCGAGACCGCTGGGACACGAAACGAAAACCATGGACCACGCCCCCGCCGCAGCCCTGCGTGATGCCGCTCGCCTGCGCGACCTGGTCGCCGAGGGCGTGCGGCAGAATCCCGTGGTCACGGTCTCGGACCCCGCGCTGCTCACGCGGCTGGCCGATCCGGCGGCGGATTGCGGCTTCGAGGAACTGGGATTCGATTCGCTGGCGCGCATGGAGCTCTGCATCTGGATGCAGGTCGAGGCGGGGCTGGAAGTGACCGAGGCCGAGCTGCTCGACCACCCCACCGTCGCCGCGCTCGCGGTGCACCTGGCCGTGCGCGGCTGATGGATGTCGCGGCCGCGCTGGCCCGGTGCACCACGACGGCCGAGCGTTACCGGGTGCAGATCGAGGCGGAGAACCACCTGACCCCGGCGGAGCTGGAGGCGCTGCATGCTGCCGCGCCCGACCTGCCGGATACCTCCCGTGAGTGGGTCGAGAAGCTGGCGGCGCTGTGCCGGCGCATCCGCCAGCCGACCCAGCCCTTCCGGCGCCGGGCCCTGACGCCCCACATTTCCTTCCATGAGGGCGCGGCACCGGCGGGGGCGCCGCGCATCCTGGTGGTCGCCTTCACCGGCGTGGCGCAGCGGATGATGCTGCCGCTCGCGCCCTTCCTGCAGTCCCTGCCCGCCGAACGCTGCGACGTGGTGGTGCTGCGCGACCCCTACCGCCACGCCTTCCTCGGAGGCGTGCCGGGCTATGCGGCGGACCTGCCGGCACTGGCGGAGCGGCTCGCGGCCGACCTGCCGATGGCGCGCTATGCCGACATGTGCTGCATCGGCGTCAGCTCGGGTGGCACCGCGGCCCTGGCCTTTGGGCCCTGGTTGGGCGCGCGGCTGGCGCTGTCGCTCGGCGGCATGCACCCCTCGGGGATGGGGCTGCGCGCGGCCGGTTCGCAGATCGACCGCTTCGCCTTCGACCGTCTGCGCGCCGCCGCGCCGCCGGCCGCGACGCGGCTCGTCTGTGCCCATGGCGAGGACTTCCCGCGCGACGCCGTGCGCAACCGCCTGCTGGCGATGACGGTGCCAGGCAGCGAAGTGCTGGTGCTGCGCGGCGTGGGGCTGCACGGAGCGGTCGCCGGCCTGTTCCAGCGCAACGCCCTCGCGCGCTTCATGGAAGAGATCCTGCTCGACGGCGCGCTGCCCGAGGGCGGTGTCTGGCAGCCCTGATCAGGCGGCGCGCGAGGCCGCGGGCGCGAGGCTGTCGCGGATGAAGCCGATCAGTGGCTCGACCAGCGCCGAGCGCCCTTCGGCATCGCCGAAGACGCACATCTCCGCTGTGCCGCAGGCCGGCAGGCCCGCCAGCTCCTCGAGACCCGGGGGCAGGCCCGAGCGGCCCAGCACGGTCGCCGCGAAGCCCGCCTGTGCCGCCGCCGCCACGCCAAGCAGCGAGGCCGAGGTGTAGAGCACCTCGAAGGCAATGCCGGCGCGGGCGAGGGCGGCCAGCGCGCGGTCGCGGAACATGCAGCCCTGCGGCAGCATCGCCACCGGCAGGGCGCGGTCGGGCGGCGGGGTCCAGCCGGGGGCGGCGGTCCAGATGATGGTCTCGGTGAAGATCGGCCGTCCCTCGGTCTCGCCGTCGCGCCGCTTGCCGAGCACGAGGTCGAGCGCGCCATCCGCCATGGCCGTGCGGAGTTCGTGGCTGCGGCCCACTTCCACCTCGAGCCGGACCTCCGGATAGGTCTGCGCGAAGCGCGCCAGCACGGGGGCAAGGTTGCGCGGGATGAAGTGGTCGGCGACGCCCAGGCGCAGCCGGCCGGCGACGGGTGGGGCAACCATGCGGCGCACCGCCTCGTCGTTCAGGGCCAGGATGCGGCGGGCGTATGCGAGCAGCGTCTCGCCCTCGCGCGTCAGCGCCACGCCGCGCCCGCCGCGGTCGAGCACGCGCTTGCCCAGGATCTCCTCGAGCCGCTTCACCTTGAGGCTGATCGCGGATTGCGTGAGGCCGAGCGCCGTGCCGGCGGCGGTGAAGCCGCCGCGCTCGGCGACCGTGACGAAGCCACGCAGAAGGTCGAGGTCGAGGTCCGGGATGCGCATCGCATGAGGAATCATCATGCGACCCGGCAGGTCAATGATGGATGCAAATGAAAATGGGCCGGACCCCAGAAGGAGCCCGGCCCTGTCGCTGATCGCCGCGCGGGCGGATCAGATTTCCTCGTCGCCGCCCCAGTCGCCGCCGTCATCGGCGGCGCCCCAGGCATCCTGCGGTTCGGCCGCCGCGGCGTCCTGGTAGCCCGTGTCGGCAGGCGCCTTCTCACCGCCCCAGCCGGCGGCGGAGGCCGGCTCGGTCCAGGGCGAGGAGGCCGGCGCGGCATCCGCGCCGAGCCCCGCGGCCTGCGCCGCGCCGCCATGGCCGCCGAGGGCGCTCATGAGCATGTTGCCGAGCAGCATGCCGCCCGCGACACCCG
>NZ_JACADR010000376.1 GCF_016106005.1 Roseomonas rosulenta
GGCGAGCCTGCCGCGGCGCTGGGCCGCCGCGCGACCGCCGACGCGGTGCCGCTGCCCGACCCGCCGCCGAACCGCGAGAGCTTCACCTTCAACAACTGCCCGATCGGGACGGCGCTCTGCGCCGCGCCGATCGTGCCCGAGGTGCCGGTCTTGCCCGAAGTGCCGGTGGTGCCGGTGGTAACAGAGCGACCGCTGCTGCCGGACTTGCCGCTCCTGCCGCTGCTCAACCCTGGCGCGGTGATCGCCGTGTTGAACCCGGCGTTGCTGCTCGCGGCCGTGGACCAGCTTCGGCCGCCGACACCCGATCTCGCCCTCCAGCCCACGCGCGATCCAACCGAGGACAGCGAGCTGGCGCCCCCTGACATTCGCGGCGGAGACTACTGATGACCGTCCCGCTCCGCCTCGCGCTGCTGGCGCTGATGCTCTCCGGCTGCGTCGCCCCGCCGCCCGAGGCCTATGTCCCCGGCGGTGCTGGTGCCACCGCCGCGGAAGCCTTGCCGATCGGGGGCAATGCACGCGGCGAAGCCTGCCGGATGCTGCGAAGCGGCGACAGCGCCGAGGTCTACTGCGGCGAGTGGACCTCGCCTTCGGCGCGCGTTCGCCGCGTGGCCGCGGCACCGGTGTCGGCGCTGGCGACGCAGACGGCCACCGCACAGGCGGCCCGCATGAGTTGCGACGCGCCGGCGACGACCACTATCCTCGGCGGCCAGCCCGCCGCGTTGCTGAATTGCCGGCGGCATGTCGGTGGATGGCCCGCCTTCGCACTGGTGACCGCCGCGGGCGGCCACGGCTACGAGGCCGAGGGCGTCCTGCCGGCACTGCCGGCGGCGGAACGCGCGATCGGCATCCTGGCCGGCCTGGCAACCCCGACCGGCACGCTTCCGCCCTCCGCCGCGCTCGACATGATGGCAGCGCGGCTGTCGCGCCAGAGCTTCGGCGCCAACGACCTCGCGCAATACGAACAGCTGATGACGCTTGGGCGCGACGCCAACCAGGCGGAACGCTTCGTCGTCGCCGAGACGGCCTATCGCGGGGCGCTGGCGGCGCAGGAACGGATGCTCGGCACCGGTTCGCCGGACACCTTCGGGACCATGGTCAGGCTCGCACTGCAACTGTCCAATCAGGGCCGGCATCCGGAGGCCGAGGCGATGTTCGCGCGCGCCGCGCCGCTTGCCGCGCGTGCCTCCGATCCGTTGGCCCGCGCGCAGCTCGCTCATTACCGCGGCCTGCACGAGGCCAACCGCCGGCAGGACGATGCGGCACTCGCCGAGTTCAACCGGGCGGAGGCGCTGTACGGAGCGGAGGTTCCCCGCGAATTGCGGGCTGGCGGCGCCGGGTCGCGCTCCGGCGCCTTCCAGGCCGCGGGCGCCGTCATCGATCCGGTCGCGGCGCGCGGGATCGTCGGCCTGGTCGAGGTGCAGCGCAACCGCGCCGCCGTGCTGCGCAGCACGGGCCGCGTGCAGGAGGCCGAAATGGCCTCGGCGGCGGCCGCGCAGATTGCCGCCGTCGGCCCGGGCCTGCCGGGGGCGGACCTGGTGGCGGCGCGAGTGGCACGCACCAGCGGCGCGGTCGCCGACAGCTCCGGGTCTCCCGCCCGCGCGAGCGGCTTTTTCGCCAGTTCCGCGGCACGCTTCGCGCGGGGAGTACCGCGCTCGCGGCCCTATGCCGACACGCTGCTGCTTCAGGCGGCGGCGGCGCTGGAAGCAGGCGGGAGCTTGCAATCGGTCCTGGACCCCTGCCGTCGCGCCGCGACCGTCCTGCGGGAGCTGCGCGAGGGCACCAGCGCCCGCGCCATGGGTCCCTGCGTTGACGCCTTCGCGCGCAGCGCCGGGCGCGACGGCCAGGCGCTTCTGGCCGAGGCCTTCGAAGCGGCGCAACTCGCCCAGGGCAGCGTGACGACCACGCAGATCGCCCGGGCGGCGGCGCGGCTGAGCGAAAGCTCGCGCAACCCCACCGCGGCCGAGGCGATCCGCCAGCGCGACGCGGCCGGGCGCCAGCTGGCCACGCTCTATCGCGCGCGGGACGAAGCCTCGGTGGCTGCGGGTCGTGGCGGCGGGCCTTCGGTCCAGGAGATCGACACCCGGATCGCCGCCGCGCAGGACGCGCTGACCGACGCCGACCAGGCGGCGCAGACCGCCGCGCCCGGCTTCGCGCAGCTGCTGCAATCGGTGTCGTCGGCCGCGGAGGTGCTCGAGAGGCTGGAGCCCGGCGAAGCGTTGGCATCGGTCTTCCTGCCGCCGGAGGGGAATGGCTGGACCTTCGTCCTGCGCGACGGGCGAATCAGCGGCGGGCGGATCGGCGTGACCGGCACGCGCATGGATGCGCTGGTTGCGCAGCTGCGCGGCACGCTGGAGGACGGCAACGGCGAGAAGCCCTTCGCCGCCGGCGCCGCGCACGAGATCTACGGCGCGCTCTTCGCCGAGGTAGCGGCGCCGATCGCCGAGGCGCGGCGGTTGCTGGTGGTGCCCTCGGGGCAGCTTCTTTCGGTGCCCTTCGGGGTGCTGGTGGACGCGCCGCCGCCGGCGCCGACGGGGCATGACAACGTCTCGTTCCTGCTGGCGCGCATGCCGGTCGCGCATCTGCCGGCGCCCTCCAGCCTGGTGGCGCTGCGGCGCGCGGGTGCATCGCAGGCGTCGCAGCCCTGGTTCGGCTTCGGTGCGCCGACACCGGTCCCGCTGGCCCAGGCGGTGCGCACCTTCCCGGACTCGGCACAATGCGGGCGCCTGCTGGCGAGCCTGCCGGCGCTGGCAACGGCGGGGCTCGAACTGCAGGCGTCGGGGCAGTTGATGGGGGCATCGGCGCGCGACATTCGCGCCGGCTCCGCCTTCACGGTGGAGGCGGTGCGGCGGACCTCGCTGCGGGACTTCCGGGTGCTGCATTTCGCAACGCACGGACTGTTGCCCGGCGAGCTGTCCTGCCTTCAGGAGGCAACGATCATCGCGTCGGCGACGCCGGGGGCGCCGAATGCAGCGAATGCGCTGCTGACGGCAGGCGTGGTGCTCGAGCTCGAGCTGGATGCCGATGTCGTGGTGCTGTCCGCCTGCAATTCCGGCGGCGGCAGCGCGGGCGAGAGCCTGTCGAGCCTGGCGCGTTCCATCTTCTACGCCGGGGCGCGGTCGCTGATGGTCACGCACTGGTACCTGAACGACGCGGCGGCCACGCGGATCATCGCGTATTCGCTGCGCAACCTGCAGCAGGGCCAGGGCATGGCGGAAGCACTTCGGAACGCGCAGCTGGACCTAGCGCGCAACGTGGCGGGTGGCGGGCATCCGGCGCTGTGGGGCGCCTTCGCCCTGGTGGGACCCGGCCCGTCCGGGCGATCGGTTCAGGCCGCGGCGGCGACACGCTGATCCCCGCGCACGGGCTTGTTGAAGAACAGCCGCTCTGGCCTGAGCGGAGGGCTAGATGTTTGGTCCCGGGCTTTGGTGGTGCAGTCTTCTCCCTGGCATGGAGGGATGCGCTATGGGGCAGGTTCTTCACGGCTGCGCCCGCACGACAGAGGCGGTCCGTCGCGCGATCCAGCATAG
>NZ_JACADR010000377.1 GCF_016106005.1 Roseomonas rosulenta
CCCCGGCGCCGGGCCGGCGGCGCGGAACGCGGGGCGGGGTCGGGCTTCGGCGCGGCGGGTGCCGCCTTGGCCTCCGCCGCCCGTGCGCGCACGCCATGGCCGCGCTGCGCCACCATGTCGGAATAGCCGCCCGCATAATGCTGCCAGCGTCCCTCCCCTTCCCAGGCAATCACGCTGGTCACGGTGCGGTCCAGGAAGTCGCGGTCATGGCTGACCAGCAGCACCGTGCCGGCATAGTCCGCCACCAGTTCCTGCAGCAGGTCCAGCGTCTCGAGGTCGAGGTCGTTGGTCGGTTCGTCCAGCACCAGCAGGTTGGACGGGCGGGCGAAGGCGCGTGCGAGCATCAGCCGCCCGCGCTCGCCCCCTGACAGCGCCGAAAGCGGCGTGCGCGCCTGGTCGGCGGTGAACAGGAAGTCCTTCATGTAGCCGATCACGTGGCGCGGCTGGCCGTTCACATGCACCTGGTCCCCGCGGCCCTCGGTCAGCGCCGCGGACAGGGTGATCGAGGGGTCGAGGCTGGCGCGCTTCTGGTCGAGGCCCACCATCTCGATCGCGGTGCCCAGGCGCACTTCGCCGGTGTCCGGCGCCAGTACGCCGGTCAGCATGTTGAGCAGCGTCGTCTTGCCCGCGCCGTTCGGCCCGACGATGCCGACACGGTCGCCGCGCATGATGCGGGTGGTCACGTCGCGCAGGATGACGCGCCCGCCATAGGACTTGCCGATGGCATCCGCGGCGACGACGAGGTTGCCCGACCCCGCCGCCTCGGCCGCGGCCATGCTCACGCGGCCTTGCGCGCCGATGCGCTCGCGGTGCTGCTTGCGCAGCGCGTGCAGGTTCTCGAGCCGGCGGACATTGCGCTTGCGCCGGGCGGTGACGCCGTAGCGCAGCCAATGTTCCTCGCGCACGATCTGGCGCGCGAGCTTGTGGGCGTCGCGCTCCTCCTCCTCCAGCACCTGGTCGCGCCAGGCCTCGAAATGGGCGAAGCCCTGCTCGATGCGCCGCGTGGTGCCACGGTCGAGCCAGACCATGGCGCGCGACAGGCGTTCGAGGAAGCGCCGGTCGTGGCTGATCAGCACCAGAGCGCAGTTCAGCGAGGCGAGCTCGCCTTCGAGCCATTCGATCGCCGGCAGGTCGAGATGGTTGGTCGGCTCATCGAGCAGCAGGACGTCGGGCTGCGGGGCGAGCGCGCGCGCGAGCGCTGCGCGGCGCGTCTCCCCGCCCGAGAGCGCCGCGGGCGCTTCCTCGCCGCTCATGCCAAGTTCGCCCAGCAGGTAGCGCGCGCGATGCGCGTCGTCGGAGGGCCCGAGTCCCGCCTCGACATAGGCGAGCACGTTGGGGAAGGCCGAGAGGTCCGGTTCCTGCTCGAGGTAGCGCATCGTCGCCCCGGGCTGGACGAAGCGCGTGCCGCCCTCGGGCTCGATGAGCCCGGCCGCGACCTTGAGCAGCGTGGACTTGCCCGACCCGTTGCGCCCGACCAGCGCGAGGCGTTCGCCGGGCGAGACGGACAGCGTCGCACCTTCCAGCAGGCGCGTGCTGCCGAAGCCGTGGCGGATGTCGGTGAGAAGCAGGAGCGGCGGCGCGGCCATGGTCTAGCGCCCGCCTGGGATGCGGATCATGGCCGCTAAGTCGCCCGCCGCCCCCGCGAGGTCAACGGTGGCGGCCGGGCGGCAGCGCGCGACTCCGGCGCGGCGATGCGATGCGCCGCGCGTTCGGCCCGGCGATGTCGCGCGACGACGCCCGCGGCCTGGCCTCACCCCGCGAAGGGGTCGCGCATCATGATCGTGTCGTCGCGCTCCGGGCTCGTGCTCAGCAGAACGATCGGCGCCTCCACCAGTTCCTCGATGCGGCGGACGTACTTCACCGCCTCGGCCGGCAGTTCGGCATAGGAGCGCGCGCCGCGGGTCGAACCGGACCAGCCGGCCATGGTCTCGAAGATCGGTTCCGCCGCGGCCTGGGCGCGCAGCGCCGCGGGCAGGCGCTTCACCACCTCGCCATGGATGCGATAGCCGGTGCAGATCTTGAGCTCCGGCAGGCCGTCCAGCACGTCGAGCTTGGTCAGCACCAGGCCCTGCACGCCGCCCACCTTCACCGCCTGGCGCACCATGCAGGCATCGAACCAGCCGCAGCGGCGCGGACGGCCCGTGACGGTGCCGAATTCGCGGCCGCGTTCGCCCAGCAGCCGCCCGGTCTCGTCGAACAGCTCCGAGGGGAAGGGGCCGGAGCCCACGCGCGTCGCATAGGCCTTGGCGATGCCGAGCACGAAGCCGATCGCATCCGGCCCGATGCCCGCGCCCGCCGCCGCATTGCCCGCGACCGTGTTGCTGCTGGTGACGTAGGGGTAGGTGCCGTGGTCGACGTCCAGCATCACCGCCTGCGCGCCCTCGAACAGCACGCGCTTGCCGGTCCGGCGCGCCTCGTCCAGGCGTTCCCACACCGGCTCGGCGAAGGGCAGCAGGCGCGGCGCGAGCGCCAGCAGCGCGTCCAGCAATTCGGCCTTGGCGAATTCCGGCGCGCGCAGCCCGCGGAACAGCGCGTTGTGGTGCAGCAGCAATTCGTCGAGCTTGGCACTCAGCGTCTCGGGCTCCGCCAGGTCGCACAGGCGGATCGAGCGCCGCCCCACCTTGTCCTCATAGGCCGGGCCGATCCCCCGCCCGGTGGTGCCGATCTTGTCCTGCCCGCGCGCCGCCTCGCGCGCCTTGTCCAGCGCGGGGTGCAGCGGAAGGATAAGGGGCACGTTCTCCGCGATGCGCAGGTTCTCCGGCCCCACCTTCAGCCCCTGCGCGGTGACGCGGTCGATCTCGCTCAGCAGCGCCTCGGGGTCGAGCACTACGCCATTGCCGAT
Source organism: Roseomonas rosulenta (assembly GCF_016106005.1). GTDB lineage: Bacteria > Pseudomonadota > Alphaproteobacteria > Acetobacterales > Acetobacteraceae > Neoroseomonas > Neoroseomonas rosulenta. Next base: position 2,843 of record NZ_JACADR010000377.1, read on the forward strand.
GATGCCGAGCTTGCCGCGGACCACGCCCGAGGGCAGCAGGGACAGCTTGTAGGTCTGGTCCCCCACCACCAGCGTGTGCCCGGCATTGTGGCCACCCTGGAAGCGCACCACGATCTCGGCGCGCGACGCGAGCCAGTCGACCACCTTCCCCTTGCCCTCGTCGCCCCACTGGGCGCCGATCACGGCGACATTGGCCATGGCGGTTCAGTCCTTCGTGTCGATCGGGACGGCCCGGCCGTCCCTCAGTTCATGGGTGCAGCGCAGGCGCGCGGGCGTGTCCTCGGGCGCGAGCGCGGCGACGGTGGCGAAGCCCTGCGCGCGCAGCGCGGCGCCATCGGCGCCGAGCGGCACGAAGACCCGTGGCTTCGACGGCACCGGCGGCGCCGCGCGCAGCACCGCATCGGGGTAGAGCGTCATGCCCGTGGCCGGTTCGTCGTTCTGCGAGACGTAGCGCCCGCCCCGCGCGAGTTCGCCCGACATGCCCGGCCCGTAAAGGGTGAAGGCCACGCCGGTATGATAGCGGAAGCCGCGGAACTCGACCGGGTCGAGTGTGACGCGCAGCGCGGGCGCGCGGGCGCGGATCGCGACCAGGACGGCGGCGGCGTTCTCGGCGATGGCGCGCGCGCCGGCCGGAAGCTCCGCGGCCTCGAGCGCGGCCAGCGCGCCATCGGCCGGCCCGGC
>NZ_JACADR010000378.1 GCF_016106005.1 Roseomonas rosulenta
CGGGGCGAGCGTGGGCCCCGCGCCGAGCCGCCCGCGCGGGCGTGCCAGCGGCATCTGGTCGATGCTGCGCGCGGGCGTGCGCAGTTCGGGCACGGCCGCGGTCAGCACGTCGCGCGGGGAATGGTTGCCGGCGGCCACCGCGATGCACAGCGCCTCGAAATCCGGCAGCTTCAGTACCTTCAGCGCGGGCTCGACCTGCTTTTCCGAGAAGTCGAGGCCCGCGGCGCGGAACACCTTCGCGATCGCCGCGCGGCCTTCCTCCTTCTGCGTGGCGCGCTGGCGGGCATGGACAAAGCGGCGGATGCGCGCGCGCGCCTTGCCGGTGACGACGAAGCGTTCCCAGGCGGGGTTCGGGCTGCCGCCGCGCGCGGTGATGATCTCGACCTGGTCGCCGTTCTCGAGCGTGTGGCGCAAGGGCACGATCTTGCCGTTGACCTTGGCGCCGACCGTGTTGTCGCCGACCTGGGAATGCACCTGGTAGGCGAAATCGACCGGGGTCGCGCCGCGCGGCAATTCGATCAGGTCGCCCTTGGGCGTGAAGCAGAAGACCTGGTCGCGATGCAGCTCGAGCTTGGTGTGGTCGAGGAAATCCTGCGGGTCGGAGGCGGATTCCAGGATCTCGAGCAGGTCGCGCACCCAGGGGTAGCGCTTGCGCGTGGCGGCCGATCCCTCGCCCTGCTTGTAGACCCAGTGCGCGGCGACGCCGTATTCGGCGATCTCGTGCATCTCGCGCGTGCGGATCTGCACCTCGATCTTGGCGTTGCGGCGCTCGGGCACGGTCACGCCGGTGTGGATGGACTGGTAGCCGTTGGTCTTGGGCGTGCTGATCCAGTCCTTGAAGCGGCCAGGCACGACGCGATAGCTGGAATGGATGGCGCCGAGCGCGGCGTAGCAGTCGCCCTTGTCCTTCACGATGACGCGGAAGGCCATGATGTCGGACAGCTGCTCGAAGGCCACGTTCTTGCGCTGCATCTTGAGCCAGATGGAATAGGGCGACTTCTCGCGCCCCTGCACCTCGATGGCCTCGACGCCGGCGTCGCGCAGCACGCGGCGCACATCCTGCTCGATCTCCTCGATCAGGTCGGCACCCTGGCCGCGCAGGTAGGTCAGGCGCGCGGCGATGGTCTGCCAGGCATCGGGGTTCATCTCGCGGAAGGACAGCGTCTCGATCTCGGTCTTGAGCGCATCCATGCCGATGCGCTCGGCGAGCGGGGCGTAGATCTCGAGCGTCTCGCGCGCCGTGCGCACGCGCTTCTCGGGCTTGGTGACGGCGGCCAGCGTGCGCATGTTGTGCAGCCGGTCCGCGAGCTTGACGATGAGGACGCGGATGTCCTCGCTCATGGCCAGGACCAGCTTGCGGAAATTCTCCGCCTGCTTGGTGCGCTCGGATTGCAGTTCGAGGCGCGTCAGCTTGGTGACGCCATCGACGAGGCGCGCCACTTCCTTGCCGAAGCGCTTCTCGAGCTCGGCCAGCGTGACGCCGGTGTCCTCGACCGTGTCGTGCAGCAGCGCGGTGGCGACGGTCGCGGCGTCCAGCCGGTAGTCGGCGAGGATGCCGGCGACGGCCAGCGGATGCACGATGTAGGGCTGGCCGTCCTCGCGCTTCTGCGGCGCATGCGCCTCGGCCGCCAGCGTGTAGGCGGCTTCGATCAGCGCGCCGTCGGCGCGCGGGTCATAGGCCAGGACCTGGCGCGCCAGCTCGGCGCCGGGATTGAGCGCGGTGTCGCTGCGCAGGCCTTCGGGCGCCAGCGCGGGGCCGGTTCGTCGGGTGCCGCCGGCGCCCTGGCCCATGCGCGGCCCGCCTTAGCGCTTGCCGCCCAGCTCGGCGGCGATCGCGGCCTCGATGTCGTCGGGCGAGAGGTCCTCGGCCGAGGCCTCGGGCAGCGCTTCTTCCTGCACTTCCATGATGCCGAAGATGTTCTCGTCGGTGGCGATGATGTCCATCACCTCCTCCTCGGCGGGCTCGGGCTCCGGCGCGCGCGAGAGGGATTTGATCAGGTCGGCTTCCAGGCCGGCGAGCTCGAGGCGCTCCTCGGCGATCTCGCGCAGCGCGACGACCGGATTCTTGTCGTTGTCGCGATCGACCTCGATCTCCTCCCCGCGGGAGATGTTGCGCGCGCGCTGGGCGGCGAGCAGCACGAGCTCGAAGCGGTTGGGAACCTTCTCGATGCAGTCTTCGACGGTAACGCGCGCCATGGGTGGCTCCAGCCAGTTCGGGGGGGCGCGCAGAGCGGTGCGGCGCCCAGGATGTCCGGTAAACGATCCAGATAGACATCGCCGCGCCGCGGTGCAAGGCGCGCGATCCGGTTCAGCGCGGGCCGATCCGGCGGATCGCCTGCCCTTCCACGCCGGGCAGCAGCGCCGCCACCCCCTGCCCCAGCACCGGATGCACCCAGCCGGGCGCGACCTCGGCCAGCGGGCGGAGCACGAAGGCCCGCTGCTGGGCGCGCGGGTGCGGCAGGATGGGCGGCCCGGCCTGCACCCGCCCGCCCTGGTCGATCAGGTCGAGGTCCAGTACCCGCGGGGCGTTCGGATAGGGCCGCGCGCGGCCGGCCTCGTCCTCGATGGCATGGAGCGCGGCGAGCAGCGCCTCGGGCGTGGCCTCGCCCTCCAGCAGCGCCACACCGTTCACGTAGGGGGGCGAGGCCGGGTCGGGCGGGATCGGCGCCGATTCCCACCAGGAGGAGACAGCGACCACCCGCATCCCCGGGATGGCGCCGAGCCGGCCCACCGCCCAGCGGCAGGTCTCGATCGGCCCGGATCCGCCGGGACGCGGCAGATTGGCGCCGATCGCCACCAGCACCGCCTCAGCGGCCATGACAGCGCCGCGCGGAGGGTGTAGCGGACGGCACCCTGCCCCGGTCGGGGCACAGGGCGAGGGAGTCGGGCGTGAGCGCAGGCATGAGACGGGGCGGCGGTGCGGAGCGGGTCGGGCTGTTCGTGGATGGCGCGAACCTCTACCACACCTCCCGCGCGCTGGGTTTTGAGATCGACTTCGCGGCGATGCTCGGCTTCTTCCGCGGCGGCACCTACCTGGTGCGCGCGTTCTATTACACGGCGCTGATCGAGACCGAGGACTATTCCCCCCTGCGGCCGCTGACCGACTGGCTGGCCTACAATGGCTGGCAGGTGGTGACCAAGCCGGCCAAGCAGCAGGCCGACCCGAGTGGGCGCATGCGCATCAAGGGCAACATGGATGTCGAGCTCGCGGTCGACATGCTGGAGATGGCGCCGACCCTCGACCACGTGGTGCTGTTCTCCGGCGACGGGGATTTCCGCCGGCTGGTGGAAGCCGTGCAGCGCATGGGGGTGCGGGTGACGGTGGTCTCGACCGTGCGCTCGCAGCCGCCGATGATCGCCGACGAGTTGCGCCGCCAGGCGGATGCCTTCATCGACCTCGAGGAGATAGCCCCCGAGATCACGCGGCGGCAGGTCGAACCCCGCACACGGGCCACGCCCCCGGCCCCCGCCGCCACGGCGCCGGCGCCGGCGCC
>NZ_JACADR010000379.1 GCF_016106005.1 Roseomonas rosulenta
TGCGCGGGTCGGGCAAGCCACGCCGCACGGCGGCCGCAGGGGGCATGGGAAGCACCTCGGCCTCGCGCCCCGCCGCGGGGGCGGGCACGCCGGGCGCGGCTTCGGGCGGGCGCTCGAAGCCCGTCCGGCGCCCCAGGACGCTGCGCAGGCGCAGCACCAGGAAGGCCGCGACCATGGCAAACAGGATCAGATCGATCGGCAGGCCGCCTGTCATGGGGAACTCCTCAGACCACAACACTTAGGGTGGCGATGCCCCGGCCGCAACATCGCGGCCGCGCGGCAGGCGCCGAGGTTGCGGCCCGGCGCGGCGCCCGCTACCCCCGGCACCGGGCTTTCCCGGGACGCACGCCGCATGATCCTGCTTCGCCACGGACAGAGCGAGTTCAACCTTCTGTTCACCCAGACCCGGAAGGACCCGGGGATCGTCGACCCCGTGCTGACGCCGCTCGGCCACGAGCAGGCGGCGCAGGCGGCCCAGGCGCTGGCGACCGAGGACATCCGCCGCATCCTGGTCTCCCCCTATCGCCGGGCGATCCAGACCGCGATGCCGGTAGCCCGGCGGCTGGGGCTGCGGCTGAGCGTGACCCCGCTGGTGCGCGAGCGCTACGCCTTCACCTGCGACATCGGCAGCCCCGCGACCGAACTGCGCATGGCCTTCCCCGATGTGGACCTGGCGCATCTCGACGAGGTCTGGTGGCCCCTCCAGGAGGAACCGGCCGACCAGGTGGAGGCCCGCGCCGCGCTGTTCCGCGCGGAGATGGCGGCGCTCGACGACTGGGCGCATACGCTGGTCGTGACGCATTGGGGCTTCGTCATGGCGCTGACCGGGCTCAGCGTGACCAACGGGCAGATCCTGCGGGTGGACCCGACGGCGCCGGGGCCCGAGCAGGTGCCCTGGAAGCATCATTGACCTGACCGCCCGGGCCGCGGGCGCACGCCTTCGCGGCCCGTCCTGCCCCGGCCGGCGCCGCGCCGCAGATTTTCCAGGAAATATCACGGATTCGTGACGATTCCGCTTGCCTCCGGCATCCCGCCGGGCGCCGAGTCCTGCCGTTCGACCGCGGGCTTCGGACCCATCGGCATGACCTTGCTGGAATCGTGCTGCCGCCTGCCTTGCCCGCCTGCCGGAATGTCTCGGGCGCCACCCATGGCGCAGGAGGAACCCCATGGCATCGACCTATGTCCGGCGCTTCAACTTGAAGCCCTCTCTGTCCGATGCGGAAGTCGCGGCGTTCTGGACCTTCCTGCTCAAGGACTTCGTCCCGGCCTGCAAGGCGGTTCCGGGCGTGACCTCGATGCGGCTCTATTCCGGCGCCGGCGCGCTGCGCGCCGACATCCGCCTGGTCGCCGACCTGGACCATGCCGGCATCTACGAGACGCTGCTGCGCGCCCCTGGGATGAACCGGCACCTGGCCACCTTCTACGGCGCGATGGACCTCGCGGCATCGTCGCAGATGTTCATCCGGGAGGTGACGCCGGACCTCCTCAAGGCCTTGTCCTGAGTGGTGGAGATGTTGCCATGTCATATGCATTCGGACCGACGATCGAGACGGCAGCCCTGGCCATCCTTGCGAATCCCTCGGCCCTGGTGTGGGCGGCGGGGTGGCTGGCGGCGGGGCTCGGGCTTTGGCTGCGCGCGGTGATGCCGCCCGACGACGACGTGGACCTCGCCATCGCCCTCGCCGGCTGCGCCCTGTAGCCGTCGCGGACCCCGGGGCGGCGCCGCGACGGGTCCGCGGCGCCGCAGCCGGTCGCGGCTATCCGAAGGCGGGGTCCACCGGCACGCGCAGCGCTTCCGCCAGCCGGTTCGTCTCCGCCGCCATGCCCAGCACCGCGAGCACTTCGCCATGCATCGCGTCCGTCATGCCCTTCGCCCGCGCCGCCGCGGTGTGGGAAGCCACGCAATAGGTGCAGCCCGCCGCCGCCGAGGCCGCGAGGTACAGCATCTCCTTGACCAGCGGGTCGAGCGCGCCGGGCGCCATCACCTGCTTCAGGCTCTCCCAGGTGCGCGCCAGCGTCGGTGGATGCACCGCCAGCGCCTCCCAGAAGTTGTTGACGTCGGCCACGCCGCGCACCGCCTTGATGTCGTCGTAGACGGCGCGCACCTCGGCGCTGGCCTCGGCGGCCTCGATCAGGCGGGTCATGCAGGCGATGCTCCGCGCGCGGGGATCACTGCCACCGCCGCCCCCGCGCGCCGCGGGGCGGCGGGGCCCGGTTCAGCCCGCGCCGGCATCCTCCAGCTGCTCGAGCCGATAGCCGCCGGCCTCGGTCACCAGGAGGCGCGTCTCGGCAGGGTTGGGCTCGATCTTCTGGCGCAGGCGGTAGATGTGCGTCTCGAGCGTGTGGGTGGTGACGTTGCTGTTGTAGCCCCACACGTCGTTCAGCAGCACCGTGCGCGGCACCGGCCGTCCGCCGGCGCGATAGAGGAACTTCAGGATCGCGGCTTCCTTCTCGGTCAGCCGGATCCGCTTGCCGCGCGCCTGGTCGTGCAGCTGCTTGGCGGAAGGCCGGAACAGGTACGGCCCCACCTTGAACACCGCATCCTCGCTGCTGTCGTAGCCGCGCAGCTGGGCGCGGATGCGCGCCAGCAGCTCGTTCAGCCGGAAGGGCTTGACGATGAAGTCGTTGGCCCCGGCATCGAGGCCGCTGACCACGTCCGCCTCGCTGTCCGCGCCGGTCAGCATGACCACCGGCATGCGGTAGCCGTCGCGCCGCAGGCGCGCGCAATAGTCCCGCCCATCGCCGTCCGGCAGCCGGATATCCAGCAGGATGAGGTCGAAGCGCGCGCCATCCGCGCTGACCCGCGCCTCGGCCTCGGCAAGGCTGGCGGCCTCGACCGGCGCGAACTCGCCATCAAGGGACAACTGTTCGGCGAGTGTGGCCGAAAGCCCCGTGTCGTCATCCACGATCAGCACAGGGCGCGGACCAGGCATGCGACAATTTCCCCATCCAAGAAGGCCATCACGGAACCGCGACGGCACGAGCCCCGCGCATAGGTATGGCCGCTCGATCCCGCTTGTGCCAGCCTCTCGGCGCCGTCCCCGGCGAGTTCTCGCATCTGTGATTGACGATTCACGCATCTGGACGCGGGGCTGATGCGTACCACATCCGGCAGGCCCGCGGGCGCCGCGGGCGCCATCCGTGCCGCCATGCGCAAGCCACAATCCGGGTGCGCCATGGACCGAAGAATGGAACGCCAGACCATGACGCCACCAGGCAACCTCGCTGCCGAAGCGAACGAAGCCGCCCCGAGCCTCGATCCCGGCGTGCAGGCACTGCGTTCGGTTCACCGTGCGGTTGCGGAGCTGCGCCGCGGAACGCCGGTGCTGCTGCGCGGCCCCGACACCTGCCTGGTGGTCGCCGCGGCCGAGACGGTCGGCGCGCGCGGCCTGGCGGAACTCGCCGGCGCCGCCCTCGCCCCCGCGCTGCTTCTGCTGGCCCCGGTGCGCGCCGCCGCCGTGCTGCAGCGCCCC
>NZ_JACADR010000038.1 GCF_016106005.1 Roseomonas rosulenta
GGCGCTGGACGCCGGATCCGGCCGCGTCGCCGCGCTGGAGCGCGACGAGGCCGCGGCGCGCCGTGCCTACCTCGCCGCCGCCGCCGCGCTGACGGGGGCACGGCGGGATGCGGCGCAGCGGCTTGAGAAGGCGGCGGCGAAGGAGCTGCCGCCCCTCAAGCTCGACCGCGCGCGCCTCGTCATCGACATCGCGACGAAGGACGAGGCCGGCTGGGGGCCTGACGGGCAGGACCGCGTGGCCTTCCTGGTCTCGACCAATCCCGGCCAGACGCCCGGCGCACTGGCCAAGATCGCCTCGGGCGGCGAATTGTCGCGCCTGATGCTCGCGCTGAAGGTGGTGCTCGCACGCGGATCGCCGGTGCCGACCCTGGTGTTCGACGAGGTCGATTCCGGCATCGGCGGCGCCACCGCTGCGGCGGTTGGCGAACGGCTCGCGCGCGTGGCGGAACGGCTGCAGGTGCTGGTGGTGACGCATTCGCCGCAGGTCGCCGCGCGCGGCGCGGCGCATCTGCGCGTCGCCAAGCAGGTGAAGGGCGGGCGCGCCGAGACGCGCGTGGAGACCCTGCCCGAGAGCGAAAGGCGCGAAGAGCTGGCGCGCATGCTGGCGGGCGAGCGCGTGACCGATGCGGCGCGCGCGGCGGCGGAAAGCCTGCTGGCGGATGCGCGGTAGCTGGGCCGCCGCCGCTCCCCGGCCTTCGTCCGGCATCGCCGGGATGCCTCGCCGCCCCCCCGAGATGCAGCGGGGAATCCGGGGCAGGCGTCCCTGCCCGACCTTCCGCCCGCCTGCCTCGCCATGATCCGCCGCGCGAAGATCGACGACGCCCCCGCGCTGCGGACCCTGATGGCCGCCCTGAACCGCGATCAGGGTGATCCGGACGACCTGCTGACCGCGGCGGATGTGCGAGACGACATCATCGCCAGCGCGACGACGATCGCGATGGTGGCGGAGGCGCAGGGCACGCTGGTCGGCTACGCCACCGCGCATCCCACCTATGAGACCGGGCATGGGGAACGCGGCCTCTATGTGGGGGACCTTTACGTCGCGCCGGGGCATCGCCGCCGGGGCATCGCGCGCGCGCTGCTCGCCGCCGTCGCGCGCGCGGGGCATGCGCAGGGCGCGCGGCATCTCTGGCTGACGGCGAAGCCCGGGAACACGGCCGCGCACGCCTTCTACCGGCGCCTGGGCAGCCGTGGCGAAAGCGTGGTCGCCTTCGCTGTCGTGCACCAGGATTTCCTCAACCTGGCCGCGGAGCCGCCGCCATGATCCGCCCCGCGCGCGACGACGAGGCCGAGGAGGTGGCGGCGCTGTTCAACGCCATCAACAGCCTGGACGAAGGCGGCCCGGTCGTGACCATGACGGGGGCGCATGTGCGCCGCGATCTGTTGGGGCCGGCGCCGCTGTCGATCCTGCGCGTGGCGGAAGCCGATGGCGTGCTGGCCGGCTTCGTCACCGGCAACATCGTGTTCGATTCCACCCGCGCGGCGGGCGGTTGCATCGTGGTGGACCTCTATGTCCGCCCGGAGTTCCGCCGGCGGGGCATCGGCCGCGCGCTGATGGCGGCCCTGGCGGCCGAGACCCGCGCCGCCGGCGCCGTCTGCCTGTGGTGGGGCGTCGATGAGGGCGACGACGAGGCCACGGCGTTCTACACAGCGCTCGGCGCCGGATCGGAAGGCGGCTTCGAAGGCCGCATCCTGGTCGGCGCCGCCTTCGACACGATCGCCGACGAGGCCGCGCCATGACCACGCTGCGCACCCGCGACACCGCCAGCCTGACCGAGGCGGAAGCCGCCGAGGAACTGGCCGCGCTGTCCGTCGAGATCGCGCACCATGATGCGCTGTATCACGGCCGGGACGCGCCAGAGATCAGTGATGCCGCCTACGACGCGCTGGTCGCGCGCAACCGCGCGATCGAGGCACGATTCCCCGCGCTGGTGCGCGCCGACAGCCCATCCCGTCGCGTCGGTGCCGCCACCGCCGAGGGCTTCGCCAAGTCGCGCCATGGCGAGCCGATGCTCTCGCTCAACAACGTCTTTTCGCAGACGGAATTCGGCGAGTTCTGTGCCTCGATCCGCCGCTTCCTCGGGCTGTCCGCGGAGGACCCGCTGCGCTTCGTGGCCGAGCCAAAGATCGACGGGCTGTCGATCAACCTGCTCTACGAGGACGGCGCCTTCATCAAGGGCGCGACGCGCGGCGACGGCATCGAGGGCGAGGACGTCACGCAGAACCTGCTGACCATCGCCGACCTGCCGAAGCGCCTGCACGCGCCCTTCCCCGCCCGCATCGAGATCCGCGGCGAGGTCTTCATGGACAAGGCGGATTTCCTGGCCTTCCGCACGGCGCAGGAACAGGCCGCCGCCGAGCGCGAACAGCGCCGTGCGCGCGGCGAGAAGCTCGGCGATGCGGTGGTCGTCCCGGCCAATCCGCGCAACGCCGCGGCGGGATCGGTGCGCCAGCTCGATGCGCGGATCACCGCCTCGCGCCCGCTGAAGCTGTTCGCCTACGCCATGGGCGCGTCGAGCGAGCCGCCGGCGGAGAGCCACCACGCCTTCCTGCAGCGACTGCAGCACTGGGGCTTCGCGGTGAACCCGCTCTCGACGCTGCTCGATACCGAGGCCGATGCCGAGGCCTTCCAGCGCCGGATCGGCGATCAGCGCGCCGCGCTCGGTTACGACATCGACGGCGTGGTCTACAAGCTCGACCGACTGGACTGGCAGCGGCGCCTCGGCTTCGTCGGCCGCGCCCCGCGCTGGGCGACGGCGTGGAAGTTCCCCGCCGAGCAGGCGACCACCGTGCTGCTGGACATCGAGATCCAGGTCGGGCGCACCGGCGCGCTGACACCGCGCGCGGTGATGCAGCCGGTCACGGTGGGCGGCGTCGTGGTGCGCCACGCCACGCTCCACAACGAGGACGAGATCGCGCGCAAGGACATCCGCATCGGCGACACGGTGCGCATCCAGCGCGCCGGCGACGTCATCCCGCAGGTGGTTGAGGTGTTGCCGGACAAGCGCCCGCCCGGCGCGCAGCCCTTCGCCTTCCCCACTGCCTGCCCGGTCTGCGGCAGCCACGCCATCCGCGACGGGGAGGACGTGGTGCGCCGCTGCACCGGCGGCCTCGTGTGCCCCGCGCAGGCCGTGGAACGCCTCAAGCACTTCGCCTCCCGCCGCGCGATGGACATCGAGGGCCTCGGCGAGGAGAACATCCAGAAGCTGTTCGACGAGGGCCTGGTGCGCTCACCCGCCGACATCTTCCGCCTGGCGCACCACGCGGAGCGCATGCGCCAATGGGAAGGCTGGGGGGCGCGCTCGAAGAAGTCCGACGAGGCGCGCAAGGTGGCGAAGCTGCTCGAGGCCATCGAGACGCGTCGTAGCGTCCCACTGGAACGCTTCATCTTCGCGCTCGGCATCCGCCGCATCGGCGAGCAGAACGCGAAGCTTCTCGCGCGCCACTACCACACGCTCGAGGAGTGGCGCGCGAAGATGGTCGCCGCGCATGTGATCGGGTCGGAGGCGCGCGAGGAGCTCGGCTCGATCCAGGGCATCGGCCCCGCCATCGCCGAGGAGCTGGTGGAATTCTTCGCCGAACCCCGCGCACTGGCCGCGCTCGACGACCTGGCGCGCGAGGCCCCGCCCCTGCCCGCGGAATCCACCGCCGCCGCCGACAGCCCCTTCGCCGGCAAGACACTGGTCTTCACCGGCACGCTCGAGACGCTGACGCGCGACGAGGCCGAGGCGCAGGCCGAACGCCTCGGCGCGAAGGTCACCAAGTCGGTGTCGAAGAAGACCGACTTCGTGGTGGTGGGCGCCGATGCGGGGTCGAAGGCGACCAAGGCGGCGGAGCTCGGCCTGCGCATCCTGACCGAGGCGGAGTATCGCGACCTGGCCGGGCTGTAGGCGGCCGGCGCGAAGGCCTGCCCCGGGCCGCTCAGCCCGACGCGCCCCGCCTCGCCGTCACGGCTTGGAAACCGGCGCGCCCTCCGCCGTGACCTGGCCGTGGGGCGGCGCCCCGTCCTTGGCCGCGAGCTCGCGCTGCAGGAAGTAGTTGAGGAAGGTGCGGATCGCCGCCACCGCCGCCAGCTTGCCGATCTGCTCCCAGTTGGGCGAGATCGCGGTGCCGACGATGTCGGCCGCGAGCTGGAACTCGAGCGCCAGCGACAGCACCCGCGCCAGGCCCATGCGCACGTCGCCGGCCGGGCGGCCCGACGCATGGGCGCACAGCCTCACGATCGCGACCAGCATGCCCACCAGGATGATCGCAACGCTGACCGCCTCGATCCCGAGCTTGAGCCATGACGCCGCCGTGCTGACAGCCGCCTCGAGGCCTTCAAGCGATGCGGCATCATGCATGCGGGTCGGTCCGGCAGGGGTGTTCAAGGATGTCCGCCGGGCGCTTTCGCGAAGTTGATCCTGATCAAGGCGCTCACCCGCGTCGCCGCGCAGACTGCCAGACATTCGCGGCGCGTTCACCGGATGCCTCTTGGGAGGCGAAGGAGCGACTGATGAAGAAGGCCACGCGAAAACACCCGGCCAGCGCCGCACGGCCAGTCGAAGCCCCGCCAGCGCCGCCCGCCGCGACGCAGGCCCATGGTGCCTCGATCGCCGAGCGGCTGGAGGCCGGCAAGGCGCTGCGCAACATCCTCCCGCGCGCATCCCAGGCCGCCTGGAAGCGGCCCGCCAACCGCAAGGACCCGATCGCGCTCCTGCAGGAATCCGATGCCGAGCGCCTGCCGGAGCTCGTGCCGATCCGCTACGGCCGCATGCTGCAATCGCCCTTCGCCTTCTACCGCGGCGCGGCCGCCGTCATGGCGGCCGACCTGGCGACCCTGCCGGCGAGCGGCCATCGCGTGCAGGCCTGCGGCGACTGCCACCTGATGAATTTCGGCGGCTTCGCCACGCCCGAGCGCAACATCCTCTTCGACATCAACGATTTCGACGAGACGCTTCCCGCGCCCTGGGAATGGGACGTGAAGCGGCTTGTCGCCTCCTTCGTACTGGCCGCGCGCTCCAATGGCCTGTCCGACAGGATCGGGGAGGAGGCGGCGGTCGCCTGCGCCCGCAGCTACCGCAAGCGCCTGCGCGAATACGCCGAGATGGACCCGCTCGAAGTCTGGTATGCGCGCCTCACGGCGCAGGACGTCATGGCCCTGGTGCCGCCCGCAATCCAGGACCGCATCGAGACGCGGCTCGCGAAGGCATCCGCCGGCAGCGGCTCGGAGCTCGACTTCCCGAAGCTTGCGGGCGTGGTGGGCGGGCGGACCGCGATCCGCGACACGCCACCCCTGATCTTCCACCCCGAGGCCGCACGCAACAAGGAGTTCGAGCAGATCCTCGATACGGTCTTCGCCGCCTATCGCGAGACGCTCAGCGAGGAGCGGCGCGTGCTGCTCGACCGCTACCGGGTAGTGGATGCGGCGATCAAGGTGGTGGGCGTGGGCAGCGTGGGCCGGCGCTGCTGGATCGTGCTCATGATGTCCGCCACCAACGACCCGCTGTTCCTGCAGTTCAAGGAAGCGGTGGCCTCGGTGCTGGAACCCTTCGCAGGGGCGAGCCGCCACGCGCATCACGGGGAGCGCGTGGTGGTCGGCCAACGCCTGACGCAGCCGGCCTCCGACGTCTTCCTCGGCTGGGTCACGGGGACGAACGGTCGGCAGTTCTATGTGCGCCAGCTGCGCGACGCGAAGATCAAGCCGATGGTCGAGACCTTCGACGAGGAGATGATGGTGCTCTACGCCAAGCTGTGCGGCTGGACGCTGGCGCGTGCCCACGCCAAGAGCGCGGACGTGACCGGCATCGCCGGCTATCTCGGCTCCGGCGCGCAGTTCGACGATGCAATGGGCCAGTTTGCCCTGGCCTATGCCGACCAGGCCGAGCGCGACCACGCGGCGCTGAAGGCGGCAGTGCGCAAGGGCACGGTGCAGGCGCATACGGAGGCGTAGCGCAGCCCGCGACTCACATCAGGAAGCCTGATGCAAACCATCAGGCCAATGCGTTGGACGAATGAGGGCCGGCCGAGACATCACCCGGCCATGCCCGTCGATCCTTCCCTCCTTGCCGGATACCTCCTTGCCTGCCTGGTTCTCGTGGTGACACCTGGGCCGGACATGGCCTTCGTGCTGGGCCAGACGCTCTCGGGCGGGGCTCGCCGCGGCTGGGCGGCGACCGCGGGCGTCTATGCCGGCGTGGGCGTGCACATCGCGCTCGCAGCCGCGGGCGTGGCTGCGCTGGTGGCGGCGCACCCGGCGCTGTTCACCGCGCTGCGCATCTCCGGCGCGCTGTATCTGCTGTGGCTCGGCGCGCAGGCGCTGCGCGCGGCGCTGCGCAGCCCGGGGCCCGACAGCGCTGCGGCGGCGCCGGCGATCAGCCTTGCCGCCGCCTTCCGCCAGGGCTTCGTGACGAATCTGCTGAACCCGAAGGTGGGGCTGTTCTTCCTCGCCTTCGTGCCCCTCTTCGTCGATCCCGGCCGCAGCCCGGTGTGGGTGCAGATGCTGCTGCTCGGCCCTTTGCTGCCGGCCATCGCGCTGCCCTTCTATGCGCTGCTGATCCCGGCGGCGGCGCGCATCGCGGGACGGCTGCGCGCTTCCAGCGCCGGGCGCTGGATGGATGGCGCGGCGGGCACGCTCTTCGTCGGCCTCGGCGTCAGGATGCTGCTCGGCGCGCCGCGCTGAACGGCGCATCGCGCCCGGCGCTCAGCCCGCCGCCGCTGTTCACGACGTGGCCGCCCGGCGGCAGCACCCGGCAAGCGCCGCCGCGGGCGAATACGGTGCGCCGCGTTACGGCGCGGCCTCCAGCGCGCCCAGGCCCTGCTGCGTCCAGGCCACCGATTCGCAGCGCGTCATGCAGGTCACGCGCGTCACCTGCAGCCGCACCTGGGCGCATGCGGCGCCATGCGCGCCGGCGGTGGTCCATTCCTTCGTCTTGCCAGGTGCCACACCGGAGAAGGGGATGGTGGTGGTCGGCACGCGCAGCGGCGCGCCGCTACGCAGATCGGTGGCGGCAATCTCGGCCGCGAAGACGCTGAGGCGGGTGGTGCCGACGTTCCGCAACCGGAAGACCATGGCGCAATAGGGCGTCGCACCACCGCTGTCGTCGCGCGCCACCACCTGCACCTCGGCGCGGCTGAGCACCCGGGTCTGCGCCTGCGCCCCGGCGGCCCCTGCCACCACCAGCAAGGCGCTCAGCGCCACCGCCATGAACCTGCCCATGCACCCGGTCTCCTTGTGCTTGTGTCCCGGTCTTCGCCGGGAGGCACAGGCTAGAGATCGGGCGGGCAGTGTCCCGGATGCATTTCACATCCTGCATCCGGCCGCCGGACCGCTAGAGCCGTTTCCGCTCGCCTAGGCTCGCTACAACGCCTCTAGCCTGTTGTTTTGACGAGCATCTTCACCCGATCAGATGATTCCACCTGATCGAGATCTGATCTAAAGCGGCGCGCAGGCCGCCGCGAGCCACGCCGCCGTCGCGGAATCGAGCCGCGGCCCCACCTCCGCCACGACTCGCGCGTGATAGGCGTCCAGCCACGCCCGCTCCGCCGTCGTCAGCATCGCCGCATCGACCAGCGCGCGGTCGAACGGGGCCAGCGTCAGCGTCTCGAACTCGAGGAACGGCTTCGCCGCGCCAGGCACCGAGGACGGGACCACCAGCAGCAGGTTCTCGAGCCGGATGCCGTATTCGCCGGTGGCGTAGAAGCCGGGCTCGTCGGACAGGATCATGCCTTCGCGCAGGGGCACCACGCGCGCCGCGCGCGAGAAGGCCGCCGGCCCCTCGTGCACCGAGAGGAACGACCCAACGCCGTGCCCCGTGCCGTGGTCGTAGTCGAGCCCGGCATCCCACAGCGGCCGCCGCGCCAGCGCATCGAGGTGCGGCCCGGCGAGACCGGCCGGGAAGCGCAGCGTGGCCAATGCGATATGGCCCTTCAGCACGCGCGTCGCACGTTCGCGCAGCTGAGCCGGCGCCTGCCCCGGCCCGGTCCAGAGCGTGCGGGTGATGTCGGTCGTGCCGTCCAGGTACTGCCCGCCGGAATCGATCAGGTAGCACTCGTCGGGCGCGATGCGGCGGTTACTCTCAGGCGTGACGCGGTAATGCACGATGGCGCCGTGCTCGCCGGCACCGGAGATGGCGGAGAAGGACTCGCCGCGGAAATGCTCGACCTCGCGGCGAAAGGCGAGCAGCCGCTCGGCGGCAGAGATCTCGCTCAGCCCGCCCTTCGGCGCTTCGCGCGCGAACCAGGCGAGGAAGCGCGCCATCGCCACCGCGTCGCGGCGATGCGCGGCGCGCGCGCCGTCGCGCTCGATGGCGTTCTTGCAGGCGCGCGGCAGGCGGCAGGGGTCCTCGTTGGCGCTGACCTCGGCGCCGGCGGCGCGCAGCCGCTCGGTGAACCAGGCGGGCGTCGCCTCGGCGTCAATGCGCACGCGCTTCCCGCGCAGCGCGTCGAGCGCGGCGGGCAATTCTTCGCGCGGGCGGACCACCACCTGGTTGCCCAGATGCGCGCGGGTGGCCGGCGGCACCTTCTGCGGCGCCATGAAGACATCCACGCGCGCGTCGTCATGCAGCAGCGCGAAGCCAAGCGCGAGCGGGGTGTTCGCAAGATCCCCGCCGCGAATGTTGAGCAGCCAGGCCAGCGAATGCGGGTCGGCCAGCACGGCGGCGGCCTCGCCGGCCTCGCGCAGCGCCGCGGCGGCCTCGGCACGCTTCTCCTGGGCCGGCTTGCCGGCGAAGGCGATGGGGTGCGGCACCGCCTCGGCCATCGGCGCCGGCGGGCGGTTGGTCCAGGCGGCATCGACCGGGTTGGCCGCGACGGGCACCAGCGTGACGCCCGGCACCGCAAGCCGCTCGATCGCCGGACCCGCATGCAGCCAGGGGTCGTAGCCGATGCGCAGCCCCTGGGCATGCGCCTTCAGCCAGTCGGTGGCGGGCTCCTCGGTCAGGTGACGGCATTCCCACATCGCCGGATCGGTCTGGTTGCGCACCTGGAGCGTGTAGCGCCCGTCGGTGAAGACCGCGGCGCGGTCGGCAAGCACGATCGCCATCCCGGCGGAGCCGGTGAAGCCGCTGAGCCAAGCCAGGCGCTCGCCGGAGGGCGGCACGTATTCGCCGATATGCTCGTCGGATCGGGGGATGATGAAGCCCTGCAGGCCGGCCTCGGCGAGGCGGGCGCGGAGGGCGGCGAGGCGGTCGCTGGGGGACAGGGTTGTGATCCTCGTTACCGCATTGTTGCATGTATCCACAGGAAACCACGCACCAGACGCATGGCTCGGCTGTGACCTTGGCGCATCATATGTGGCGGCCCTGCACATAGATTGCGTGGCCGAAAGGTTGGTCGCCCCGAACCAGTCGCCAGCCGGGACAAGGACACTTAACCATGGACGCCCATATCACCAAGGCCGAGGCCGCCCTGCTGCTGCCCGCCGCCACCATCCCCTCCCGCCGCCAGGCCGAGGTCGAGGCCCTGCGCCTGCAGGCCATCGCCGCGCGGGACGAGGCGATCGCCGCCGGCTTCCGCCGCGCCAGCCGCGCCGTGATGAACGCCGCCGAGGCGCTGGTCCGCGCACTGGTCACCTTCCCGGCCCGGGTGCAGACCTACCAGGCGCTGCGCAACCTGTCCGATCGGGAACTGCGCGACATCGGCATGACGCGTTTCGACATCGCGCGCGTCTTCGACCCCGCCTTCGCGCCGCGCCCGGCCAACGACGCGCGCTCGACGGGCGGCATGCGCCGCAGCACCCCCCGCGCCGCCTGAGGCCACGGCGGCGCGGTTCGTTCCGCGCCGTTACGATGACCGGTTGTTCACGCTACGGCCGGCCCATAGCATTCCTCCTGCCGAATCTTCCGGGAGGACTGCCATGCGTCGCTTCGTTCTGGCTCTCGGGACCGTGCTGTTCCTGGCTGGGCCGGCCGCGGCCCAGTCCCCCTGTCCCGCCAGTTTCCAGGGCCAGACGGCGCCCATGACCTGCGCCTGCGCGCCGGAAGCCGCCGTTTCGGGCGGCGTCTGGGGCACCGGGACCTACACCACCGACAGCCGGATCTGCCGTGCCGCGGTCCATGCCGGCGCCATCCCCGCCTTGGGCGGCGTCATCGTGGTCACGCCCGCACCTGGCCTGCCCTCCTATGCGGGCAGTGCGGCAAATGGCGTCACCACCTCCAACTACGGGCCGTGGAGCGCATCCTTCACCGTGGCCGCGCCGGCCGCCGCGACCGCCGCCTGCCCGGACACCTTCCAGAACCAGGCCGGCGCGCTGACCTGCACCTGCACGACGGAAGCCGCGCTGTCCGGCTCGGTCTGGGGCACCGGCACCTACACCGCGGACAGCCGCATCTGCCGCGCCGCCATCCATGCCGGCGCCATCCCGGCCACCGGCGGCGTCGTGACCGTGACGCCCGCGCCGGGCCAGCAGGCCTATGCCGGCAGTGCGGCCAACGGCGTCACCACCTCCAACTACGGCCCCTGGAGCGCCTCCTTCACCGTCGCGGCGCCGGGCGTCCAGGCCGCGGCCTGCCCGGCGAACTTCGAGGGCCGCAACGCGCCGCTGAGCTGCAGCTGCACGCCGGACCAGGCGATGTCGGGCTCGGTCTGGGGCACCGGCATCTACACCACCGACAGCCGGGTCTGCCGCGCCGCCGTCCATGCCGGCGTGATCCCGGCCGCCGGCGGGCTGGTGAACGTGGTGCCGGCGCCGGGACAGAACGCCTATGCCGGCAGCGCGGCGAACGGCATCACCACCTCCAACTACGGGCCCTGGGGCGCCTCCTTCACCTTCCGGCGCTGACCGCCCACAGGCGTCCCCGCGCGCCCCGGCTCGCCGCACCGCGTCTAGCACCTTGTTTTTGCGAGCATCTTTACCCGATCAGGTGATTCCACCTGATCGGGATCTGCTCTAGCCTCGCACGGGTCCATACAGGGATCCGCCCGATGCGCCTCGGCCTGTTCATGATGCCGCTGCACCCTCCGCAGCGACCGATGCACGAGACCCTCGCCGAGGATACCGAGAAGTCGCTGCTCGCCGACCGGCTCGGCTTCGACGAGCTCTGGGTCGGCGAGCATTTCTCCGCCACATCCGAGCCCATCGCCTCGCCGCTGATGTTCATGGCCGGGCTGGTGCACCGCACGCGCCTCCACTTCGGCACCGGCGTGATCAACCTGCCCAACCATCACCCGGCGATCGTCGCGGCCGAGGTCGCGCAGTTCGACCACATGTCGGGCGGGCGGCTGATGCTGGGGATCGGCGCCGGCGGCCTCGCCTCCGACTTCGAGCTGTTCGGCGACATCGCGCCGATGGAACGCGGCAAGCGCATGCTCGAGGCGATCGACACCATCCAGGCGATCTGGGCGCGGGACCCGCCCTATGACATCGCCGGCGCGACCTGGCCGATCCGCCTGACGCGCACCGTGCTGCCCGACTACGGCGTGGGCTTCATGCCCAAGCCCTTCCGGCCTGGCGGGCCGTCCATACACATCTCCGCCCGCCAGGCGGAGAGCTACGGCGTGACGGTCGCCGCCGCGCGCGGCTGGGGCGTGATCAGCGCGAATTTCGTGGCGCACCGCATCCTCGCAGGGCATTGGCGCAGCATGGCGAAGGGGCTGGCCGAAGCCGGGCGGCCGGTCGATGGCAGCAACTGGCGCGTTGCCCGCAACATGGTGATCGCCGCCACCGATGCCGAGGCGCGCGCCCGCGCCACCGCACCCGAGGGGGCGACGCACTACTACTACGACTACCTCGGCAGCCTCGCGAAACGCGCCGGCCTCGCGGGCACCATGACCCCGCGCGAGGACATGGACCCGATGGCCGCGACACCCGAGGACATGATCGAGGCCTGCGTCATCGCCGGATCACCCCGCACCGTGCTCGACCGCCTGGTGGCGCTGCGCGAGGAGGCCGGGCCCTTCGGCCATCTGCTGATGCCAGGCCTTGACTGGTCGGGCGTCAACGCGGCCTGGGAGGCGGAGACCATGCGGCGCCTGGCGCTGGAGGTGATGCCGCGGCTGCGCCAGCACGCCGAGGCCACGGCGAGGGCCGCGGAGTAGCACGTTAACCTTCTGCCAAGCAGCGTCGCGCATCCTGCGACGATGCAGGTCGCACTCACCGCGTCCCTCCAGGGCATGCAGCGCGCGACGGACCGCGTCACCGAGGCGGCCACCGTGATCGCGACGCCCGCTGCCACCCCGGCGCGCGGCAGCGATCCCTCACCCGCGCCGCCCACCGGCAACGAGGAGCTCACCGCGGCCCAGGCCAGCGGGGATCTCGAACACGCGCTGGCCGACACGATCCTCGCGCGGCGTGCCTACGAGGCGAACGCCAAGGCCTTCGAGACCAACGCCGCCCTGCAGCGCGAGGCGATCAGCCGCAGCGCCTGAAACACTGACCGCACCGGCGGCGATCAGGAAAACAGGTCGAACCCGTCTGACAGGATCCGGACGCTGCCGTCACCCAAGGTCATGTTGACGCCGCCGGAATGGTGCACCGCGGGCGCGGCATCGGCGGGTGCCGGATCGGGCGCGAGCGCGTCCGTCGCATCGGCGCCGCGCCATTCGGCATCCTTGCCATCCCACCCGTCGGGTGGCGTGGCCTGGAACAGGAGCAGGTCAGTCTCGCCGACCGCGGCGCCCTGGCCGTCCGGCGGGGGAACGGTCACCTTGATCTGGAGCTCCTTGATCTCGATCGGCACGGTGCGTCTCCTCTACGGCCAGATGCGCGCTGCTGGGGCGGTTTGCGATGAAATGCCTCACGGTGAACACCGCCCGCCATGACGGCCCAGTGAGGCGCCGCGCTGGCGGGATACTCGGAGCGGGTCGATGCCGATGCTCCAGACCGGCACGGCGGGGTCCCTGCAACCGATCGCGTGGCAGGGCATGGGCAAGACGCGCGGGGGGCCGCAACCGGCACATGCCGTCTTGATGCGATGACGGCGCCGGCAGCGATATCGCGTCGCGCGCCATGCGCCAGGTCACCTTCACCCTGCACGAGGTGCCATGGGCCGGGCGCGCCGCGCACCCGGCCGCTTCGCGTCGGCGCATGCGCGCCGCGTCAGAACCCGTCACCCGAAACCTTGACGTAGCCCGTGGAGTAGGGCCCTCCCGCTTCGATGCCGCCGGTCGCCCAATCCGACAGGTCATCGAACGGCCCGTCGAGCACCCCGGCGGCCTCCACCTTGATCTCCTCGAAGTTGAGCGAGAAGATTTCGCTTGGCCGGCTCGATGCGTCCGCAGAGGCAAAGCGGATGCCGAGCAGGTGGTCGACCTCGTGTTGCGCGGCCATGGCGTCCTCCGCAGTGATGACGAGGCCATCGACGATGACATCGTCGCCCGAACCGGCGGCGCCGTCGAACACCTTCACCTGTGGGCCGCCGCCCTGGGGCGCGCCACCAGCGGGTGCGCTGTGGGCACCCTGCTGCGAGACGCCCCAGGAGAAGCTCTCGATGTGGATCTCCGCGTTCGCGACGTTGGAGATCTGGAAGTCCGAGATCGTGTCGCCCTTGTCCTCGATGCCCGCCATGGACCGCGTCCCGGCCGCGTCATGGTCCTCGACAACGAGGCCCGGTGCCACGGGGGAGGGGTCCTCCGCGGTGATGATGCGGCCATCGACCACGACGTCATCGCCCGAAGCGACATCGCCGACGGCGACCGTGACACCGCCCCTGAACGTCGCCGCGTAGGGCCCGTCATGGCCCGTGCTACCGCCGACGAGCACGTCGTCGCCACTGCCGCCACCCGAGACTCCGAGGATGGTCGCGCCGGCGAGGTCGCCCGGCGCCTCCTCCCCCGGGCGGGACTCGATCGTGTCGACCGAGACTCGGTAGTCTCGCCACCCGCTGGTCGCCACCGACGCGTCGCTCGACGGGGCGCTGCCCGACGAGAAGCTGTCGATACCGATCTCGCCGCGGTGGTCGTCGCCGCCCGCCTGTGGCGCCACTGCCGACATCGGCGACATCGGCGACACACCGTCCACCCGCGCCCAGGCGAGCACGGTGGTGGCATGGGAGATGCCCGCTGGCGCGTCCGCCGCATCGACGGCGAGCCCCGCGGCGGCGGCACCCGCCGCATCGCCGTCCGCGACCGACTTGCCGAGCAGCGGCGCCGCGAGCGTCTTGCCCGTCCCGGACGGCGCGGCGTCGTAGGTGTTGTTGTTGCCATACTGCGTCCGGAGCATCTCGTCGCCGCCGTTGCGGGCGGCGGTCGCGCCGGTGGGTTCGGCGAACGTCCCCGTCCCCGTCACGCCGCCGTCGCCAGACGGGCTCATATGGCCGCGATCGAAGCCGGAGCCCTGATAGTCGGTGCCTCGCACCGTGAACACGGACCCATCCGCCTGCGCGCTGGCGGAGGTGGCACCGTCGGTGACGGCGCCGCCCGTGTCGATCGGGCTCATCGCGCTCCGGGTCCCCGGCGGGCCGTCGTCCGACTCTCCCTTGATGCCATCGATCGGCAGGTCGATGGCGCGCGTCTCATGGGCAACGGCAGTTCCCTTGATGTCGCCGAGCTTCATGTAGATGGGCATTGCTTGGTGTCCTTGTCCGTGTGTCGGGGTGTGGCCCCGCTCCTGCGCGGCCGGCCTCTCCTATGGATCGCTCCGCACCCGGAAAGGAACCCGCAGGCCTGCACCGCCCGCATGCGCCGTTGCATCCGTGCAGGCGGCTGATGCAGCGTTGCGGCGAGGGAATGTGATGCATGTCGCTGAACTGGGATGACCTGAAGGTGCTGCTCGCGATCAGCCGCTCGGGGTCGCTGACCGCTGCCGCGGCGCTGCTCGGCATCGACCAGTCCACGGCGGGGCGCCGCATCTCGGCGCTGGAGGCCGATCTCGGCGCCATCCTGTTCATCCGTTCCAAGACCGGCTTCGCGCCGACGCCGGCGGGGGAGGCGGCGATCGCGCGCGCACTGGAGATGGAAGCGCGCGCCATCCGGCTCAGCGAGGAAGTCTCCAATGCCGGCCAGGGCGCGGCCGGCCTGGTGCGCCTCATCGGAAATCCGTGGAGCACGACGCGGCTGGTGGAACGCGCGGTGCCGGCCCTGCTGGCGCAGCATCCGCGGCTCGATCTGCGCATCATCACTGCCTACGCCGGGCGCAGCCTCGGGCGGGGAGAGGCCGCGGTCGCATTGTGGTTCGAGGTATCGCCGCGCGAATCGGAATTCGCCGTCAAGCTCGGCGACGTGCCCTACGCGGTCTATGCGCCCGCGGGCGTCGATCCTGGCCCGCTCCCCTGGGTCTCGTTCTGGGACGACGATGCGCCACTTCGGGGACTGATCCGCTGGATCGAGCGCGAACGCAAGGCGGGCGAGGCACTGCGACTTACCGCGACGGATTCGGCCGTGCTGCGCGCGGGCATCCGCGGCGGCCTTGGCAAGGGGCTGCTGCCGATGTGCCTGGCCGAGGACGACCCAACCCTGGCGCGCGTGGCCGACGGCCCGCCCGAGCTCATGCGCACCCTGCACATCCATGCGCATCCGGACACGATCCAGACCGCGCGCATCCAGGTGACGATGGCCTGGCTGCGCGAGTCCTTCGCGAAGGTCTTCCTCCCGGGCGACTGATCGCGGCCGCGCGTGCTAGGGTGTGTTCCGCCACATTACGGTGGATCGGGCGACATGCGGCTTCAGGACGACGAGGTCGATATCGTGCGCGGCAGTTTCTGGCACGTCTCCCGCATGGGCCAGGAGACGGCGGCGATGTTCTACGACCGGCTGTTCGAGATCGCGCCGCAGGTGCGACCGCTGTTCCCCTCCGACCTCGCGGAGCAGGGGACCAAGCTCATGAGCATGCTGGGGTCCATCGTCGCGCGGCTGCATGACCACGAGGTGTTGTTCCCGATGGTGGCGGATCTTGCCCGCCGCCACGTCGACTATGGCGCGCAGCCGGCGCACTACGAAGCCGTCGGCACGGCGCTGATGGCGGCCCTGGCGCGCACGCTGGGCGAACGCTTCACGCCGGAGGTCGAGGCCGCCTGGCGCAACGCCTACGATGCCCTGGCGCGCACCATGATCGAGGCCGCCTGGCCGCCTGCCCTGCCCGCCCGGTGAACGCGCCGCCTCAGCCCCGCCGGCGCAACACCAGCGTGGTCCAGGGCCCGACATCGATGCGGCGCTCGAGCACCAGCCCCTGCCGCCGATGCGCCGCCAGCACCATCCGCGCCTGGGTGCCGAGCAGCCCGGCCAGGATCGCCGTGCCGCCGGGGGCCAGGTGCAGCGCGAGCTCCCGCGCCATTGCACAGAGCGGGCGCGCCAGGATGTTCGCGAAGATCAGGTCGTAGCGCACGCCCTTCATCGCCCGCGGCTTCCAGCCATCGGCCAGGATGGCGCGCATGCGCCGCGGCACGATCCCGTTCAGCCGGGCGTTCTGTTCACACACGCGCACCGACCAGGGCTCGATGTCGGTGGCGAGCGCGCGGCAGGGCAGCGCCTTCACCGCCGCCATGGCGAGGATGCCGGACCCGCTGCCCAGGTCGCAGACCGTCCGTGGGCGGCGATGGGCCACGGCTTCGAAGGCACGCAGGCAGCCCTGCGTCGAGGCGTGCTCGCCGGACCCGAAGGCCAGCCCGGCATCGAGCTTCAGCACGATGCGACCATGCGTGACGGGATCGGGCACATGGGTCGGGCGGATCAGGAAGCGCCGGCCGATCGGCATCTCCGGGAAGGCCTGCACGGTGCGCGCGAGCCAGCCCTCTGCCTCCACCGGCGCGGCCTGCACCGCCGGCGGGTCGATGCCCGCGACCGCCGCCGCGAGGGCCAGTGCGGCGTCCAGTTCTTCGTCATGCGCGCCGGCCTCGCGCACGCCCTCGATGCGCCAGGTGTCCGTCGGTTCGTCCCGGAACAGCGCGACCGTGCTGCACACCTGCTGCAGCGCCGCCTCGAAGACCGGCACGGCATGCTCGGGCAGGTGGTCGATGACCAGGGCCTCGAGCGGCTCCGCGCGGCGGCGCGAGAGGGATGCGGCGGTGTCGGGACCCGACGGGCGCATCAGGTCTTCTCCACGAAGCGGTCGAGCAGGCGCTTCTCGCCGGCCTTGTCGAAGGCGATGTCGAGCCGGTCCTCATCGACGGCGAGGATGCGGCCATAGCCGAACTTCTGGTGGAACACGCGCTCGCCCACGCTGAAGGATGACGCCGCGGCGGGGCGTTCCTTCACCTCCCACGCACCGGCCTCGATCATGCGGCGCGGACGCTGCGCGAACAGCCCGCCGCCGGCGAAGACCGAGCCATGCGAGCGCGCCTCGCGCTGCGCGCCGCCTTCGCGGATGATCTCGCCGGCCGGCAGTTCATCCAGGAAGCGCGAGGGCAGCGAGGACTGCCAGTTGCCGTAGATGCGCCGGTTCGCCGCATGGCTGATCACCGCCACGCGCCGCGCGCGCGTGATGCCGACATAGGCGAGGCGGCGTTCCTCCTCGAGCGACTTCTCGCCGCCCTCGTCGAGCGAGCGCTGGGACGGGAACAGCCCTTCCTCCCAGCCGGGCAGGAAGACCATGTCGAATTCGAGCCCCTTGGCGGCATGCAGGGTCATCAGGGAGACCCGCTCGCCCTCCGCGTCGGCGTCGTTCTCCATCACCAGCGAGACGTGCTCGAGGAAGGCAGCGAGGTTCTCGAACTCGCCCATGGCGCGCACGAGTTCCTTGAGGTTGTCGAGCCTCCCCGGCGCCTCGGGCGACTTGTCCTGCTGCCACATCGCGGCATAGCCGGATTCGTCGATCAGCGTCGCGGCCATCACCACATGCCCCTCGGCAGCATTCTGCGCGCGCCAGCGTTCGAAGCCTTGCAGCAACTCGCGCAGCGCCTCGCGCGCCTTGGCCTGCTTGATGGCACCGGTCTCGAGCGCACGGGCGGCGGCGATCGACAGCGGGATGGCCTGCGCCCGCGCGATCGAGTGCATGGCCTGCATGGCGGTATCCCCCAGCCCCCGCTTGGGCAGGTTCACGATCCGCTCGAAGGCCAGGTCGTCCGCCGGCTGCGCCACCACGCGCAGATACGCCATGGCGTCGCGGATCTCCTGACGTTCGTAGAAGCGCGCCCCGCCGATGATGCGATAGGGCACGCCAAGCACGATCAGCCGTTCCTCGAAGGAGCGCGTCTGGAAGCCGGCGCGCACCAGGATGGCGATCTCGCCGAGTGATTCGCCGGACCGCCGCGCCGCCTCGATCCGCTCGCCGACCATACGGGCTTCCTCCTCGCTGTCCCACAGCGAAACCACGCGCACCTTCTCCCCTTCGGCATCCGCGCGCCCCGCGCGCAGCGTCTTGCCGAGGCGGCCCGTGTTGTGCGCGATCAGCGCCGCCGCGGCGGCCAGAATGGGCTTGGTGGAGCGATAGTTGGACTCGAGGCGCACGATCTGCGCGCCGGGAAAATCCTTCTCGAAGCGCAGGATGTTCTCGATCTCGGCGCCGCGCCAGGAATAGATCGACTGGTCGTCGTCGCCCACGCAGCAGATGTTCCGGTGCCCCTGCGCGAGCAGCCGCAGCCAGTAGTACTGCACCAGGTTGGTGTCCTGGTATTCGTCCACCAGGATGTAGCGGAAGCGCCGATGGTAGTCGGCCAGGATGTCGGGGTGGTTGCGCAGCAGCGTCACCACGTGCAGCAGCAGGTCGCCGAAGTCGCAGGCGTTCAACGCCTTCAGTCGGTCCTGGTAGGCGACGTACAATTCCGTCGCACGCCCGCCGGCATAGTCGGAATCCTCGGCGGGCGTCACTGCGGTCGGCTCCAGCCCGCGGTCCTTCCAGCGCTGTATCACGCCCATCAGCCCGTTCGGCGGCCAGCGCTTGGTGTCGATGCGCGCCGCCTCCATCACCTGCTTCAGCAGCCGCATCTGGTCGTCGGCATCGAGGATGGTGAAGTTCGATGTCAGCCCGAGCTGTTCGGCATGCCGGCGCAGCATCCGCGCCGCCAGTGCGTGGAAGGTGCCAAGCCAAAGCCCCTCGGCCGGCTGGCCCAGGATGGCGGCGACACGCTCGCGCATCTCGCGCGCCGCCTTGTTGGTGAAGGTGACGGCCAGCACCTGCGACGGGAAGGCCTTGCCCTGCAGCAGGATGTGGGCGAAGCGCGTGGTCAGCACGCGCGTCTTGCCGGTGCCCGCGCCCGCCAGCACCAGCAGCGGGCCGTCCACGGCCTCCACCGCGGCGCGCTGCTCGGGGTTCAGCCGCGCCAGGTAGTCGCTGCCGCTCACTGGCAGTTCCCCACCGACCCCGCCGCGCAGACCCGCCGCCCGTCGGTCCAGCGCGCGCCGCCCAGCATCGCACCGGACAGGTTGGCGCCTGCCACATTGGCCCCGGTCAGGTCGGCCTCGGTCAGGTCGGCGCGGAACAGCGTGGCGCGGCGCAGGTCGGCCCCCACCAGAACTGCCCGCTGCAGGTTCGCGCGCGTCAGGTCGGCGCTGCGCAGCACGGCGCGCGACAGGTCGGCGCCCGACAGGTCGGCCGAGACGAAGCGTGCCTCGATCGCATCCGCCTCCACCAGCTTCGCGCCGGTCAGGGTCGCGCGCTGGAAGGATGCGTCGCGCAGCAGGGCGCGCGACAGGTCGGCCCCGGCGAGCTCGCTCGCCTCCAGCAGGCACCGCCGCCATTCGACGCCAGGCGCCGGCGGGTCGGTGCAGCCGGCCATGGCCGGCGAGGCCAGCAGGACCAGCCCCGCGATCAGGGTGGGCAGCGAGGATGGTGTGCGCACGCGCAGGGATATAGAACCTCAGGCGGCTCCCTCCAACCGCCGGACCTCGCGATCCTGTCACCGCTGCGCTTCCTCGAATGGTCGGCCCGGCAGGGCGGCGCGCTGCTGGCGGGCGGCATCTTCGTGGGGCTGCTGGTCCCGCCGCTCGCCGCGCTGTTCCGCGACGTGGTCACCATTACCGTTGCCGGGCTGATGACGCTGGTGCTGCTGCGCGTCGACCTCGCGCAGGTGCTGGCCTATCTGCGCCGGCCGGTGCTGGTGGCCGCACTCACCGCCTGGCTGCTGCTGGTCCTGCCGGTGCTGACCTATGCCGTGGCGATGTCGGCGGGGCTGGATGGGCCACTCGGCGCCGCCCTGGTGATCAGCGCGACCGGCTGCGCGGCCACCTCCTCGCCGGCCTTTGCGCGCCTGGTCGGGCTCGATGGCGAGATCAGCCTGGTGGTGGCGGTGGTGACCACGCTGCTGGTGCCCTTCACCGCGCCGCCGCTGGCGCTGGGGCTGATGGGGATCGACCTCGCCATCTCGCTGCCGGGGCTGATGACGCGGCTCGCGCTCGTGGTGGGGCTGCCGCTGCTGGTCTCGATCGCGATCCGCCGGCTGGTCGCGCCACCGACGCTGGCGCGCTTCGGGGGCGCGGTGGATGGCGCGGTGGTCTGGCTGGTGGTGCTCTACGGCTTCGGCGTGATGGACGGGATGCTCGCGCGGCTGCTGGCGGAACCCTCCTGGGTGCTGGGCGGGCTCGCGCTCGCCTTCGCCGGCAATTTCGGCATGAACGCCGCGACCGCGCTGGCCTTCGCGCCGGCGGGCCGGCGCCTCGCGCTCGCCGGCGGGCTGCTGGCGGGCAACCGCAACATGGCGCTGTTCCTGGCGGTGCTGCCGGTGGCGACGGATGAACGCATCCTGCTGTTCTTCGCGCTCTGCCAGTTCCCGCTCTTCCTCAGCCCGTTCCTGCTGCGCCCGGTCTATGCGCGCATCGGCGGGCGATAGGCCGGCCATGGCGTCGCCCGGCCGCCACGCCGGCGACGACAATCACGCAGGCGGCATCGCCGGCGTGACCGGCCACGGCCCGCGCTGGTAGCGTCCGGGCGGGATCGCGCCAGGCGCCTGCCTCTGCCGATCCTGTTCGCCATCGCGCTGTTGCCGCTGCAAGCCGCGGCGCAGCCGCGCGAACTGCCCGCTGATGGTCGCGATCCCGCCGGGCGCCGTCACCATGGGCGCCGAGGCGGCGGAGGAGGAAAGCGATGGCCTGCCGGCCGACCCGCGCGGCCCGCGGCCGTTCCGGCCTCAGGCGCGGATCAGCGTGCCCGCCCCGCCATCGGTGAACAATTCGCGCAGCACCGCATGCGGCACGCGCCCGTCGAGGATCACCGCGCCCTTCACGCCGCGCTCCACGGCATAGATGCAGGTCTCGACCTTCGGGATCATGCCGCCGGAGATCCAGCCGGCCTCGATGCCGTGCTTCACCTCGGCCACCGTCATCTCCGGGATCAGCCGCTTCTCGGGGTCGAGCACGCCGGGCACGTCGGTCAGCATCAGCAGGCGTTCGGCCCCCAGCGCGCCGGCGATCGCACCAGCGGCCGTGTCGGCATTGATGTTGTAGGTCTGCCCGTCCTCCCCCACGCCGACCGGAGCGACCACGGGTACGATGTCGGCGCCGATCAGCAGCCGCAGCACCTTCGGGTCCACGCTGGCGGGCTCGCCCACGAAGCCGAGGTCGAGCACCTTCTCGATGTTGCTGTCGGGGTCGCGGTAGGTGCGGTTCAGCTTGCGCGCGCGGATCAGCCCGCCATCCTTGCCCGAGATGCCCACCGCCATGACGCCGGCCCGCGTGATGGCCTCCGCCACCTGCTTGTTCACCGGACCGGCCAGGACCATCTCGACCACGTCGAGCATCTCCTCGTCCGTGACGCGCAGGCCCTGCACGAAGGTGGACTTCACGTTCAGCCGCTTCAGCATGGCGTTGATCTGCGGCCCGCCGCCATGCACCACCACGGGGCTCACGCCCACCTGCTCGAGCAGCGCGATGTCGCGCCCGAAGCGCAGCGCGGTCTCCTCCTCGCCCATCGCGTGGCCGCCGTACTTCACCACCACGATCGCGTCGTCGTAGCGCTTCAGGAACGGCAGCGCGCCCGAGAGGATCTGCATCGGGTCGGACGGGGCGGGGGCATCGGGCATCGCTGGCACCTGGCAGGAAGGAAGCGCGGGGGGTTTACGCCGGATCGGCGCGGGGGGAAATCTCCCGCACGGCCGGGGCGCGTTGACAGGCGCGCAACGAAGGGTTGCAGTCCCTGTCATGCCGCGCCTCGCCATCCTGCTGGTTCCGCCCGTGCCCGGTGCCTGCGCGGCGCGCACCCGGCCCGGGCGCAGCGAGGGTGCGCCGCGGGTCTCGCGCCCCGCCGCGCCCCGGGGCGCCTGGCTCATCGGCGGCCACATGCACACGCGGCGCATCCCCGATGGGCTCGGCAGCACGCCGCGCCGCGAGGCGATGGTCCTGCTCAACGGCGCCGAGGCGATGCGCGCCGAGATGCCGCGCGATCGGCCGGCGGCGTTGAAGGGCCGCGCCGAGGGATCGGCAATCGCCGCGATGTGCGCCCCGCGCATGCCGGCGCGCGCCACGGTCGAGGCGACCTGCCTCGTGATGACGGACAACGAGCGCGCCGCCTCGCTGGTCTTCACCGCCGGCACCAGGACGGCCGCATGACCGCCACGCGCCGCATGCACCTGGTCGCCTATCTCAAGACCGGGCCGACCGCGAACCACCCCGGCGCCTGGCGCCACCCCGAGGCCGCGCTCGACGACATCTTCGACCCCGCCCGCTACGAGCATATCGCCCGCGTGCTGGAGGATGCGCGCTTCGACGCCTGCTTCTACGCCGACACCTTCGGCCTGCCCGACATCCATGGCGGCAACTTCGACGCGTATCTCCGGCATGGCGGGCAGATCTCCTACCTCGACCCGCTGGTGGTGCTGCCCGTGATGGCGCGGGTGACGCAGCACCTCGGCCTCGGCGCGACGCTGTCCACCACGCTGCTGCATCCCTACTGGATCGCGCGGACGCTCGCGTCGCTCGACCTGCTGAGCGGCGGGCGGATGGCCTGGAACATCGTCACCTCCGCCACCGACCTCGAGGCGCGCAACTTCGGCCAGGACGGCATCGCGCCCAAGGAGGAACGCTACGACCGCGCCGAGGAAGTGGTAGCCGCCTGCAACGCGCTGTGGGACTCCTGGGACGAGGGCGCGATCGTCGCCGACCGCGAAGGCGGCGTGTTCATCGACCCATCCAAGGTTCGCTACACGAACTTCGAGGGGCGCTACGTGCGCACGCGCGGGCCGCTCGCGATGCCGCGGACGCCGCAGGTGCGCCCGGTCTTCATGCAGGCGGGCTCGTCCGACCGCGGGCGGGACTTCGCGGCGCGCTGGGCCGAGCTGGTGTTCTGCACGCCGCACAGCAAGGCGGACACGCTCGCCTTCACCACCGACATCAAGGCGCGCATGGCGCGCTTCGGCCGCGCGCCGGAGGATTGCAAAATCCTGCCCTCCTTCATGACCGTGATCGGCGAGACCGAGAGCATCGCGCAGGAGAAGTACGAGCACCTGCAGTCGCTGATCGACCCGGAAGCGCAGCGGATGCTGAACTCCGCGCTGATGGGGGTGGACCTGTCGAAGGTCGCCTCGCCCGAGGAGATGCGCGCGAGGCAGGGCAACCAGGGCATCGTGGGGTCGCAGGACCGCGTGCTGCAGGTGATGCGCGCCGAGGGCATCGCCTTCCAAGAGGCGGTGGCGAAGCCCCGCGCGCTGCTGGTCGGCACCGCGCAGACCATCGCGGACACGCTGGAGGACTACTTCACCTCCGGCGCCTGCGACGGCTTCATCGTCACGCCGACGGTGCATCCGCGGATGTTCGAGGAATTCTGCCGGCTGGTGGTGCCGGAATTGCAAAGGCGGGGGTTGTTCCGGCGGGAGTATGCCGGCGCCACGCTGCGCGAGAACCTGGCAAGACCATGATGGCACCGGGGCAGGCGCCGCCGCACGGCCCCGCCCCGCAGCACCGCCCGGCAGGGCTTCGTCCGAAGCGGGCGCTATGCCGCCAGGGAGGCGACCTCGGCGCGCAGCTCGTCGATCCCCTGCCCGGTGCGGCTGCTGGTCACCAGCACCAGCGGATGCCCGGCCGTGTGCTCGCGCGCCAGCGCCTGCGCCTCGGCGAAGCGGGCGGCCAGCTTCACCGGCCCGACCTCGTCCGCCTTGGTCAGCACGATCTGGAAGGCCACCGCGGCGTCGTTGAGCAGTTCCATCGCGGCGCGGTCGGCGGTCTTGGTCTCGATGCGCGCATCGAGGAGCAGCATGACGCGCGCGAGGTTCGGCCGGCCGCGCAGGTAGTCGAACATCATGCCCTGCCAGTCGCGCTGCAGGTCCTTCGATGCCTTGGCATAGCCGTAGCCCGGCAGGTCCACGATCACGAGCCGCTCGGCCAGGTCGAAGAAGTTGAGCTGCCGCGTACGACCCGGCGTCTGCGACACGCGCGCCAGCGCCTTCTGCCCTGTCAGCGCGTTGATCAGCGAAGACTTGCCCACGTTGGACCGCCCGCAGAAGGCCACTTCCGGCAGGCCCGGCGGGGGCAGCTGGTCGGGCTTCTGCGCCGCGTGGAAGAAGGTGCAGGGGCGCGCGAAGAGCAGCCGCCCGGCCTCGAGCAGGGCTGCGCGTTCCTCCTCGGTCCTCGCTTCGGACAGCCCCGTCATCGCATGCCTTTCGCCGGGCAGGTCGTCACGGGCGCCGTGCCGCGCCCATGTGCGTCACTTCCCCTTGCCGCCGGTCTTGGCCGCCTTCGCCGCCGCGCGGTCGTGCCGCATGATGTAGTACTGCTGCGCGACCGACAGCGTGTTGTTCCAGGCCCAGTAGATGATCAGCCCGGCCGGGAAGGACGCCAGCATGAAGGTGAAGATGATCGGCATCCACTGGAAGATCTTGGCCTGGATGGGGTCTGGCGGGGCAGGGTTCAGCTTCTGCTGCACCCACATCGTGATGCCCATGATCACCGCCCAGGCCGGCATGTGCAGGAAATGGCTCCACTGCATCGGGTCGAAGGGCAGCAGGCCGAACAGGTTGAACAGGTTGGTCGGGTCCGGCGCCGACAGGTCATGGATCCAGCCGAAGAAGGGCTGGTGGCGCATCTCGATGGTGACGAACAGCGCCTTGTAGAGCGCGAAGAAGACCGGGATCTGGATCAGGATGGGCAGGCAGCCGGAGGCCGGGTTGACCTTCTCGGCGCGGTACAGCGCCATCATCTCGGCCTGCGCCTTCTGCGGCTCGTCCTTGTAGCGGTCGCGGATCTCGGTCATTTTCGGCGCGAGCACCTTCATCCGCGCCATGGAGTGGTAGGCCTTGTTGGCCAGCGGGAAGAAGGCAGCCTTGATCAGCACCGTGAAGATCAGGATGGCGACGCCGAAGTTGCCGGTCAGGCGGAAGATCCAGTCCAGCGCCAGGAAGAACGGCTTCACCAGGAAGTAGAACCAGCCGAAGTCGATCGCCTTGTCGAAGTCGGTGATCTTCAGCCGGTCCATGTAGCCGTCGAGCAGGTGCACTTCCTTGGCGCCGGCGAACAGCCGCGTGGGCATGGAGCCCGTCGCGCCTGGGGCCACGGCGATCGGCTGCGGCGGCGCCATGTCCACCTGCCAGCGGTCGCCCGCCGTTCCACCGCCCTCGTTCACCGCGCGGTAGGAGGCACGCAGCGTCTGGTCGGGGGATGCCGGCATCACCGCCGCGAGCCAGTACTTGTCGGTGAGGCCGGCCCAGCCGCCGGTGGTCTCCTGGTCGAGTGCGGTGCCGGAACGGCGCGCGGCTTCCGACTTCGCGTCGGAATACGTCACTTCGCGCAGGCGGCCGCCGAGCACGCCGGTGAAGCCCTCATGCAGGATGAAGAAGCCCGCGAGATGCGGCGTGTGCTCGCGCCGCACGCGCACCCAGGGCAGCACGCTCACGGCCTCGGGCCCGCTGTTGAGAACGCGCTGGTCGGCAGTGATCATGTACTGGTCGTCGAGCGAGAGCACGATCTCGAAGACCTGTCCCTGGCCGTTGTCCCAGGAGAGCGTCACCGGCTGGCTCGGCGCCAGCGGCCCGCCGGTCGCGGTCCAGTCGGTCTCGCCATCCGGCACCCGGGTGCGGCCGTCGGCGGCGGTCCAGCCCCACTGCGCGAAATACGGGTTGGCACCGTCGCGCGGGGCAAACAGGCGCACCTGCGGCGAATTGGGTGCGAGCGTCTCGCGATAGGTGGTGAAGACCAGGTCGTCGAGGCGCGCGCCGCGCAGGTTCAGGCTGCCGGCCACACGGGGGTTGCTGACCTGGATGCGCGCGGCGGGCGGACGATCGGTGGCGGCGCTGGCCTCGGCGCGCGGCGGCGCGGCCGTCACGGCAACGCCAGGTGCGCCGGCCGCTGGGGCAGGCACCGGGGCCTGCGCCGCT
>NZ_JACADR010000380.1 GCF_016106005.1 Roseomonas rosulenta
GGCGCCGCCCGTCGCGGCGCGGGTTGGCGCCTGCTGGGACCGGCGCTTCCGGCTGGTCGGGCCGGGCGGCGCCGGGTGGTGGCTCGGGGCGCTTGGGGATGGCGCGGCAGGGTTGCGGGGCCGGTCCGCCCTGCCATCGGCGGTGCTGCGGGCGCTGCCCGCCATCCGGGACCCGCACGGCGCGCTGGCCGCGGTGCCAATGCTGGACTATCCTTCATCCGAGGCCTGCCGGTCCTTCGCGATGATCTTCGCGCCGGGGGCGGGCGGAGAGTTTTCGGCGCGGCCATTCAAGGGTGGTCAACCCGACCTTATGTGTAGTGCCAACGCCAGGGGGAACGATCCCTCCGGCACGGAGACGGACAACCGCACGTGAATAATTTCGGCCGGAATCTCGCGCTCTGGGTGATCGTCGCCCTGCTGCTGGTGGCGCTGTTCAATCTGTTCCAGCCTTCGGGCGGCGGACGGACGAGCGCCCAGCAGGTGGCCTATTCGGACTTCCTGAACGAGGTGAATGCCGGCCATGTGCGCGAGGTCTCGATCCAGGGCCGCACGCTGACGGGCCAGCTGAGCGACGGGCGGTCCTTCCAGACCTACACGCCGGAAGATCCCGCGCTGGTCTCGCGCCTGACCGAGAAGAACGTGCGCGTCGTGGCGCGGCCCGAGGAAAGCGACGTCAACCCGCTGCTGCACTACCTGATGTCCTGGTTCCCGATGCTGCTGCTGATCGGCGTCTGGATCTTCTTCATGCGCCAGATGCAGGGCGGCGGCGGTCGCGCCATGGGCTTCGGCAAGTCCAAGGCCAAGCTGCTGACCGAGAAGCAGGGCCGCGTCACCTTCGAGGACGTGGCCGGCATCGAGGAAGCCAAGGGCGAGCTCGAGGAGATCGTGGACTTCCTGCGCGACCCGCAGAAGTTCCAGCGCCTGGGCGGCAAGATCCCGAAGGGTGTGCTGCTGGTGGGTCCGCCGGGCACCGGTAAGACGCTGCTCGCGCGGTCCGTCGCGGGCGAGGCGAACGTGCCCTTCTTCACCATCTCGGGCTCCGACTTCGTCGAGATGTTCGTGGGCGTCGGCGCGTCGCGCGTGCGCGACATGTTCGAACAGGGCAAGAAGAACGCGCCCTGCATCATCTTCATCGACGAAATCGACGCGGTCGGCCGGCATCGTGGCGCAGGCCTAGGCGGCGGCAACGACGAACGCGAGCAGACACTCAACCAGATGCTGGTCGAGATGGACGGCTTCGAGAGCAACGAGGGCGTCATCATCATCGCGGCCACCAACCGGCCGGACGTGCTCGACCCCGCGTTGCTGCGCCCGGGCCGCTTCGACCGCCAGGTGGTGGTGCCCAACCCCGACGTGAACGGGCGCGAGAAGATCCTGCGCGTGCACATGCGCAAGGTGCCGCTGGCCTCCGACGTCGACCCGAAGGTGATCGCGCGCGGCACGCCGGGCTTCTCGGGTGCGGACCTCGCGAACCTGGTGAACGAGGGTGCGCTGCTCGCCGCGCGCACCGGCCGGCGCACCGTGGGCATGGCCGAGTTCGAGGCCGCCAAGGACAAGGTGATGATGGGCGCGGAGCGCCGGTCGCTGGTGATGTCCGAGGACGAGAAGCGCATGACCGCCTACCACGAGGCGGGCCACGCGCTGGTCGCGATGCACGAGCCGGAATGCGACCCGGTCCACAAGGCGACCATCATCCCGCGCGGGCGCGCGCTGGGCCTCGTGATGTCGCTGCCGGCCGGGGACCGCTATTCCAAGCACAAGTCCAAGCTGAAGTCCGAACTCGCCATGGCGATGGGCGGGCGCGTCGCCGAGGAACTGATCTTCGGCGCGGACAAGGTCAGCAACGGCGCGTCTGGCGACATCAAGATGGCGACCAGCCAGGCGCGCATGATGGTCATGGAATGGGGCATGTCGGACGTGATCGGCATGATCGCGTACGGCGACAACAGCCAGGAGGTCTTCCTCGGCCACTCGGTCACGCAGACCAAGAACCTGTCCGAGGAGACGGCGCGCAAGATCGACGGCGAGATCCGCGCCATCATCGACAGCGCCTATGCCCGGGCCAAGACCATCCTGTCCGAGCACATGGACGAGCTGCACCTGCTGGCCAAGGGCCTGCTGGAGCACGAGACGCTGTCCGGCGACGAGATCAGGCTGGTGATCCGCGGCGAGCCGATCGTGCGCAACCGTCCGGACGAACCGGTGAACATGGGCCGCGGCTCCGTGCCCTCGTCCGGGCGCCCGACCACGCCGCGCCCGCCGGGCCTCAACCCGGGGCCCGCGCCGGCAACCTGAGCGGGGCCTCTGGACACACGGATCGGGCGCGCTATGCCAGGCGCGCCCTTTCTGTTTCTGGTGTCCTGCCTCATGCCCATCGCCTGCTATCGCTTTGCAGAGGCCTCCCGGCCCTTGCGGGCAGTCCTTGGCGTCGGCCGATGTGCCCCGGCGGCGGCGAGGCCTGCCGTGGCGGCGCCCCGCCCATGACGCGCTTCATCGAACCTCTTGGCCTGCTCACCGGCCCGGTCGCCTTCCACGCGCTGCGCGAGGGCTATGCCTTGCCCCTGCAGGGCGGCGACATCGCCTTCGCCTTCGTGCGCCTGATCGAGGATGGCGAGGACCTGGGCGTCGGCCCCATCCGCGAGGTGCCGGAGGACTGGCACGACGCCCTGCACGCCATCGCCGAGCGCGTGGCCCCCTTCGCCGGCCTTCCGCCTGATCGCCCGCTGGTGATGGGCGTGGTGAACGTGACGCCCGACAGCTTCTCCGATGGCGGGCGGCATTTCGACCTGCAGCGTGCCATCGCCGCCGGCCACGCCATGCTGGAGGCCGGGGCCGATATCCTCGACATCGGCGGCGAATCGACGCGCCCCGGCGCGGGAGCGGTGACGCCCGAGGAGGAGATGGCGCGCGTGCTGCCGGTGGTGCGCGAACTGGCCAAGGCTGCGCCGGTCAGCATCGACACGCGCAATGCCGCGACGATGGCGGCCGCGCTCGAGGCCGGGGCTGAGATCGTGAATGACGTCTCGGCGCTGCGCCATGATCCGGCCGCGCTGGCGCTGGTGGCGCGGTCCCAGGCGCCGGTGATCCTGATGCACATGCCCGGCGACGACCCGGCGAC
Source organism: Roseomonas rosulenta (assembly GCF_016106005.1). Lineage (GTDB taxonomy): Bacteria > Pseudomonadota > Alphaproteobacteria > Acetobacterales > Acetobacteraceae > Neoroseomonas > Neoroseomonas rosulenta. The sequence continues at coordinate 3,119 of NZ_JACADR010000380.1, forward strand.
CATGCAGTCGCTCGCGCGCTATGACGACGTGGCGCTCGAGGTGGCGGGTTTCCTGCGCGACCGCATTGCGACCTGCGAGGCGCTGGGCATTCCGCGCGGGCGGATCGCGATCGATCCCGGGATCGGCTTCGGCAAGACCATCGCGCACAACCTGGCGTTGATCGACCGGCTGCCGCTGCTGGCCGCGCTGGGCTGCCGGGTGGTGCTCGGTGCCTCGCGCAAGCGGTTCATCGGCACGCTCTCGGGCGTCGAGGAGGCGGGCCAGCGCGTGCCCGGCAGCATCGCCGCCGCGCTGGCCGGTGCCGCGCGCGGCGCGTCGGTGCTGCGCGTCCACGAC
>NZ_JACADR010000381.1 GCF_016106005.1 Roseomonas rosulenta
AGCCGGACCTATTCGGCGCCGCCGGCGACGCAGACCGCGCCGGGCGCCACGCAGCGCTTCGACCGCACGGCGACGCAGCCGGGCACGCCGGCCACCACCGCACCCCGCCCGGGTGCCGCCCCCGGGGCGGCGCCGGCCTCGCGCGGCTTCTTCGGGTCCTTCGGCGGCGCGCTGCTGATGGGCGGGCTGATCGGCGGGCTGCTGGGCTTCGGCCTGTTCGGCGGCGGCGCGGGCTTTGGCGCCATCCTGGGCATGCTGCTGCAGGTGGCGCTGGTCGGCATCCTGGTCATGCTGGCGGTGCGCTTCTTCCGCCGCCGCCAGCAGCCGGCCACGGCCGGTGGGCCGCAGGCCTACGCCTTCCAGCCGCAGCCGGAGGCGAAGCAGTTCGGCGGCGCGGGCGGTGCGACAGCCGCCGCGCCTGCGGCGCCGGTCACGATCGGGCCCGACGACTACCAGGGCTTCGAGCGCACGCTGGTCGAGGTGAACGCCGCCTGGTCGAAGCGCGACCTGGCTGCCCTGCGCGCCGTGGCGACGCCCGAGATGGTGTCCTACTTCGCGCAGGACCTGCGCGACCTGGAAGCGCGCAACTGGCGCAACGAGACGCGCGACGTGCGCCTCGAGCAGGGCGACCTGGCCGAGGCCTGGAGCGAGGATGGCGAGGACTACGCCACCGTCGCGATGCGCTTCTCGCTGCTGGACGCCACCTTCGACAACGCCACGAACAAGGTGGTCGAAGGCAGCACCACGCAGCGCACCGAGGCGACCGAGGTCTGGACCTTCGTCCGCAAGGGCCCGGGCGGGCGCTGGATACTCTCGGCGATCCAGCAGACCGCGCACGCCTGACGCGCAGGACGGCGCGCTGACGACAGAGGCCTCCCGCTCCGGCGGGGGGCCTTTTTCATGCCCGTGCCCCCGCGAGCATCCGGCAGGCGGCCGGTCACGGGTGCAGCGCCTCGGCCGGGCTGCGCCCGCGCGCCCGCTATCGCTCCAGGAAGGCGCGCACCGGCCGCAGCGAGGCCTCCGGGTCTTCCTCCTGCGGCACATGCCCGAGGCCGGGCAGCACCACCAGTTCCGCGCGCGGCAGCACGGCCAGCCAGTCCTGCCCGTGGCTCGCCGGGATCAGCCGGTCCTGCGCGCCCCACAGCAGCAGGACGGGCTGCGTCAGGCGCGGCAGCAGCGGGCGCGGGTCCTCCAGCACGTGCTGCGCCATGCGCGCCAGGATGGCGGGGCGCACGCCGGGCGCGCGCAGCAGGTCGTAGGCGCGGTCGACATCGGCCTCGGTCATGCGCGACGCATCGGCATAGGCTGGCGCCAGCGTGGCGCGCACCATGCTGCGCGGCATCGTCCAGGGCAGCAGGTGGACCAGCGGCGGCACCGGCTCCGGCGCGCCATAGGGGCGCCCCGGACTGGCGAAGCCGTCCGGCGCCACCAGGACCAGGCGGCGCACGCGCGCCGGCTCCGCCAGGGCGAAGCGCCAGGCGATGCGCCCGCCCATGGAATTGCCCACCACATCGGCCTCAGCGATGCCGAGCCGGTCCATCAGCGCCGCCAGCACCACCGCTGCGCGCGCATCGGTATAATCGCCGGTCGGATCCGGGCCGGTCAGCGCGAAGCCGGGCAGGTCGATTCGCACCACGCGGAAGCGGTCGGCCAGGCGTTCCGCCCAGCCCTCCCAGCTGTGCAGGCTCGACCCGAAGCCGTGCAGCATCAGCACGGCCGGCCCGTCGCGCCGGCCGGTGTCGCGCAGATGCAGCCGCAGCCCCGCGACATCGAGGAATTCCGAGGGCGGCCCCGCATGGGCGGCGCGCAGCCGGGCGGGGTCCTCGTCGGGCGTGTAGAGCCACATGGCGGCACCGATCACCAGCAGGAGAAGCCCGGCGCCGATCCAGGCGAGCACGCGTCGCGCCCGCCGCATCAAGCGCCCTCGCAGCCCTTGGCGCGCAGGGCGTCCAGCACCCAGGCGCGGTCGTAGGTGCCGGCATCGATCGCCGCCTGGGCGCGCTGTTCCTTCGCGTTGTGCGCCTCGGCCGCGGCGATGACCTCGGCGGCATGGGCGCGCGGCACGACCACCACGCCATCGGCATCCGCCACGATCAGGTCGCCCGGCATCACCACCTGGCCGCCGCAGGCGATCGGGTGGCCGATCTCGCCGGGGCCGTCCTTGTAGGGGCCGGAGGGCGTGGCGCCGCAGGCCCAGACGCCGATGTCCATCGCCGCCAGCGCCTCGACATCGCGCACCGCGCCGTCGAGGACGATGCCCTGCACGCCGCGCTTCATGGCATGGCCGATCATCAGTTCGCCCATCAGCGCGATCGCGAGGTCCCCGGCGCCGTCGCCCACGATGATGTCGCCGGGTGCCGCCATGTCGCAGGCGCGGTGCAGCATCAGGTTGTCGCCCGCGCGCGCCTTCACGGTGAAGGCCGGCCCCGCGATCACCTTGCGCCCGCCGAAGGGGCGGAAGCCGCCGCGCAGGGTCTGGATGCGGTTCATCACGTCGCCGATGTTGGCGGCGGGGAGGTTCAGCGCGCGGGCGCAGAGCGCGGGATCGACGCGCTGCGTCACGGGGGCGATGCGGAAGCCGATGGCCATGGGGCGGTCCTGTCCGGAAGGGGGCGCATGGCAGCATGGCCGGGGGCAACCGGCCAGGGGCCGCGCGTGGTCAGGGCACCACGATGCGCATCGGCTTCGGCGCGGCGCCGATCGCCACCGGCAGGCAGGCCGCCGCATCGCCATCCGCCTGCACCGGGATCCCTGCGCCGTCGAGCCTGACCTCCGAGGCCTGGCGGATCTCGACGCTGCGCAGGCGCGGCAGCAGGCCGAGCGGCAGCGCCGCGCCGTAGCGCAGTGCCGCCAGCGCGCCGGCACTGCGGAACAGCGCCACATGGAAGCCCTCCCGGCGCGGATCGGCACCGGGTGCCAGCAGGAAGCGCCCCGCATAGAGCCTGCCCTTGGTGACGATCACGCTGGCGGCTTCCTCCTCGTGCCCGTCGAGCACGCAGCGGATCGGCGCGAAGGGGTAGCGGGGCATCTCGCGCAGCGTCTGCGCCACATAGGCCGCCTTGCCGATGGCGCGCTTCAGCCCCGGCGGCAGGCGATGCACCACCGCCGCGTCGAAGCCCGCGCCCAGCATCTGCACGAACAGCAATTCGCGCCCATCGGCGAAGCGCGCCAGCCCCGGATGCAGCAGCGCGGTGCGCCCCATGGCCAGCACCGCCGCCGCGCCCGCCGGCGCGCGCGGCAGGCCGAGCTCCAGCGCCAGCACATTGGCGGTGCCGAGCGGCAGCACGCCGAGCGCGCTGTCCGACCCCGACAGCCCCGCGGCGACCTCGGCGATGGTGCCGTCGCCACCGGCGGCGACCACCACGGGCACGCCGGCCCGCGCGGCCTCGCGCGCGAG
>NZ_JACADR010000382.1 GCF_016106005.1 Roseomonas rosulenta
CTCCACGGCATCGGCCGGGGCGAGGGCCACGCAGCCCTCGTGCCGCAGCCCCGGCGAGGCCGCGGCGGCATCGAGCGCGGCGCGCGCGGCCTCCGCGAGGCCCGGCACCACCGTCTCGGCCGGCGGTTCCGGCCAGATCAGCGCGACCGGGTGCAGCGCCCCGTGACGGGCGGCAAGCCGGCCGGATTCCGCCTCGGCCGCGCCGCGCGTCAATGCGGTGATGGCCGCCGCGACCGCCTGCGCCTCCGCCCCGCCATAGGGCAGGCGGAAGGCCGCCAGCAGCCCGGCCAGGTCGGCGAAACCGAGGCGTAGCCGCGGCGCCCGGCCATGCCCCAGGATGTCCAGCACCCGCACGCCGAGCGCGGCGGCGGCGGCATAGCCAGGCGCGTCGAAGCCGCCCTCGGCATCGAGGAAGGCCGGCAGGTTGAGCACGAAGCGTGCATCCTCGCGCCGGTCGCGCCAGACCTCGGCCCCGGGGGCGCCGCGGCGGGCCAGCAGCAGGGCGCGCAGGCGCTCGGCCAGGTCGTCCGCTTCCTCCGGGCTTTCGAGCAGGCCAAGGCGCCGGCCGCGAGTGGTGACGCGACGGATCCACCCCTCGGCAAACGTCGGCAGCGCGACCGGCCCGCTGCCGGGCGCCAGCGCGGCGATCGCCGCGGCGGCGCCATCCTCCCAGGCGGCGGGAAGGGCGATGGGGCGGGGCGCGGCGTCGGGATCGGCGCCGATCCGCTCCCGCCGAAGGGCCACGCTGTCCCACAGGGTACCAAGGATGCCTGCCATGGGCCGGAGGCTAGCCAGACTCGGCGGGCGGCGGAAGCCGCATCTTGTGGGCAGGGCCGCCCCGACCCCCAATATCCTGTGGATAGCCTGGTTTCGCCCGGTCGAAGCGCCGCGTCTCGCCGCATGCTTTGCGCGCGATCCGGCGCTGTGGCATCACAAGCCTCTCCGGGACGCCGCAAGGACCAGGCCATGGCCTTCCTCGATACCTTCTTCATCCGCCTGACCAGTCGCCGGATCGGCCAGGACCGCTTCGGCAACACCTATTGGGAGGCGAAGGCGCGCCGCGACGTCCAGGGCCGGCCGATCCGCCGCGTGCTCTATGCCGGCGTGCCCGAGGCGAGCAGCGTACCGCCGGAATGGTGGGGCTGGATCCACCACACCACCGCCGCGCCCCTGCCCGAGGACGCGCCCCGCCGCGCCTGGCAGAAGGAACACCGCCCCAACCTGACCGGCACGCCCGAGGCCTGGCGCCCGCCCGGCCACGACGCGCGCGGCGGCCAGCGCCCGGCGACCGCCGGCGACTACGAGGCCTGGACGCCGGGGCGCTGAACCCCGACATCCCGCCATCATGCAGAAGCGCAGCCTCGCCGAGATCCTGACCGGCGCCGTCGTCCTGGCCGTGGCCGGGGTGTTCCTGGTCTATGCCGTGACCGGCAGCGGGCGGTCGCTGACCGGCGGGCCCGGCATCACGCTCACCGCGCGCTTCGACAGGATCGACGGGCTGGCGGCCGGCGCCGATGTGCGCATGGCGGGCGTGAAGATCGGCCAGGTGGTGTCGCAGCGGATCGACCCCACGACCTTCCTGGCGGTTCTGAGGCTGCGCGTGGATGCGGCGCTGAACCTGCCCACCGACACCTCCGCCGAGATCCAGAGCGAGGGCCTGCTCGGCGGCAAATATGTCGCGCTGGTGCCCGGCGGCGCCGACCGCTTCCTGCGCGACGGCGGCGAGATCACCATCACCGCGAGCGCCGTCAGCCTCGAAAGCCTGCTCGGGCGCTTCATCTTCTCGGTCACCGAGATGAACCAGCAGCGCGGCGGCGACCAGCCAGCCCCCGCCCCGCCGGCAGCGCCGCGATGAGCCCGGCGCCCACCGTCTGGCCCGGCGCGGACGGCGCCCCGGTGTCGTGCCGGGAGAAGCTGAAGACGCTTGCCGAGAACCACGCCGAGGCGCGCCAGGTCCTGCAGGACGCCTTCGAGGACGCGGTGCTGATGGGCGTGGACGAGGCCGCGATGCGCCGCATCCTCATGGACCTCGTGGCGGGCCTCACCAGCCCGAAGCGCGCGTGATGCGCCGCGCGCTGCTGGCGCTGCTGCCGGCCTCGCTGGCGGTGGCGCTGCTGATGGCGCCGCGGCCCGCGGCGTCGCAGGACTGGGTGCCGATGCGCGCTGCCCGGTTGCAGGCGCTGGACAAGGTGACGGCGCGCATCACCATCCTCGAGGTGCGCGTCGGCGAATCCGTGACATTCGGCACGCTTTCCATCGCGCTGCGCGCCTGCCACGGCCGTGGCCCCGACGAGGTGCCCGACGCCGCCGCCTGGATGGAGATGACCGACAGCCGCGCCGCCCCGGGCAGCCCGCCCGCCTTCCGCGGCTGGATGTTCGCCAATGCGCCCGGCGTCAGCATGCTGGAACACCCGGTCTACGACATCCGGGTTCTGGAGTGCCGCTGATCTGACGTGCGCGAAGGCATGACCTTCGCGCCTCTCGGACGGCGGGCAGCAGCGATCAGACCGCCTCGCCGTCGCGCCATGCACCGGCGCACGCTGCCCGATTGATGGTCGGGGCGCGGTCGCGCCGCTCGCTCCAGGTTCGAGCGTCGCACGATCCGCATTTCCCTGGACGCTGAACGGTGTCGACGCCCTCCGTTCCGGCGCCTACAGCACTATCGGATCACACTGAATAAGCGTGATCGGATTTCGTGCTGTAGAATCAATAAGTTCAAGCGCAAGAAATCCGTCCGATAGGACGGATATTACGCTAGCGGATTGCGAAGAAGGATTTCAGCCGCGCCAGGATGTCCTCGCGCGTCGGTGCGGCCGGCGCGGCGCGGGTGCTGCCCGGCGGCGCGCGGTTGCGCGCCTGGCGCGCCGCCATGATCGCCGTGAGGCCCTCGAGCACCGCCGGGCGCGCGCGCAGCACCGGGTCGATCGCCTCGCGCGTCAGCCGGAAGGCCAGCGCATCGGTCAGCGCCGTGATGGTCGCGCTGCGCGGCTGGCCGGTCAGCAGCGACATCTCGCCAAACACCGCGCCGGGATGCAGCCGGTCGACCGGCACCTCGATGCCGTTCACGTCGGGGATGCGCACCTCGAGCACGCCCTCGGCCAGAAGGAACAGGCTGTCGCCCTGCTCGCCGCGACGCATCACCGCCTCGCCGGGGGCGAGCACCAGCTCGGCCATGGCGGTGGCGAGGCCCTCGCGCTCCTCCGGCGTGAAGGGCCGGAACAGGTCGATGCTGCCGAGCAGCAGGGCGGGCGATGCCGGCGCGGGCGGCTGCCAGGCGCGGCCGGGCCCCACCTCGCGCGCCGGGCGCGCGAATTCGAGCCCGGCGCGCTGAAGCGCGGCCTGCGACGCGCCGGCCACCGCATC
>NZ_JACADR010000383.1 GCF_016106005.1 Roseomonas rosulenta
CTCGCCGCCGAGGGCCTGCCCGCCCGCGCCACCGACCGGCCCGATCCCGCGCAGGCCGACATCGTCTCGGCCGCCACGCTCTCGGCGGCGCCGCTGGTGCGCGGCGCCGAGGTCGCGCCCGGCACGCATGTGGACCTGGTGGGCGCCTATCGCCGCGACATGCGCGAGAGCGATGGCGCGCTGCTGGCCCGCGCCACGCTGGTGGTGGACACCCGCGCCGGCGCCCTGGCCGAGGCCGGCGACATCGTGCAGGCGATCGCCGAGGGCGCGATCGCCGCGGAGCATGTCGTGGCCGACCTCGCGGAGCTGTGCCGCGGGGCGCATCCCGGCCGGCGCGACGCGGCGGAGGTCACGGTGTTCAAGTCCGTCGGCTGGGCGGGCGAGGATCTGGCGGCCGCCATCCTGGCCTATGGGCGGCGCGCTCCGGGCGGCGGCTGATCTCGCGCGCGGGCAGCCCGGCGGCGCGCCGATGCGGCGTGCCTCGATGTCCGCAGGCGCCACGGTGCAGCGGGCAGCGCCCGCCCGGCGGCCTCAGCGCGCCTGGAAGCCCGAGGACGTCAGCGCGAAGCGCCGGACGTCGATCCCCTGCTGCTGTGCCACCGCCTGCGCCACCTCGGTGCGATAGGCGGCCAGCGCCGGGCCGGCGCCGGACACCTGCAGGTCGTGGTGGCGGGCCATCATCGCCATGGCGTGGAAGGCGAGGGTCTCGGCCGTCGCCTGGCGCTCCTCGTCGTTCATGCGGGCCACGTTCGGCATGCCGGCCAGCATCTGCCGCGCCTGGCCCCGCACCGCGGCGATCCCGGCCGGCTGCGCCGTGGCGTCGCCGCCGGTCGAGACCTCCCAGGCGATCAGGTAGAAGGCCGCCACCACGTCCGAGAGGTCGCGGCTGTCATAGCCGTGCTGCGCGAGCAGCCGGTCGAATTCCTGCCAGGGCGCGCCCGATTCCACGGCCTGGCGCAGCCCCTGCGGGTTCGGGCTGGAGGGCAGCATGGCGGCGAGCACCTGCTGGCGCACGCGCGCAGTGACCGCTGGGTTGATGGTGAAGCCGGTGGCGCTGCGCGCGGGCGCCGCCGCACCGAGCGGCGGCAGCGGTGCGGGCTTGCCAAGGCCCCCTGCCACCGGCTGGGGCGCGGCGCCAAGGCCAGGCTTGCTGATCGGCTGGGGCACGGCGACCGGGGCTGGCACCGGCACGGGGGAGGCCGCCGGCGGCGCGCCGGGCCCAGGAAACAGCCGCAGCCCTGCGCCGATCGCGGCCTGGCCGTCATTGCCGAAGGCGCCGAAAGGCATCACGGCCGGACTGCTGTCAGGCCCCCTCGCCTGGGCATGGGCAAGGCCCGGTGCCGCAAGGACCGCCAGGACAACCACATGTCGCAAGGTAGGCCGGTGCATGGCCGCTCACCTCTCCTGCACGTACGTTGAGCAGAATCGGTCTCGCCCGCCGCAAGTCAAGCACGGCGGGCGATGCGGCGTGAAATGCTTCACGGGCCAACCCGCGGACCGGCTCGGCCCGCGGGCGTCGGCGTCATTCGAAGCGGGCGGCTTCCTCGAAGTCGAGCCGCGGATTGCGCGGGAACAGCCCCGAGGGGTCGCCATAGCCGAGGTTGACGAGGAAGTTGGTCTTCCACTGGGTACCGGCGAAGAAAGCCTCGTCGACCTTCGCGGTATCGAAGCCGCTCATCGGACCGGCATCGAGCCCGACCGCGCGCGCCGCCAGGATCAGGTACGCGCCCTGCAACGAGCCGTTGCGGAAGGCGGTCTGCTCGGCGAAGGAATACGACCCGGTGAACCAGTTCTTCGCATCCGGCGCATGCGGGAACAGCTTCGGCAGGTGGTCGTAGAAGTGCAGGTCGTGCGCCACGATCACGGTGACCGGCGCGGTCATGGTCTTCTCGAGGTTGCCGGCCGACAGCGCGGGCTTCAGCTTCGCCTTGCCTTCCGGCGTGCGCACGAAGACGAAGCGGGCGGGCGAGGCATTGGCGCTGGTCGGCGCCATCTTCAGCAGGTCGTAGACCTCGCGCAGCTTGGCGTCGGGCACGGGCCGGTCGGTCCACTTGTTCTGCGTGCGCGCGGTGCGGAACAGCTGGTCGAGCGCCCGGTCGTCGATGGTCTCGGGGGCCGTGGTCACGTCCATGGGGATGGTCCTGCTGAGGGTGGGGTCGCTGGGGGGGATATGGCGCCACCGCCCCGGAAGGCCATGCCCGCGGGGCAATGCTCACGATCATCGCGGCGAATGATGCCGGCGCCGCGCGACCATGCCCGCCGCCGCTGCGGATCAGGCCTCGACCTGCTCCACCGCCACGACTTCCGGCACGTAGTGGCGCAGCATGTTCTCCACGCCATGCTTCAGCGTGGCGCGCGAGGAGGGGCAACCGGAGCACGCGCCCTGCATCCGCAGCTTCACGATGCCGTCGCGGAAGCCGTGGAAGGTGATGTCGCCGCCGTCGCCGGCGACCGCCGGACGCACGCGGGTGTCGAGCAGTTCCTTGATCTGCGCCACGACCTCCTGGTCGGCGGCGTCGAAATCCTCGCCGTGCTCGCCCTCGGCGGCACCTTCGAGCACCGGCATCCCGGACAGGTAGTGCTCCATGATGGCGCCGAGCACGCGCGGGCGCAGCAGCGCCCAGTCGGCGTCATCGGCCTTGGTCACGGTGACGAAGTCGGAGCCAAGGAAGACGCGCGCCACCTCGCCCACCTGGAACACCCGCTCGGCCAGGTGCGAGCGGCCGGCGGCCTGGTCGGCGGCGGTGAAATCCGCCGTGCCGCGCCCGCCGAGCACGTCGCGCCCGGGCAGGAACTTCAGCGTGGCGGGGTTGGGGGTGGCTTCGGTCTCGATGAACATGGCGGGGTCCGAGGCTTGTGTTGAAATCCCGACTTATGTGGTCCGGTTTACGTCCAGGCGCAACCGGGGCAGCCAGCGGTCCGCCGCGCCGCAGCCCGGTGCGGAATACGACGTCCGACCGCCATAGCTGGGGTTAGATCGCGTGGCCGGGCACCGGAACGGGCGGCTGGCGGCCGGTATCCGCCCAGGCCCCGCGTGGCGGGATCGCACCATCCGCGTGTCGGTTCGCGCGCGACCAGGGCATCCTGTCGCGGGAAGGGGATGCGCTTCCCAACGGCCGCAAGACCAGTCTGCCGACCTGCGGGCAGCACGATCCCGGCCGCCGCGCTGTCGCGGCGGGGGGCACGGCAAGCGGTCCTTGCCGTGCCCGGCCGTTCAGCCGCGCGCGGGCGGGACGGGGGCCGGCGGCGGGGCGGCCTGCACGGGCGGCGGG
>NZ_JACADR010000384.1 GCF_016106005.1 Roseomonas rosulenta
GGCGGCCGCGGCGGAGCTGCTCGACCCCGGCGGACTGCTGCTGATCCCGCCGGATGCCGGCCACCCCGAGGCGGCATTCGAGACGCGCGAGGCCACGCCATCCCTCGTCGCGCTCGCGGCGCGCCACGCGGCCGCGCCGCTGCCCGCCGCCACCGGCCGCCGCGCCATTATCGTGCTGGTCGTGGGCCGCCAGACGGAGGCGGAATGGGACATCACCGGCCCCGGCATCGCCGCCTATGCCGCCGCGATCGGCGCCGAGCTGCGCGTGGTGCACAGCGCGCCTGGCCTGCCGCGGCCGATCATCAAGGCGGCCGCGCGGGACGTGGCGGCGGAGTACGACCGCTTCATCCTGATGGATTCCGACATCGTCCTGCGGCCACATTGCCCGGACCTGTTTGCCCTCATACCGCCCGAAGCGGTCGGCGCCTTCCCCGAGGGACAGCGCTTCGACCGCAGGGCGCTGGCGGAACAGGCCACCGCGCTGCTCGGCGGCGCGCCCTTCCCGCCCAAGACCTATTTCAACGCCGGCGTGCTGGTGCTCTCGCGCCGCCACCTGCACATGCTCGAGGAGCTCGGGCGCGGCATCGTCGCCGGCACGCTGCTCGAGCAGGACCTGATGAACGTGGCGGCGCGGCGCGGCGGCCACCCGATCCACGAGCTCGACAGCGCCTTCAACCACGTCCCCGGCGGCCGCACGCCGGACGACTGGCGCTGCGGCTGGGTGCTGCATATGGCGGGCTCGCCCAAGCCGGTGTTCCGCCGCCGCCCGCTCTGGGAGCGCCTGGCGCATGACCACGGCATCGTCTGGGCCGAGCGGCCACGCCTGGGCAAGCACCTGCGCCTGCCGCACCTGGCCGCGCAGGCCGAGCGCGTCACCGGGCGCGAGGTGCATGTACTCGACCCGGAGGATCTCGACTATGCCGGCCCGCACGCCATGCCGCGGCTGATGCCAGATGGGTATGCGGCGGCCTGGCTCGAGCCGCTCGCGGCGGGCGGGCCGGCGCGGCGCGCATGGGGGGAATTCGCCGTGCCGCCGGGGCGCTGGCGCCTGCGCGTCCTTCCCCTGCCGGGCGAGGCGCTGCCGCCCATCGGCTTCGCGATCGGCGCCGCCGCGCAGCCCCAGGGGCGGCTGGACCCTTCGGCCGCGCTGGAGGTCGAGGTCGCGCCGGAAGCACCGCTGCGCGTCGCGCTGTTCGCGGCCGAGGCACCGGCCGGCATCGCCGGGATCCTGCTCAGCCGCCCGGGGCACTGACAGCCGGCCGACAAGGAATTGGCGTCTGTCGGCCAGGCGTCAGCCTTTGATCCCCCGCGCCTGGCCGCCTTGCCCACCGGCGCCGCTTCCGTGCCATCATCGCCACCGTCCCGGCGCGCCTCCCGCGACCGGCCATAACAACGGGAACGAGCCATGAAACACCTTCGCCCGCGCGCCGCCGCCCTGGCTGTCGCCGTCACCGCGCTGCTCGCGCCGGCCGCGATGGGCCAGACGCTCACCCTCGGCTCCGCCGCGCCGGTCACCACCATCGACCCGCATTTCCACAATGTCGGGCCGAACAACGCGCTGACCATGCACATCTTCGACCGGCTGGTGGAACGCGACGGGCGCGCGCGCCCGCGCCCCTCGCTGGCGGAATCCTGGCGCGTGGTCTCGGACACGGTGTGGGAGTTCAAGCTGCGCCAGGGGGTCACCTGGCACGACGGGCGGCCCTTCACGGCGGACGACGTGGTCTTCACCTTCTCCCGCGTGCCGAACGTGCCGAACAGCCCGGGCGGCTTCCAGGGCTTCCTGCGCGCGATCGAGCGGGTGGAGGTGGTGGACCCGCACACCATCCGCCTGCACACCCGCGCGCCGCATCCGCTGATGCCGCTCGACCTCGCCTCTGTGTCGATCATCGCGCGGCATGCGGCGGAAGGTGCGGCGACCGAGGACTTCAACACCGGCCGCGCGGCGATCGGCACGGGCGCCTACCGCCTGGTCTCCTACCGCTCAGGCGACCGCATCGAGATGACGCGCAACGAGGCCTATTTCGGCGGCGCCGAGCCCTGGGCGCGCGTCTCCTACCGCATCGTCGCCAATGACGCGGCGCGCACCGCGGCCCTGCTGGCCGGCGACCTCGACCTGATCGAGCAGGTGCCGACCTCCGACCTCGCGCGGCTGCGGCGCGACAACCGCGTGACGGTCACCGAGATCGCCAGCACCCGCACCGTCTACATGGCGCCCGACTACTCGCGCGACGGCGGCACGCCGCTGATCACCGACAACAACGGCCAGCCGCTGCCGGTGAACCCTTTTAAGGACGTGCGGGTGCGCCGTGCGCTGTCCATGGCGATCAATCGCCAGGCGCTGGTCGACCAGGTGATGGAAGGGGCCGCGACCGCGACCGCGCAATGGCTGCCGGAAGGCGCCTTCGGCTACAATCCGCGGGTGCGCCCGCGCGCCTACGACCCCGACGGCGCGCGGCGCTTGCTGGCCGAGGCCGGCTATCCCAACGGCTTCCGCGTCACAATCCATACGCCGAACGACCGCTGGCCGAACGATTCGCGCCTGGCGCAGGCGGTCGGCCAGATGTGGACGCGCATCGGCGTGCGCACGCAGATCGAGGCGCTCCCCTGGACCGCCTTCGTGCCGCGCCGCGCGCGCATCGAATACGCCATGCAGATCGGCGCCTGGGGCAGTTCCACAGGCGAGGGCTCGAACTTCCTGGTCAACACCATCGCCACCAACAACCGGCAGCTGCTGACCGGGGCGAACAACAACGCGCGCTTCTCCTCGCCTGCCTTCGACGCGCTGGCGGCGCGCGGCTCCGCCACGCTGGACGACGAGCGGCGCGAGGCGATCTGGCAGGAGGCGGTGGAACTGTTCGCCGAAGAGGAACCGGTGATCCAGCTCGTGCAGTACATCAACACCTGGGCGGCGCGGCGGGGCCTCACGCACGATCCGCGCATGGACGAGCGCACCATCGCGATGGGCGTGCGCCCGGCGCGCTGAGGCCCGGGGCTGGCGGCGCATCCGGCGGCCGGCCTTCCGGGGCGCGCCGCCGGTCCCGCGACCGGCGCTCTACAGGAACCCCACCGGGTCCACATCGACCTGGACCCGGACATTGCCCGGCACGCTGACCTTCGCGAGCCAGGCCTCCAGCAGCGGCTGCACAGCGATGTCGCGCCGCGTCCTGAGCAGCAGCCGCCGCCGGTGCCGCCCGCGCAGGATCGCGAGCGGCGCCGGGGCCGGCCCCAGCGCGTCCACGCCGCCGCCCCCCAGCGCGGGG
>NZ_JACADR010000385.1 GCF_016106005.1 Roseomonas rosulenta
GCCGTCGCGACGCTCCCCGCGCGCCGGCCCGTCGCGCCTTTCTCCGCGCGACTGCGCGTCGTGCCTTTCTCCGCGCGACTGCGCGTCGTGCCGTTCTCCGCGCGACTGCGCGTCGTGCCGTTCTCCGCGCGACTGCGCGTCGCGACGCGGGCCGCGATGATGCTCTGGCCGGGCCGGGCGGGCATGGGCGATGCGCGCCGGGCAGGGCGGGCCGAACTGCTTCTCCTCAAGCACCTCGGCCGGGATCAGGCGGAAGCCCATGGCCTCCAGCACCGGGCCCAGCACGTCGCCCTTCACGCCGAGCCGGCTGGCGAGATCCCCGGGCAGCATGGCGGGGGCACGGCGCGTCAGGTGGCCGATCTCGCCGGCGATGCGCTCCGCCACATCAAGGCGCAGCAGGACAGGCCCGGCCGGCAGCCAGCCCATGGTCTCGGCGAAGCCGCGCGGCCAGTCCTCGCGCGCCGGCACGGCGATCAGCCCGCCGCCGGGCAGCTTGGGCGTCTCGATCCCGCGCAGCAGCGACCAGAGCTGCGCGCGCAGCGCCATCGCCTTGGGCTTCATCGCCTCGGGCACGAACAGGGCGTAGCGGCCCGCACGGATGCCGATGCTCTTCAGCTTCTGGCGCAGGTCGGGGCGGATGTCGGGATCGGTGCGGCCCATCGCGAGGCCGAGTTCCTCGCGCAGCCGGAAGGCCGGGCCGCGCAGCGTGTTGTCCTCGGCGGCCTTGGCCTCGGCCGTGAAGACGGCGCCGAGCTCGCGCTTGATGAGCGCGTCCAGCCAGGTGGCGAGGCGTTCGCGGATGCGTTCGCGCTGCGCGCCATCGAGGAATTCGCTGGGCAGCACCTCGACCTGCGGCTTGGAGGGTTCCGGCCCGGGCTTGAGCTTCGCGACCTCGGCGATATCGCCCAGGCCCACCGGCATGTTCGGCGCATGCGAATAGGCCCAGGTGACGCGGTGGTTCGCGGTGATGGCGAAGGCGTCGTCCTTGGCCGCTTCCAGCATGGCGACGCGGCGCGGGATCTCGGCGGCGAGGGCGCGGCGCGCGGCGCGCAGCACCACGCGGCGTTCATCCTCCTCGACCGTCGCGGAATCGGGCTCGAAGGCGAAGCCCTTCACCGTGCCGACCGGATGGCCTTCCACCACCACCTCGCCGCGGCGGGTGACGGCGGAGAGGAGTTCCTCATCCCCCTCGTCCATCTTGCGGATGAGGTGCGCGGCGCGGCGATCCACGAAGCGCGCGGTCAGCGTCTCGTGCAGCGCGTCGGAAACCATGTCCTCGGCGCGGCGCGCATCGGCCTGCAGCCCCGGTGCGTCGTCGATCCAGTCGCTGCGCGCGGCGATGTAGGCCCAGACGCGGATCGCGGTGATCCGCGCCATCAGCGTATCCAGGTCACCGTCGGTGCGCTCGAGGCCCGCGAGCGCGCCCGAGACCCAGTCGCGCGGCAGCCTCCCCTCGCGCGCCAGGTGCGTGAACAGCTTGGTGCAGAGCGCGGTGTGGCTGTCATCGGCCAGCTTGCGGAAATCCGGCACCTGGCAGGCTTCCCACAGCAGGCGCACGCGCGACATGGTGTCGGCCAGGTCGCGCACCTCCGGCACGCGCGAGAGCGCCTCGAGCGTGATGTGGTCCACCGCGTCGTGGCCCTTGGCCAGGCCCGCCTGCGGCGGCGAGGTCGCAAGGCTGCCCAGCAGCGCGTCGATGCTGGTGAAGTCCAGGTCAGAATTGCGCCAGGCGATCTGCCCGATGGGTTCGAAGGCGTGGGTCTCGACGGCGGCGACGATCTCGTCGGGCATGGCGGGGCATTCGGCGGTGGTGCCGAAGGACCCGTCCTTCATGCCGCGGCCGGCACGCCCGGCGATCTGCGCGACCTCCTGCGCGGTCAGCGGGCGGGGCTGCTGGCCGTCGAATTTCTGCAGCGCGGCGAAGGCGACATGGTCCACGTCCATGTTCAGCCCCATGCCGATCGCGTCGGTCGCGACCAGGAAATCCACCTCGCGGTTCTGGTACAGCGCCACCTGCGCGTTGCGCGTGCGCGGCGACAGCCGGCCCATCACCACCGCGCAGCCGCCGCGCCGGCGCCGCACCGCCTCGGCAATGGCGTAGACCTCGTTCGCGCTGAACGCGACGATTGCGGAACGTGCCGGCAGGCGCGTGAGCTTGGCCGGGCCGGCATAGGTGAGCTGGCTCAGGCGCGGGCGCGTCTCGATCTCGGCGCGCGGCACCAGGCGGCGCAGCAGCGGCGCGATGGTCTCCGCCCCCAGGAACATGGTCTCGACCATGCCGCGCGCATGCAGCAGGCGGTCGGTGAAGACATGGCCGCGGTCGGGATCGGCGCAGAGCTGGATCTCGTCCACCGCCAGGAACTCGACCGGGCGGTCGAGCGGCATGGCCTCCACCGTGCAGGCGAACCACTTCGCCTCGGGCGGGACGATCTTCTCCTCGCCGGTGATCAGCGCGACGTGGCGCTCGCCCTTGAGTGCCACCATGCGGTCGTAGTTCTCGCGCGCCAGCAGCCGCAGCGGGAAGCCGATGATGCCGGAGGCATGGGCGAGCAGCCGCTCGATCGCGAGATGCGTCTTGCCGGTATTGGTGGGGCCGAGGACGGCGCGGACCCGGGGTTCGAACATGGCGCGCAGGCGTTCCGCAAAATGGGGGCGGGCTTCCGTCGCATGGGGCGCGGCACTTGTCCATGGTGAGGGCTCGCGCGAGGGTGGATCGTGTCGTCCTCCGCCCCCCGTTTCGCCCTGGTCTTCGCTGCGCAATTCGCTGCCGTGGGCGTCATGCTGCCTTTCATCCCGCCGCTGATGGCCTCGCGCGGCCTCGCCGCGGCGGAGGTCGCGACCATCCTTGCGCTCGGCGGTGCGGTGCGCCTGGTGTCGGGGCCGTTGGGCGGGCGGCTGGCCGATGCGGTGGGGCAGCCGCGCGCGGTGATGGCGGCGGGCGCGCTGGTCGCGGCCGGCGCGGCGGTGCTCTACGGCGTGGCGGCGGGGTTCACCGGGCTGCTGGTGGCGAACCTGATCTTCGCCGTGGCGTTTGCGTGCGTGGTGCCGCTCGGCGATGCCATGGCGCTGCGCGCGTCCCGCACCGAGGCCTGGGACTACGGCCGGGTGCGCGCGACGGGCTCGGTCGCCTTCATCCTTGCCGCCGGCGGCGCGGGCTGGCTCGCGGAACGCGCAGGCGCGGGCAGCGTGGCCTGGCTGCTGGCGGGCGCGCTTCTCGCCGCCGCGATCGCGGCGCTGCTGCTGCCGCGC
>NZ_JACADR010000386.1 GCF_016106005.1 Roseomonas rosulenta
GCCGCCGCGGCCGCCTGCTCGGTCGCGACCGCGAGGTCCTCGAGGGCGGGGAGCGCCTCGGGCAGCGGCTGCGGCGCCTCGTCCTGCGGCGCGCCGCTCACAGCAGGGTCCGGGTGCCGCTGCGCGCGGGGAAGCGCGCGACGATGCCCGGCCGCCCGCGCAGCGCGACCTGCGTGCGGCAGAAGGCATTGACCGAGACCTGCAGCGCCAGGAAGCGTTCCAGCACCTGCGCCAGCGGATAGAGGCCTGCCGAGGTCCAGGTCTGCGAATCGAAGGTCAGCGTCACCTCGAGCCCGCGCGCGAAGGCGCCCGCGCGCCCGCCCGGCAGCCGCGCGACACCCGGGCGCGTCTCCACCGAGACAAGCGAGGCGAGTGCCGCGCGTGTCTCGGCGGTGTCGCGCAGGTCGTGCAGGCGCAGGATCTCGCGCAGCGCCGCCGCCCCCGCTTCGCCCCCCGTGACCGAGAGGTGGTTCAGTGCCAGGTGCGAGATGAGGCGCCACGCGCCGCGGTCGTTCAGCCCCGGGCGCAGCGTGGGCGTGGGGGGCGAGAGGCAGTCCACCGCCGAGACCGCCGCCCCCCCCTGGCTGACGCGCAGCCGCGGCTGCCCGGCGCCGAAGGGCAGCAGCGCCGGCAGGTCGCGGTTGCAGCACATGGCCTCGATGGTCAGCACGCCTTCGGCCAGGCGCGCTGGGTCGAAGCCCGCATCGCGCAGCTCGATCCAGGTCTGCGTGCCGGTGATGGGCGGCGTGGCGCCGCGGCGGAAGGTGACGTAGTTCGCCTCCGCCACGTTGGTCTCATCCGCATCGGCCTCGTTGCGGCCCAGCCGGTAGAAGGGCAGCACCGCGCGGCGCAGTCCGTCTGGGCGGCTCTCGCGCACGCTGTCGATGGCGTAGATCTCGAGCGAGATGGGGCGGCGCGCATCGGGCACCACCATCCACTCGGACTGCGTGCCATCGAGAGCGATCGGCTCGCAGCGATGCGGGAACAGGTTGATTGCCGGCGTGCAGCCGAGCACCACGTTGTCCGGGCCGAGCACGCGCTCGAGCTCAGGCATGGCGCGGTTGAGATAGATGTAGATATCGAGGCGGTCGCTCTCCTGGAGGAGCGTGCGCGCCTCGAGCCCCGAGAGGTCGATGTAGAGGAACTTCTCCGGGAAGGCGAACCACTCCGTCAGCATCCGGTAGCCCGCGAAGGCGCGGTTCGGCCAGGGCAGCGCGGCTTCCTCGTGGCTGAAGCCGCCGGGCTGCAGCCGGTCGGGGTCGAGCAGCGTGGGCCGCGGGTCGGCCGGGCTGTCCGCCAGCGCGATGCCGACGCACGAGGTGCAGAGCAGTTCGTGCAGCAGCGCCGGCATCGCGCCCACGCCGCGCAGGTGCAGCCGCAGCCGGTCGAGCCCGATCTTGGCGAAGGTGGCGTCGGGCGTGGTCACGCGCAGGCCGATGCGCAGGCAGGCAAGGGCAGCCTGAACGCGGTTGTTGGCGGGTGCGGCAATGGGCTGGCCACCGAGCTTGAAGGTCTCGACCGCGACCGGCCAGATGGTCACGTCGTGGCAGGTCTGGAAGCGCACCGGTTCGCCGCGCACCGGCTCGGTCTCGAGCATGAGGCCGCGCGCGACGCGCATCGGCCCCTGCGCGTCGGGCGCGGGGGCAAGGCGCAGCGTGGTCATCGAGGGCACCGGCGCGAGCAGGTGCGGCGAGAGCATCTCGAGCAATGTCTCGCTGAATTCCGGCAGTTCGTCGTCGAGGCGCTGCTGCACGCGCGCGGCGATGAAGGCGACACCCTCGAGCAGGCGCTCGACATAGGGGTCGTCCACCGCCTCGGGCGTGACGCGCAGCCGCGCGGCGACCTTCGGATAGGCGTCGGCGAATTCGCCGGCGAGCTTGCGGATCGCGCCGAGTTCCCGGTTGTAGTAGGGCAGCAGGCTCTCGGACACGGATCAGTCCTCCCGCACCGCGACATCGAGCGTGGTCGGGCGCACCACCGTCTCGAAGGAGATGTGCTCGGGCACCGGGTCGGTGCGCAGCACGGCCTCGATCTTGAGGCGCAGGACGCGGTCGATCGATTCGCGTTCCTCCTGGCGCATCTGCACCTTCACGTTCATCAGCCGCGGCTCGAAGCGCGTGATGGTCGCCTGGATCTCGCGCGAGAGCGCGATGCGGCGGTCTTCCTCGGTGAAGGATCCGGCGGTCGGGTCGGGCACGCCGTAGCCGATCGGCGAGAGCGGCAATTCGGCGAGCCCGGGCAAGGGCGGCAGGCGACGCCGGCGTGCGTTCAGCAAGGCTTCGAGGTCGCGACGCACCGCGAGGCGCAGCTGCTCGACCGCCAGCGACTGCGACAGCGGCGGGTCGCGCGGGCTGTCGGGGTCGGCATCGAGCAGCCGGTCGAGCAGCGGAAGGCGGATGCGCGGGCTCGAGCGGGTGTCGGACATTCTTCTAGGCCCTTAGACGGCGGGCGCCGGCATGCGCCGGCTTCGCTTGCGCGCCTTGCACGGGTGCACCTCGCGCGGCTGTCGGTCTGGCGCGGTCACGCTGCGCGCTCCCGGATCGCGAGAGGCGCGATCCGATGGGATTGGAGGCGGCGCGCCGTGTTCCGTCGATCGGCTTTGACGCGCCACGCGCACGACGTGCAGCGGCGCGCGCTGCCCTGCACGATCGGGCGCAACGGCCGGTTGCCGGTCCAGGCGGATCGCGTCGATGCGCGATCCGGGTGCGCAGAGCGCGACCGCGCCCGACCGGCCCGTAGCCGCCGGAGCGGCCGCGCATGGCGCGAAGGCAAGCCGGCCGGATGGCCGGCGCCCGCCGTCTGAGGGCATCTCAATCAAACATCAGCTCGTCGAGCTCGGCGAGCGTCTTCGCCTCCTCGCCCACCAGGAATTCGCGCCCGCCCAGGCCGCGCACCAGCGTGCCGTCCTCCTGCCATTCGGTGCCGCGCCCGAGCCGCAGCGGGTTCGGCATGTCCTTGGCGGTCCAGGGGTAGACCACCGGGATGTAGACCACGCCCTCCTGGCCGTCCTTCATCTCGATGGTGCAGCGGCGCCAGTACAGGTCGCGCGGGCGCTTGGGCGCATCGAAGGACAGCGCGCGGAGCCGTTCGGTCGGCACCCACATGTACTCGCCGCCCGCGGTGTGCACCTCGATCATGGCGGCGAAGACGTCGTCGGCGTCGCGGAAATCGTCGAAGGCCAGGTCGCCCGCGCGGCCCGTGACGCGCGGGCGCAGCGCCTCGACCTCCGCGGCC
>NZ_JACADR010000387.1 GCF_016106005.1 Roseomonas rosulenta
AGGCGTAGCGCCCGTTCCGCGCGCGCCAGCGCCGCGGCACGGCCGAGCCACGCCTTCGCCTGCCGCAGCGACGCCTGATGCCGCGCGGACCCCGCGTCGCCGGCGAAGATGGCCACCTCGTCGCTCGTGGTGTCGTGCAGGCCAGCGAGGAACAGCGTGTCCTCCGGAATGGCGATGCCGCGCGCCGCGAGGCCCTGACGAACCTCAGGCTCGTTCAGCAACGCGGCGAGCAGCCTTGCGCTGACATCGCCCTGGTGACCGCCGCAGGCACCGCATTGCAGCGCGCTCGCATGCGGGTTGTTCGCCACGCGCGCGCCGTGGCCAAGCAACAGCACCAGAGGAGCGAATCCCTCGGTCAGCGACATGGCGCGCAGCACCGCCTCGGCCGTCGCGATGCGCGTCTCGATGGGCAGGCTCGGCTCGAAGCGCGGCGTGGTCCCGCCGCGCCCGGCGCGGCCGAGGCCGAAGGAGTCCCGCAGCAGCGTCAAGCCATGCAGCAGCCCCGCCGATTCCACGAAGGCGAAGGAGGAGACGGCCGCCTGGCTGAACCGGCCCCAGGCGCGCTTCGCCCGTGCGGCGATGCGCGCGCGCTCCGCCGCCGCGTCGCCCGGCACCGCGTCGCAGCTTCTCAGCCCCGGGCGCAGCAGCACCGGCAGCCGGTTCTCGACCACGTCCGAGGCGAAGGGCCGGTGCGCCACCGGCAGGCCGAAGAAGCCCGCGAAGCCCTGGGTACGGATGCCCGGGTCCAGGGATTCCAGCGCGCGGCGCAACACCTCGGACCGCACGTCGATGCAGAAGGCAGCCTGCAGCGCGGGGCGCGCGGGCGCCGCCGCAGACGTGGGCACGACCGAGGCCAGGATCTCCCGCTGCGCCGCATGTTCCACCGCGGCCTGAAGGATGGCGTCGATCGCGTCCTCGGCTGAGGGGCGCACCGGCTCGGCATGCGCGGCGAGCACCTCCCGCCACCGCGCCTCGATCTGCGGCGCGTGGCGGGCATGAAGCGCCTCCTCCCAGACGAGCCGCACGGCAAGCAGCCCGGTGAGCGTGCCGTCGGTCCCGCCGGCGAGTTCCGCCTCGAAGCCGCGCTGCCGTGCGAGCTGCGCCCAGCCGCCGAGCGTCATCAGCAGCCGATGCAGCAGCGTCCCCAGCGCGGCCTCCGGCACGCCGAGCGCATCGAGCGCCCGGCCCGTCGCGGCTTCGGCCTCCTGCGGCGCGGCGGCGACATGGGCGCAGAAGCCGGGCAGGCCCAGGATCTCGGGCGTGAGGTCGCGCAGCGCCGTCGCCCGCCAGGAGGCGTAGAGCGAGCCGCGCCGCGGCACCGGCCACAGCGCCTGGCCCGCATCGAACCAGCCGCCGGCGAAGGCGCCGATGCGCTCGGCAATGATGCCGGGCCAGTCGGTGCCCGTGGCTTCCGCAACCAGGTCGGCGATGGTGGGCAGGGCCTGGGGCAGCGCGGCGGGCGCGGCCAGCGCTTCCCGCAGCGCTGCGACGTCCCTTGGGCGATCTGCCTCGGGCGCGGCGGCCAGCGCGGCGGCGAGGTCCTCCTCGGTGATCCCGCCGGCGGCGATGCGTTCCGCATACCAGGCCCGCGGCATGGTGGCGCGCAGGCCACCGACGCGCCGCAGCCGCGCCGCGGCGGTGGCGAGGTCCTCCTCCGCCTGGCCGAGGAAGGGATTGACCGCGACCGTCGCGGCCAGCGGCCAGGCCGGCGGGATGGCGCGCTGCGCCTGCTCCAGCGCGGCGGCGAGGGCTGGGGCGGCTGCGATGGCCTGGTGGGTGTCGAAGGGCATCATCGGCCTCCTCTCAGGCGGCATTGCGCAGCGACCAGCCCCGCAGGAGGCGGTCGGTCAGGGCGTTGACATACAGGCCATTGGCCAAGTGCACGCGCAGCCCTGCCGCGGCCGGATGCTGCGCCCAGAGCGGGAAGGTCGCCTGCGCGAAGGCGGTCAGGCCGAAGCCCAGGACCGCGAGCACGATCAGCACCCATTCCAGCGCGCCTGGCGACGGTGCCGCGGGCAGGACGCCCGCGGTGAGCGCCTCGGCGGCGCGCTGCAGAGCGAAGTAGCCCACCGCTGCCGCGGCGGCGGCGATCGAGGTGCGCAGCGTGAGCGGCCCCGGCGCCGCGTCGGCGAAGCCCTGCGCCAGCAGGTAGGCTACGCCGAGCACCAGGATGGCGCCGAGCGCGATCGCCTGCGGCGACTTGCCCTCGAAGCCGAAGGCCGCCCCGATCAGCGCATAGAGCGCGAGCGCCGCGAGGAAGGCCCGCGCGACCGCCCGCCCGCCCGGCACCGCCACGGGGCCGGGGCGCGGGATCGCCGCCACCTTCGCCACCGCGCCGCCGGAGGCGAGGAAGGCATGCGCCTTGTAGAGCGAGTGGGCGAGGATGTGCAGCAGCGCGAGCGGGAACAGCGCCAGGCCGCATTGCAGGATCATGAAGCCCATCTGCGCGATGGTGGACCAGGCGAGCGCCGTCTTGACCGCCGGCTGCGTCAGCATCACCAGCCCCGCGAACAGCGCGGTGAAGCCGCCGATCATCGCCAGCGCCGCGAGCACGCCGGGCGCGGCCAGCATCACGTCGGCGAAGCGGATCAGCAGGAAGCCGCCGGCATTGATCAGCCCGGCATGCAGCAGGGCGGAGACCGGCGTCGGCGTCTCCATCACTTCGGTCAGCCAGCCATGTGTGGGGAACTGCGCGGACTTCAGCAGCGCGGCAAGGGCGAGCAGCGCTGCGGCACCGGCCGCGGCGCCGGGCGCCTGGCCGGCGCGCGCGGCCTCGAGGATCGCGCGGATATCCAAGGTGCCGAAGCCGAAGGCCAGCAGCAGCGCCGCGGCGGCGAGCGCGATGTCGCCGGCGCGCGCGAAGATCGCCTTCTTGCGCGCCGCGCGCCGGGCTGCGGGCCGCTCCGGATAGAACAGCAGCAGGCGCTGCAGCCCGAGCCCCGCGCCGACCCAGGCGAGCACGAGGACGACCAGGTTGCCCGCCTGCACCAGCAGCAGCGCCGCGGCGAGCGTCAGGCAGAGCCAGCCGGTGAACTCCCCCTGCCGCGCCTCCCCGTCCAGGTAGGTCGCGGCGTAGCGCACCACCACCCAGCCGACGAAGGCGACCAGCAGCAGCATCGCCGCCGAGACGGCATCGACCCGCGCCAGCGCCAGCGGCGCGCTGCCCGGCCCCCTGGCCAGCAGGAGCGCGAGGCTCGCCGCGGCGACGACCAGCGCGACGA
>NZ_JACADR010000388.1 GCF_016106005.1 Roseomonas rosulenta
CTGCTGCCAGGCGGCGGCGTCGGCGGCGGCCAGGCCGCACTCCACCGCCTCGAAGGGGTCGGGCTGCGCCACGCGCTCGAGCGCCGCGGCCTGTGCCTCCGCCTGCGCCAGCGCGGCCTCGGAACCCGCTTCGCCGCTGGCGCGCAGCGCTTCGATGCGCGCGCTGCGCTGCGGGTCGATCACGCGCAGCAGGTCGGAGGCCGCGATCGGCAGGCTGGTCAGGTTGCGCGCATCTGCCCGCAGACGCGCGCCCAGGTCCAGCGCACGCCGCCCGCGCGCGATGGCGCCGGCGCGGTCCTCCATGCGGGCGTGGCAGAAGGCCGCCATGCGCACCGCCTCAATCGCCAGCACCAGGTCGGGTGGCGCGAGCGCGAGCGCCATCGCAGCGGCCTCGTCGTAACAGGCGGCGGCCTCGGCGGGGCGCGCGGCGGCGAAATGCGCGCCCGCCTCGCCGAAGCGGGACTGGATGCGCAGCCGCGGGCCGGCCGGATTGCCGGCCTCGGTCGCGCGGACTGCCGCAGCGTCGGCGAAGCGGTAGGATTCCACCGCCGTGTCGTGCTGGCCGTGGCGCATCTGCGCGCCGCCGACCACCGCCGCCACCGCGGATTGCTGGTCCGACCAGCCCTGCGCGCCGGCGAAGGCATAGGCCTGCGCGGCCTTTGCGCGCACCTCGGCCGGGCTGCCGCGTTCGGACAATACGACCAGAGCGGTCATCAGGTCGCGGAAGGTGCCGGCGGGGCCGGGCGGGCGTTCCTGCGCGAAGGTCTCCTGCGCGACCGCCATGATGTCGAGTGCGAGCGTCTCGTGCAGCACGCGCGGGTCGGCGGCGAGCGGGGCGAGGCGCGGCGCCTCGGCCGGATCGAGCGCCGCGATGCGCAGTCGCTCCGGCGGCGCGGCATCGAGCGCGCGGCGCAGCCAGCCCGCGAAGGCGGCGTCCGAGGAGACCTCGGTGGGCATCAGCACCGCGGCCAGGTGGCCGAAATGCTGATGGTGGCTCGCGCCAAAGGACCGCAGCGCCTGCACCACGCCGTAGGCCGAGGCCGGCAGCGGCCCGGCCGGCGGGCGCCAGTCGGCCGGGATGCCCTCGGCGGCGATGTCCTCGCGGCTGGCTTCGTACATGCCCGCGAGCGCGGCCTGCAGCGCGCGGGAATACTGGATCGAATGCTCGAAGGGCTCCTTGAACACGATGCACAGGTCGCGCGTCGAATACGGGACCTCGAGCTTCTGCGCCTCGAAGAAGCATTCCGCGAGCCGCCCGGAGGAGGCCGGCAGGCTCCACACCAGCGCGCGGCGCGCGGCGTCGGCGGTGAAGCGTTCCCAGGCGACACGGATGTCCATCAGCCGCCGCTCGACGGCGTTCAGCGTCATGGCGCTCCCCCGTCGCATACGGGTCGCGCCTCAGCCATTCAGCGAGATCTTCGGCCCCATCACCGACACGCCCATAGCATCGAGCTTCACCGAGGAGGCGCCCGAGCTGATGGTGATCGCGGCCGGGGTCATCTCGATCGAGGAGGCGCCGACGGTGATCTTGACCGACCCTGTCGCAGTCACCTCGACATTGGCGGCCGATAGCTCGTACTTCGCCGCCGCCGTCACCTTGCGGTTGGCCGAAGTGTCGAGCGTGGCGTCCGCGGTCACCACCACGTCCTGCTTGGCGTTGACCGTGACCTTCTGGTCGCCCACCACGCTGATCGTCTCCTTGCCGCTCACGTCGTAGGTGCGATTGCCGGTGACCTCGTAGGTCTCGTTGCCCTTCACACTCTGGCTGCGGTTGCCGTCGACGGTGACGCTCTCGTTGCCGTTGACCGTACGGGTGCGGTTACCCTTTACGGTCTCGGTTTCATTGGCGTCGATGTTGGTGGTGCGGTCCACCTTGACGTGTCGCGTCTCGTTGTTCTCGACCACGGTGTCGAGGTTGAACTGGGCGTGGACGTAGATCTGCTCGGCGCCTTTCTTGTCCTCCAGTCTGATCTCGTTCGAACCGCCGCCGCCCATGGACGAATTGGTCTTGATGCCGGACTGCGTCTTGTTGGCCGGCAGGTCGTAGGGGACGGTGTTCTCGGCGTTGTAGACGCGCCCGGTGACGATCGGCCGGTCGGGATCACCCTCAAGGAAGTCGACGATCACCTCCTGCCCGATGCGCGGGATGTGCATCTGGCCCCAGCCCTTGCCCGCGATCCCCTGCGAGACGCGGATCCAGCACGAGGAATTCTCGTTCTTCTGGCCAAGCCGGTCCCAGTGGAACTGCACCTTCACGCGTCCGTACTTGTCGGTGTGGATCTCCTCGCCGCGCAGGCCGGTGACGATCGCGGTCTGCGGGCCCTGCACGAAGGGGCGCGGCGTGACACGCTCGGGGCGGTACTTCACGTTCTGCGGAATGCAGACGAACTCGTTGCCGTAGAAGGGCTCGCGCTGCTGGGCCAGGTCGTCGCGACGGCGCCGGCCGATGCCGCGGTTGCGCTCGCTCGCAGCCCAGTCCTGGTCGGTCCAGTGGCTGTAGTCCTGCGCGCGGTGGCGCACCTCGGTCAGCAGCACCTCGGGGTTGGGCGTGCCGGTGATCGTCACGCGCGCGCCGGCGACGAATTCGGCAACCCCGCTGTCGCCGCGGCGGACCAGGTGGAAGGTCTCCTCGCTCTCGATGCGGTGCTTGGCCACGTCGGTGCCCGCGCTGGTCTGAAGATAGATGCCCGGGTAGTCGAAGCGCTCGCGCTTCTTCATCTCGGCGACGTTGATGGTGGTCGGCTGCGTCGCCTCGAGCGAGAGCGAGGGCGTCTCGAAGTTGAAGTCGCGCAGCGTCCACTTGCCCGAGCGCACGACGATCTCCTCGTCGAGGCTCATCACCGAGCTGCGCGGGTCCTCGCCGAGGTAGCTGACCTCGCCGAGCGGGATGGTCGGGGCCGAGACGTTGCTGTCGGCGAGCACCAGCTTGTGGTCGTCCTCCGAGTGCTCGTGCCAGTAGAAGATGCCTTCCTGCTCCATCAGGCGCTGGATGAAGTCGAGCGCGCTCTCGCGGTACTGCACGACGTATTCGCGGGGCTGATAGGTCCCGAGCAGCTTCTTCTCGACGCTGGTGACACCGTGGAGCTGCAGCACCTCCATGATGATGTCGGGGATGGTCTTCTCCTGGAAGATCCGGCAGTCGCTGGTGCGCGAGA
>NZ_JACADR010000389.1 GCF_016106005.1 Roseomonas rosulenta
GCCCCGCCCGGCGCGCCCGAACCCCGCGCGCCCGAGCGCGGCGCGCCCTCGGCGCGGCGCCCCTCGGTGCTGGTCGTGCCGGTGCGCAACCTCGCCGGGCCGCGCATCGGGCATCTCGACGCCGCGGTGAACGACGCGGTGCTGGCCGCACTTGCGGCGCTGCGCTCGGTCGCCGTGGTGGTCGAGGTTCCGGGGAGGCCGACGCCCGCGGCGGACTACCTGCTGACCGGGAACATCCATTTGTCCGAAAACCAGCCCCAGGCGGTGCTGCGGTTCATCGACGCGGCCGGCGGCGGGGCGGTGCTGTGGTCGCTCGCCGCCGGGCCCGACCCTGCCCGCCCGGCCGCCTTCGCCGAGGAGGTCGCCGCACTCGCCTGCGCGCGGCTCGAGCACGAGCTGCTGCTGCTCGAGGCCGAGCGCGCCGCGCAGGTGCCGCTTGGCGAGGCGAGCGCGCAGGAGATGGTCCTGCGCGTGCTGCCCGACATCTATCGCCTCGAGCGCGACGCCTTCCTGCGCGCGGGCAAGATCCTGGGCATGGCGGTGAAGCGTGACCCGCGCCTCGCCACCGGCCATGCCTGGCTGGCCTACTGGAACATCCTGCTGGTCGGCCAGGGCTGGGCGGTGCAGGAGCGCGAGGTGCTGGCCGCGGCCGCGGCGGCGGCCGAGCAGGCGGTGCTGCTCGACCCCAAGGATGCGCGGGGGCTTGCCATCGCGGGGCATGCGCGCGGCTTCCTGCACCACCAGGTGCCCGAGGCGCTGTCGCTGTGCCGCCAGGCGCTCGCGATCAACCCGTCGCTGCCGGCGGCCTGGACCTTCTCGGGCATGGCGCATGCGTATTCGGGGGAGCTCGAGACCGGGCGGCGGCACCTGCTGCGCGCGCTGCAGCTGCTGCCGCGCAACCCGCACGCCTTCTTCACCGAGGCCGGGCTCTCCACCGTCGAGATGCTGCTCGGCAATTTCGAGGCGGCGGCCGAGATGGCGCGCGCCGTGCTCCAGATGCAGCCGCGCTTCACCGCGGCGCTGCGCGCGCGCATCGCAGCCCTGGGTCATCTCGGCCGCGATGCCGAGGCGCGCCCGGCGGTCCGCGCACTGCTCGAGATCGACCCGGGCTTCACGCTGCAGCGGTTCCGCCGCGCCGCACCCTATGTGCGGCGGCGCGACATCGACCATTTCCTGAGGGGCTTGCGGCTTGCCGGCGTTGCCTGACATTCCTGCGCGAGAAGGCCGCGAGGCTGCCGGGAACCATCGTGGAGAGAACGGGATGTCGCCGAACCGACGCGCGCTGCTGGCCGGGGGCTTCGGGCTGGCCGCCTCATCCGCCCTGGCGCAGGGCAATCCGCACGCCCATCACGGCGGCCAGTTCGAGAGGCTGAACCAGCCCGGGCGCATCGACCTGCCCGACCTCCACCACGCCCATGCGGTCACCGACAGCCCTGCGCCGCGCGCCGCGCAGCAGGGCGCCTGGCGGGCGCTGTCACCGCTGCCCATCCCGCGCACCGAGATGGCCTGGGCGGTGGAATACCGCGGCCGCATGCACCTGATCGGCGGCTATGCGGAACAGCGCGTCGACCGGCCCTACCACCATGCCTACGATCCGCGCACCGACCGCTGGGAGGAACTGCCGCAGCTGCCGCGCGGCGCCAACCATGTCGGCGTGGCCACGCTGGGCGATCGCATCTACGCCTTCGGCGGCTTCCTCGAGCAGAACCGCACGCCGCATGACGGCGCGTTCGCCTTCGACGGCACCCGCTGGCACACGCTGCGCCGCCTGCCCGAGGCCTGCGGCGCGATGGCCTGCATCGCGCTCGAGGGGAAGATCCACATCATCGGCGGGGCGATCGGGTCGGACAACCGGCGCTCGATCGACTGGCACCTGGTCTACGACCCGCAGACCGACACCTATGCGCGGCGCCAGCCCATGCCGCTCGGGCGCGACCACACCGGGATCGTGGTGGTGGCCGGCGTCATGCACGTCATCGGCGGGCGCGTCGACACCTTCCACACCAATTCGAACCTGCACCACTCCTACGACCCGCGCACCGATGACTGGACCTTCCGCACGCCGATCCCGACCGCGCGCTCGGGCCAGGGCTGCGTGTGGTACCGCGACCGCATCTTCTGCATGGGCGGCGAGGGCACCAACCGCGTCTATGGCCAGAACGAGGCCTTCAACCCCGCGACCAATGCGTGGGAGGCCTATGCGCCGATGCTCACGCCGCGGCACGGCATGGGCGCGGTGGTGATCGGCGACGCGGTCTATGTCGCCGGCGGCGGGCCACAGATGGGCGGCGGGGTGAAGAGCGCGATCAACGAGGCCTTCACCCTGGGCTGAGCGACCGCTTCGAGACCGCCGGCCGCGACCCGCGCCCGCACCGCCACCATCCTGACGGGGTGGCTGGGGGGCGCAGGCCGGCGCGGGAAGTCACACCGCGCCGTCGATGGCCGTCCTGAACGTCCCGTAGGACGGCCCCGGGTGCCGCGCCTGGGTCAACCGGCCCGGCGGCGCTTCGCGCGCTCCCCGCCCCAGCCGGTGCGCTGCACGCGCCGGCGCAGCACCTCCACCGCCAGGGCCTCGGGATTGCCGATGCGCGCGGCGAGTTCGCCGAAGCGCGCAGCGGTCAGCGCGATGCCGCCGATGCTGCCATCGGTATGGCTGGCGATGCCGTGCAGCAGCATCGGCGCCGCGCCGCCGCCCACGCGTTCCAGCAACATGGCCGACCCGCCGAGACTCTCGGCCAGCCGCCGCTCGAGCGCCGCATCGCCGGTGCCGAAGGTCTCCGGCGCAGCGAGGTCGAGCATGGCGACCACGCGCCAGCTGCCAGTCGCCGCCGCCCCGCCGGCCCGCCCGGGCGTGGCCTCGGCATTGCCCAGTGCCTGGGACAGCGCCGGCCGGGGCGCCCATTCCGCGGCGACCGGGCCGAACGTCACCGCGCCGTCGCTCTCCAGCCGCAGCCGCGGCGCCTGCTGCCCTGGCGGCACCTCGATGACAATGCGCGTGCCGGTCGCGCGCACCCATTCGTCGCCGCCGGCCCGGCGCAGCCCGCGCCAGGCCAGGACCACGAGCGCCACGGCCCCCAGCAGGAACAGCATGCCGAGGATCATGGCGCGGCCGCCGGGGGCTTGGCCGAG
>NZ_JACADR010000039.1 GCF_016106005.1 Roseomonas rosulenta
CAGGTCCCTCAGGCTCGCTTGACTATGCTGGATCGCGCGACGGACCGCCTCTGTCGTGCGGGCGCAGCCGTGAAGAACCTGCCCCATAGCGCATCCCTCCATGCCAGGGAGAAGACTGCACCACCAAAGCCCGGGACCAAACATCTAGCGGGACCGTCTACAGCCAAACGGTCGGCGGCATCTCTCGCGATGGCGGCGTGATCGTGGGCACACAACGCACCGTCGGCCAGAAGTTCCAGATAGACGAGCCCTTTGTCTGGACTGCGGCCGACGGTATTCGCCGGCTCGTCGTTGCTGGGTCTGTGTCGGCACGGGCGCAGGGCGTCTCCGCAGACGGGACAGTCGTGGTCGGCGCCCTGGTTTTCCCCCCACCGCCTTTCACGACGGCGCTCGAATCCTCCAATGCCTTTCGCTGGACCGAAGCCGAAGGGTTCCTGGTCCTTGGCTCTCTGCCGGGACCGGCTCCTCCGAAGCACTGGCCATCTCGGGCAATGGTCGGGTCATCGTCGGGCAGAGCGGCGGCGAGGGCTTCCTCTGGAGTGCCGCCGAAGGCATGCGCAGCCTCGGCGCACCACTTGGTCCGGTGTGGCGGGAGGCGCTGCCCGCGGCCGTTTCTTTCGATGGATCCGTCATCGCAGGCACGTGGTACGATCAGGCTCGCTACGCGACGCAGGCCTTCGTGCGGTCACCGGATGGGGTCATGCGGCCGCTTGGCTTCCTGACCATCGCCCCGCCGCGGATCTGGTGCATCTACTGCACGCCGGTGGGTCCAGACCCTTCTCCCTTCTCCGAGGCCATCGCGATCTCCCCGGACGGGGCGATCGTCGTCGGGACAAGCGGTCTGGTCAGACTGGTCCGAGGACCTGGCCCCGGCCCGGCCCGGCCGGGCAACCCCGCCCGCGTCGGCGAGGCTTTTCGCTGGTCCGAAGTGGCCGGGATGCAGTCCATCGCCGCGCTGCTGCGGGGCGCTGGGGTGAACCTGGGTGCGACGACGCTCGGCGTCGCGACCGGCGTGACGACCACCGGCGCGGGCGGTACCAACATAATCGTCGGCTACACGGAAGATCTCGAACGCGAGCGCTTCACCTCCTGGATCGTCCGCCTGCCGGACCCGCGTAGCGGTACCGGAGCGGCCGGCTTCACCACGCCCGAAGCCTTGCTTGGCAGCCTCGGGCAGATCCCTTCCGCGGCTGCGACCGCTGAGCGTCTGGTCTGGTCCGCTCAGCGTGAGGCGCTGCTGCTCGCGGAGCACTACGGCGGCACACTGTCTGCCGAGCATCCCTTCGCCGGCTTTGTCCAGGCGCGCGGTGGCGGCTGGGACCCGCCCGACGAATAGGGCACCGCCTTCGGTGGCGCCGCCGGCGTGATCATGCGCGTGGGCGCGGCAGCGCGCGCGGGCTTCGTGGTCAGCACCACCGTACAGAACAGCCAAGGCGGCATGCCGGCCATGCGCAGCACGGTGGACGCGGCGGGCGCGCGGGTCTTCTCGCTGGTCGGCGACACTGCAAGCGGCCCGCGGCTCAGCACGGCGCTCGGATACGATCAGTTATGGGCGACGATCCGGCGCCGCTATTCGGATGGCACCAGCACGCAGACGGTCGGCCGGGGCAAGACTGGTGGCCAGGCGCTGGCGGCCAGCCTGCGCGGCGCCTGGGGGATACCGTTGGGTGCATCTGCGACGGTCTCGCCCTTCCTCGGCTTCCATGCCGTCTCGACGCGGCTCGGCGCCTATGAGGAAGGCGCTGGGAGCGGTGCCTTCCCCGCGCGCTTCGACACCCAGCGCCAAGCCGGGACTGCTGGGGGGTTGGGCGTCGAGGTTGAGTATCGCTTCGGCGATGGGAGCCGGGTCTGGGGCAACCTGGGCTACAATCGTCGGCTGTCGGGAGACGGTTCGGCCGTATCGGGCAGTTTCGTGGATCTCTTTCCCTTCGACCTGCGCGGGCTCCCCGTGGCGGAGCGGGCCTGGATGGAGGGTGCCGTCGGTGGCGCTTGGGCCATCTCGCCACGCATGCAGATGGTCGGCGCGTTCGGCGGCACGCTGCCGACGGATGGCAGCGGGCGCTACTCGGTCTTCTCCAGCCTCGGCCTCATGGTCGGCTTCTAACGCGGGGGTGGAGGCTATTCCGGCGTGATCCCCGCCGCCTGCACGACCTCGCGCCATTGCGCGACCTCGCTGCGCAGCCGCACCGCCAGTGGTGCCGGCCCATCGAGCAGCAGCTTCGAGCCGCGTTCCGCCATGCGGCGCGCCAGTTCGCTGTCCGGTGCGGCCAGCGGTGCCAGTTCCGCATTCATGCGCGCGATTGCCTCCGGCGCGGTCTGCCTCGCTGCGAACAGCCCGAACCAGAAGGGCACGGCATAGCCGGCGACGACTTCGCCGATAGCAGGCGTATCGGGCAGCGACGGCGCGCGCCCGGTGGTGGTCACGCCGATCGGGCGGATGGTGCCCGCACGGATGTGTTCCAGCGCCAGCGAGAGGTCGCCCACGAAGGTGTCGATCTCCCCGCCCAGCAGCGCGGTCATGATCAGCCCGGCGCCGCGATAGGGCACGTGCAGCAGCTCGATGCCGGCCTTCTGCATCAGGAAGGCGGAGGCGAGGTGCGTCGCCGAGCCGACGCCCGAACTGCCGACCGAGACACGCCCCGGCGCTTCCTTGGCGCGCGCGATATAGGCCGCGAGGTCGGCCGGGCCGTTCGCGCGCACGCAATAGACCAGCGGCGCCTCGGTCACCATCGTCACCGGCAGCAGGTCGGTGAAGGGATCGAAGCCGAGCTCGCGGCGCAGCGCGGGCAGCGTGGCGATGGAGTTGGACGTGATCAGGAAGGTGTGGCCATCCGTCGCGGTCGCGACATGCTGCATGCCGACCTGGCCGCCCGCGCCGGCGCGGCTGTCATAGACCACCGGCTGGCCGAGCCGCGGCGTCAGGTAGTCCACGAAGTAGCGCGCCGGCACGTCCTGCGGGCCGCCGGGGGCGAAGGGGCTGATCAGGCGCATCGGGCGCGTCGGCCAGGTCGCCTGCGCCCGCGCGGGCAAGGCGAAGGCGCCGGCGATGGCGGCGGTGGCGGCGCGGCGGGTGATGGGCATGGGTGTCACTCCGGCGGTGCAGGGACGATGTCGTTCCAGCGGGGCAGGGGGCGGTCCTCGACCGGCACCAGCCAGGCGGCGTGGTTGGCGCGGGTGATCGGCACGGCGGGCAGCAGGATCTCGCGCGGGACCGCCTCGCCGCGCAGGTGGCGCAGCGCGGCCATGGCGGCGGCGGCACCCATGCGCTGCCCGTCATAGTCCATGCTCGCGAGAAGGCGGCCCGTGGCGATCTGCTCCGCCGCCTCGATGGTGCCGTTGTTGCCGACCACCAGCGCGCGGCGCCCGGCGGCGTCGAGCGCGTCGAGCGCGCCCAGCGCCATCAGGTCGTTGGTGCAGATCACGCCGTCGATGCGCTGGTGCTGCGCGAGCAGCGATTCCATCGCCGCGCGGCCTGGCGCGCGCAGGTAGCGCCCCGGGGCGGTGCCGAGCAGGCGGATGCGCGGGTGCTGCGCCAGCGCCTCGCGGAAGCCGCGGCTGCGGTCGCGGCTGGTGGGCGCGCTGTCGGGGCCTTCGACAAGCACGACATCGCCCGTCCCGCCCAGCGCATCCGCCATCAGGCCGACGATGGCGCGGCCCATTGCGACGTCGTCGGCGCCGATGAAGGTGACGAAGTCGCCGGCCATGCGGTTGACGAAGCCGATGAAGGGGATGCCCTGCGCGATGGCCGCCGCGACCGGTTCGGCCAGTAGCGCGTCGTCGGCAGGGGCGAAGATGATGGCGTCGGGGCGTTCGGCCACCACCGCGCGCAGCAGCGCGATCTGCTGCGCCGGGTTGTCAGGCGTGCGGGGGAAATGGTGCGTGGCGGTCGCACCTTCCACCGCGGCGGCGCGCTCCACGCCGCGCAGGAAGGCCTGGTAGTTCGGGTTGACCCCGTTCTTGGTGAAGGCCGCGAGGCGCGGCACGTCAGTCCCCGCGTACGCCGGCGGCGCGGATCACCTCGCCCCAGGACTGCAGGTCGGCGGCGATGCGGGCATTGAAGGTGCGGGTGTCCTCGAACATCGGGGTCAGGCCGTTC
Organism: Roseomonas rosulenta; assembly: GCF_016106005.1. Taxonomy (GTDB): domain Bacteria; phylum Pseudomonadota; class Alphaproteobacteria; order Acetobacterales; family Acetobacteraceae; genus Neoroseomonas; species Neoroseomonas rosulenta. Next base: position 4,097 of record NZ_JACADR010000039.1, read on the forward strand.
GCCAGCAGGCGCTCGCGGAAGGTCGGGTTCTCGAGCGCGCGGCGCGTCGCGTCCGACCAGCGCGCGAGGCTCTCCTCGCTCATGCCGCGCGGCCCGCAGATGCCGAACCAGCCGGCCATCTGAAGCCCCGGCACGAAGGCCGAGACCGGGCGGACATCCGGAAATAGCGGCGAGCCCGCATCATCGCCCATTGCCAGCACGCGCAGCTCGCCGCCCTGGATCTGGCGCATCACGTCGCCGAGGTTGGTGATCATGAAGTCCATCCGCCCGCCCAGGATGTCCACCACGGCGGGTGTCGCGCCGCGATAGGGCGCGTGGATGATGTTGAGCCCCGCGCGCGCCTTGAGCAGTTCGACCGACAGGTGCTGCGCCGAGCCCACGCCGGCGGAGGCGTAGTTGAGCGCGCCGGGCCTGGCGCGTGCCGCGGCCAGCAGCGCCGGCATGTCCTGGTAGGGACCGCGCGCGGCCACGATCAGCGCATAGGTGGACAGCGCGACATTCGCCACGCCTGTCATCTCGGTGCGCGGATCGATCGGCAGGGCGGCGCCCGGCAGGTTCGGCGTGATGGTCATGCTGCCCATCGGGCATTGCAGCACGGTCATGCCGTCGGGGGCGGAGCGCGCGACCACCTCGGCGCCGATCAGGCCGTTGGCGCCGGTGCGGTTCTCCACCACGCCGCGCGCGCCCATGAACGGCGGGACGTATTCGGCGATGAGGCGCGCCATCAGGTCGCCTGCGCCACCGGCGGCGAAGCCTGAGATGACCCGTATGGTGCGGTCCTGCGCGAGGGCGGGGAACGCGATCAACGCCGCGGCGGCGGCGAGCAGGATGCGTCGCATGAACCTTCCTCCCGTTTTCGTTGGGCGGAAGGCTAGGACGGAACCGGCGCCGAAGGCGAGTCAGGCGAGCGAGGCCTCCAGCGCGGCGAGCACCGCATCCGCCATGGCGCGGGTGGACAGCACGCGCTCGCCCGGCAGGGCGATGTCGGCGGTGCGCGCGCCGGCATCGAGCGCAGCGGCGACCGCGGCCTCCAGCCGGTCGGCCTCGGCCGGCAGCCGCGCCGTCCAGCGCAGCAGCATCGCGGCGGAGAGGATGGCGCCGAGCGGGTTGGCGATGCCCTTGCCCGCGATGTCGGGCGCCGAGCCATGGATCGGTTCGTACAGCGCGCGCCGCCGCCCGTCAGGCCCCGGTGCCGAGAGCGCGGCCGAGGGCAGCATGCCGAGGCTGCCGTTGATCGCCCCCGCGCAGTCCGAGAGCAGGTCGCCGAACAGGTTGTCGGTGACGATGACGTCGAATCGCGTCGGCGCGCGGCCGAGCTGCAGGGCGCAATTGTCGGCCAGCATGTGCTCGAGCGTGACGTCGGGGAATTCCGACGCGTGGATGGCAGTGACCACGTCGCGCCACAGCCGCCCGGCCTCCATGACGTTGGCCTTGTCCACGGAGGTCACGTGGTTGCGGCGCGTGCGTGCGAGCTCGAAGGCGAAGCGCGCGGCGCGGGCGATCTCGGCCTCGGTGTAGCTGTGCGTGTTGACGCCGCGGCGCGTGCCGTCGGCCTGCGTCTCGATGCCGCGCGGCGTGCCGAAATACACGCCCGCGGTGAGTTCCCGCACGAAGACCAGGTCGGCGCCGGCCACCGTGCGCGCCTTGAAGGGCGAGGCTTCCGCCAGCGCGGGCTGCGCCTTCACCGGGCGGAGGTTGGCGAAGACATCAAGCGCGCGGCGGATGGTCAGCAGCGCGCCCTTGCGGCGTTCGTCGGGCGGAATGTGCGTCTGGTCGAGGCTGCCCGTCGCGCCGAACAGGATCGCGTCGGCGGCCATGATGGCGGACCAGGTGCGCTCGGGCATGGTCGTGCGTTCCGCAGCCCAGGCAGCGGAGCCGAACAGGTGGCGGGTCATGCGCAGCGGTACGCCGCGCCTGGCAACGAACCAGTCGAGCACGCGCACCGCCTCGTCGGTGACCTCCGGGCCGATGCCATCGCCGGGCAGGACGACGATGTCGAGCGTCGGCCGCAGTGCGGCCGCGGGTTCCGGTGTCATCGCTCCACGCTCTCCCACGCCCAGGCGCGCTTCGCGCGGTCGGCCTTCTGCCAGGCCAGGATCGCGTCCTTCTGCTTGAGGGTGAGCGCGATGTCGTCGAGCCCTTCCAGCAGCGCGTCGCGCTTGCGCGCATCGACGCTGAAGGGGATCTCGGTACCCTCGGGCGTCACCACCACCTGCCGCGCGAGATCGACCACCGTGTGGCGCGCGCCCTGCGCGGCCTCGGTCTCCTCCGCGATGCGGCGGATGGCGTCCTCCGGCAGGCGCACCGGCAGCAGCCCGTTCTGGAAGCAGTTGTTGAAGAAGATGTCGCCGAAGGACGGCGCGATGACGGCGCGGAAGCCCATGCCCATCAGCGCCCAGACCGCGCCCTCGCGCGAGGAGCCGCAGCCGAAGTTGGGCCCCGCGAGCAGGATCGGGCTGTCGCGGTATTGCGGGCGGTTCAGCACGAAGTCCGGGTTGTCCGATCCATCCTTGTTGTAGCGCAGCCGCTCGAAGGCATAGGGGCCGAGCCCGGTGCGCCCGGTGCCCACCAGCCGCTGGATCGGGATGATGACATCGGTGTCGATGTTGGCGCCCAGCATCGGTGCCGCGGGGCCGCTGACGGTGGTGAACTTGTCCATGGCTGTCGCCCCCTTACGCCGCGAAGGACCGCACATCGGCGATGGCACCCGCCACCGCCGCCGCCGCCGCCATGGCCGGGGAGGCCAGGTGCGTGCGCGCCCCCGTGCCCTGCCGGCCCACGAAGTTCCGGTTGGATGTGGAGACGCAGCGCGCGCCGGGCGGGACGGATTCGCCATTCGCCGCGACACACAGCGCGCAGCCCGGCTCGCGCCATTCGAAGCCGGCCTCGCGGAAGGCGGTGTGCAGCCCTTCCGCCTCGGCCGCGTGCTTCACGCGTTCGCTGCCCGGCACGACCCAGGCGGTGACGTGCGGTGCGACCTTGCGCCCGCGCAGCACGGCGGCGGCGGCGCGCAGATCTTCGATGCGCGAATTGGTGCAGGATCCGATGAAGACCCAGTCCACCTTGGTGCCTTCGATCGGCGCGCCGGGCGTGAGGCCCATATAGGCGAGGGCCTTCTCCCAGTCGGCGCGCTTCTCGGCATCCGGCGCGCTGGCGGGGTCGGGGATGCGGCCGGTGACGGGCAGCACCTGCTCGGGACTGGTCCCCCAGGTGATCTGCGGGGCGATGTCGCGCATGTCGATCAGCAGGTCGCGGTCGAAGACGGCGTCGTCATCCGAGGGCAGGGCGCGCCAATCCGCCAGCGCGGCCTCCCAGGTCGCACCCTTCGGCGCGAAGTCGCGGCCCTTCAGCCAGGCGAAGGTGGTCTCGTCGGGCGCCACCATGCCGATCTTGGCGCCCATCTCGATCGAGAGGTTGCACAGCGTGAGCCGCCCTTCGACCGAGAGCGCGCGCACCGCGGAGCCCGCATACTCCACCGCGTATCCCGTGCCCGCCGCGGCGCCGAAGCGCCCGATCGCGGCCAGGATCATGTCCTTGGGCGTCACGCCGGGCGGGGCGGCGCCCTCGAAGCGGATGCGCATCGTGCGCGGCTTGCGCTGCGGCAGCGTCTGCGTGGCCAGCACATGGCGCAGTTCCGACGCGCCGATGCCGAAGGCGAGCGCGCCGACGCCGCCATTGGTGCAGGTGTGGCTGTCGCCGCAGACCAGCACCGTGCCGGGCAGCACGATGCCCAGCTCCGGCCCCATCACATGCACGATGCCGTTGCCGTCCTGGCCGAGGTCGAAGAGCCGCACGCCGGTCTCCGCCGCGCGCTTGCGCAGCCCGGCCAGCAGCCGCGCACCGGTCGGGAAGGTCTCGGACGTGCGCCCCGGCGCGGAGGAGACGGCGTGGTCCGGCGTGGCGAAGACCAGGTCGGGGCGCGCCACGTCGTAGCCGGCCTCGCCCACTTCCTGCAGCGCGCGCCCGCCCGAGAGGTCGTGCACCAGCACGCGGTCGCAATGCAGCAGCGACCAGCCGCCGCCGAGATCGGCGACCACATGCGGGTCCCAGATCTTGTCGAACATGGTGGCTGGCATGGCGCGACTCTCCCGCAGTGCTTGACGCTTGCGCACGGGCAAGGGACCGTCCGGCGCAGCGCGGCATCACGCCGCGCGCGACGGGTGCGGTCAAGCGCCCGCGGCCACGGGAGGTTTCGTGCCATGGTGCGCATCACGCGTCGCTTGCTCGGGCTGGTCACGCTGGCGGCGCCGGTGGCGGCACGCGCGCAGGCCTGGCCCGACCGGCCCGTCCGCCTGGTGGTGCCCTACAGCGCCGGCGGCGTGGCCGATACCATCGCGCGCATCCTGCAGGCGCGGGTCGCGGAACACCTCGGTCAGTCCTTCCTGATCGACAACCGCACCGGTGCGTCGGGTGCGATCGGCGCGGCGGCCGTGCATGCCGCGCCCGCCGACGGCCACACCCTGCTGTTCGAGGGTGCCACCTTCGCGACCCTGCCCGAGGTCCGCCGCGACCTGCCCTTCGACTATGGCGCGGCCTTCGTGCCGGTCGTGCAGGTGACGACGCAGCCCTACATCATCGGCATCCGCGCCGGCTTCCCGGCGACCGACCTCGCCGGCTTCGTCGCCGAGGCGAAGCGCCGGCCGAACGAGGTCACCTACGGCACGCCCGGTGTCGCGCATATCGGCCACTTCATGGGCGAGGCGCTGCAACTGGCCGCCGGCATCCGGCTCGAGCACGTGCCCTTCCGCGGCGGCGCGGACGTCGCGCGGGAACTCGCGGCGGGGCGCATCGATGCGGGGATCATCTCCTATTCCAGCCTGCGCCCGGCGGTGGAGCGCGGTGCGACGCTGATCGCGAGCACGGCGGGGCAGCGCCAGGCCTCGCTGCCGCAGATCCCTGTCATCGCGGAGACCTTCCCCGGCTACGACATGTCGTCCTGGACGGGCGTCTTTGCGCCCGCCGGCACGCCGGAGGTGGCGATGCAGCGGATGGCGCAGGCTATGCGCGCCGCGCTGGCCGACCCCGAGGCGCGGCGGCGGCTCGAGGCGGCCGGTGCGGATGCGGTGGAGTCCGATCCCGCCGCCTTCGCCGCCGTGATCCGGCGCGACCGCGAGACGGCGCGGCGGATCGTGGCGGCGACGGGGCTGCGGGTGGGGTGATGGCAGCGCCATTCGGATCGTGCGCGGCACGATCCGGGGGCGCGAAGTGCGACCGCGCCGAGACGACCAGATGGCGCTGGCGCGATCGTGCATGGCGCGAAGGCAAGGGCCGCGGATGCAGCCCGCCCGCCGCATGAGGGGCGCATGAAGACCCGGCGGCGGAGCTCTACTCTGCCGCCTTCGGCGCGTAGCCCAGCCCGCCCTCGTATTTGCGCCCCGCGTCCTCGGGCAGGAATTCCGCCTCCATTTCCCGGATGCGGTCGAAGCCCGAGAAGCCGTGCAGGTTGCCCATCGGGTGCTGCCTGAAGCGCGCGTCGTAGGCGGCCTCGGCCATCGGGCCATCCGTCTTGAGCGCGTGCGCGAAGTCGTGGATCGCCATGATGGTGGCGCGCATCGCCGCACCCGGCAGGATGCAGACGCGGATGCCGAGCTCGGCCATCTGCTCGGCCGACAGGCGCGGCGAGATGCCGGTCATGTTGTAGAAGACCGGCCCCTTCACCTCGGCGCCGATGCGCGCGACCTCGGCCACGTCCTTGGGGCCCTCGACGAAGGCGAGGTCGGCGCCGGCCTCGAGGAAGGCGTTGGCACGGTCGATCGCCTCGTCCAGCGATCCGCCATGCGCGCCACGGGCATCGGTGCGGGCGATGACGACGAAGTCCGGGTCGAGCGCGTCGCGCGTGCGTGCGGCGGCGCGGACCTTGAGCACGGCCTCATCGCGCGCGATCACCTCTCGGCCCGCGACATGACCGCAGCGCTTGGGGGCCACCTGGTCTTCCAGGTGCAGGCCGGCCACACCGGCGCGGATGTATTCCTCGACCGTGCGGACCACGTTGATGGCGTTGCCGAAGCCGGTATCGGCATCGGCGATCAGCGGCACCTTCACCGCCGAGGCGATCAGCTTCGCGTTCAGCGCCATCTCGGTGAGGGTGGCGAGCCCCGCATCGGGCAGGCCGAGCAGGTTCAGCGAGGTGCCGTAGCCGGACATGTAGAGCGCGGGAAAGCCCGCATCCTCCAGGATGCGCGCGGACATGGCGTTGAAGCAGCCGGGCACGACCAGCGGGCGATGGGCCTCGATCAGGGCGCGCAGGCGCGTGGTGGGGCGGGCGGTCTGGCCTTGGCCGAGGCGCATGGCGGAGTTCCTTCGTCGGACGGGTGCTCCGACATGAACCACTCCGCGAGACGCTACAACTGGTAAGTCACCGTCGTGGTGTCCCGCATGCGCGGCGTGAGGATCCCGAAGACGTTCATGACGAAGGTGAAGTTCGTGTCGATCTCCGCGGTCACCGTGACCGTCGTCGTGCCGCCGGCGGCCGTCTCGGTGCGCCTGACGCAGGTGCCCGCGGTGCCGCCTCCCGCTGTCCCGGTGCTGCTGGCCACCATGCCGCCGACCGCCCCGCCGCGGCCGGTGGCAGCGACGAGGTCGCGGCAGGAGATGGACTGCCCGGCCGACATGTTCACGACGCCGTAGCGAACCGCATCCCCCATGAAGTTCCGCAGGCCCTGCGCGGCCATGTAGTATCGGCCGATGTCGATGCCTGCGAGCATCATGACGAAGAAAATGCCGCCGACCAGCGCGAACTCCGCCGCGGCGATGCCGCGGCGTTCGCGCAGGACGCGGCGGCTAGCGGAGGCGAAGTTCGACATTGCCGCGCAACGTGGAGGAGGGAAAGACGAACAGCCGCGCGTAGGGACGCGTGGCGGTGATCGAGACGTATTCGTTGAAGTCCCCGGGTGCCCCGCAGGTCGCGACCGGATCGCCCGTGGTGCAGTCGAAGACGGTCCCGTTCGTGCCGGGGCACCGGCACACGAGCGAAGTGGTCAGGGTGACGTTGCCGCTGGGCGTATCGGTGGTCAGTCGCCAATCGGTGAGGTTGGCGCTGACGACGTTGCGGATCCTCGTCTCGTTGTAGGTGCCGCCGAGCACCGTCTGGGCCCCGGCGCGCACCGCGGCCTCGAGCCGGATCGACTGCTGCAGCGCGTTGCCGAAATCGGCCACGGCCAGCATGACGAATATCAGCAACGGCGAGACGAGCGCGAATTCAAGCGCGGAGGCGCCGCTGTCCCGCCGGCGGTGGCCTCTCCTTCCCATTACTGCACCAGGCTCACGTACGAGATGCGCGTGACCTTCGTGCCGTTGGACTCGCAGGCATTGATGTTGGTGGTCGTATTGCCGGAATACGTAATCTCGCCGGAGACCACCGCGAGGCATCCGCCACTGGCGGTCGGCGTCTGGTTCATCGTGCCGGTGCCTACGAGTTCGACATGCGCGGTGGGCGCATAGATGGCGCCGAAGATTGTGCTACTCCCATTCCCGGTGATCATAATCCGGTCGGCTTCCCGTTGTGTTGAACTGCCGAAGTCGTCACGGTAGATGACGATCCCTTCGTACACCGACGGTGTAGCTCGGCCTTCGCCTGGGGCATTGAGGTTGAACACCGCACCCGAAGTCATGCGAACGGTCCCGACGTTGTCTGGGGTACTGCCGGTGAAAACCAGCGTGACGCCAGCGCGGCCGATCTCGCAGCCGACGCACTGCACCGAGCCGCCTGACCCAATGACCAGGTCAGTATCGCGGAAGTAATAGGTGCCAGGTCTTAAAATTAACCTCGAGTCCGCAGGATTGTTGTTATTGTTATTGTTATTGCCACTCGATTGCTGCGCAGGAATACTGATCACCCCTCGGTTGTTGCCTTGGCCACCACCACTCGCGCGATTGCAGCTGAGGGTCGGGTTGTCGATGTTCACGGGCGTCAGCCCTCGCCCTACTGCGCCGGACTGGGCGGTCGGCCGACCCAATGCGTCGACGTACGTTGGCACGCTGCACGCAGGAAAGCTGGTCGGAGGCTCGTTCGTGCCGCTGAACCTAGTGGCATAAGGGTCATCCGTGGGCGTGGCTCCCGAGCTGTAGCCCGCTGGCATGTTGCCGCCCATCACGTCCGCGCAGTTGTAGCACTGGCCCGAGGCGCGAAGCCCGCCGATCCTCGCCGCCTCCGCCGCGGATGTGTTCTGGATGTTGATCGAACGCCGGCCGGTGGCGTTGGCGACCATCAGGCAGTCCGGCGCATTCACCGTGGCGCTGCCAGCGATGTTCGTGCGCCCCGCGACCTGCGAATTGGGGTTCGGCGGCGGAATGGTCAGGGTGCAGGCCGGCCCGCCCTGCACAACGGCGGCGACCGCACCGCCCCAGGCGACCGGCGTGGCCGAACTGATGAGGCGTGCCAGCCCCGTGCGTTGCGGCTGGGTGACCGTGACGCGCACCGCATTCGGCGAATTGCCGGCCGGCGTGGGCGTGGTGAAGGCACCCGATGCCCAGCGGCCGATCTCGACCGTGACCGTTGAATTGGCGGTGCCATTGGTGAAGCCGTTGCGCGTCACCACGTCACGGGCGACGCTGTCGACGGAATTGCTGCCGGTGGCAGTCGCCCCGCGCAGCGCCATCGAATAGACGCCTGCGACGGCCGCCGCGTCGGCAGCGTTCTGCGCATTGCGGCGCGCCGTGAGCCAGACGCCGGCTTCCGTGGCCATGGCGGCCATGCCGAGCAACGACGTGGCGCCGATCGCGAAGGCGACGGCCACGCCGCCGCGACGGCCCAGGGGGCGGCGTCCAGCGGGACGGGAACCTGGTGGAGTGCCGGGCGTGCTGTTCATGTGACCGGTCCTGGTTCGATGGCTGAGGCGGACGCGTCTAATGAGTTAAATTAGTGTGCATCAGGCGCGCTGTCATCTTTGATCGACGACAAAATTTTTGGACAAGGAGATATTTCGGGAGCGAGGACCATCAACATTTTGTGATGCCGGCGCGTTTGTGGCGGCTCGTTGACCACAACCATCCATAAATCTAGGAGAATCATCGATTTGAAGGGCGGAGGGCGCCCCAGCAGCGTTGTGAATTGTCGAAAAAAAGACATTGTCCTAATTTTTGTTATTGACGAAGCGTTAATGACCGTGTTTTTGTTCCCTCGACGCGGTGGTCCGGCTGCATGGCAGGGGGTCCGCTTCGTGGCTCGACCGTGAAAACCCAGCGAGCGGGTGCGGTGGGGCTTTACGGCTCGGCTCGTTATCGAGATTAACCGAAGGGGATCGACATGATTCGCAAGTTCCTGGCTTCCATCCGCAGCGCCGCTTCCGACCGCAAGGGCGTGACCGCCGCCGAATACGCCATCCTCGCGGTGGGCGTGGTCATCATCGTGGGTTCGGCTGTCACGCTCTTCGCGCCGCAGCTGACCGGCGCCTTCTCCAATATCGGCGTCCAGATCAGCACGCAGCAGGCCAGCGTCACGACGGCCGCTCGCTGATCAAGCGGCTGCTCGGCGGATGGTCCCTGCGGCCATCCGCCGACGGCGCCTTCCAGGTTGGTCGGCGCGACACCCCGACGGCCGATGGCATGCCCCATGGTTGGTCATGCTATCGCACGCTTCCCGGGCGCCCTGGCGACTGCGAGGGAGACCGAGGGCAGCATCGACCTTCATAGTTGCAGGATCGGTGCGCAGTTCGTACAGGCAAAATGCCGTACCGGCCTCTACTCGCCGGATGGGCCTTCCACTGGGGGCAATTGCGATGAAGACGGTGCTTTCGCGTATTGCTTGTCTCGGCCGCGACCGCCGCGGTGTGGCCGCTGCGGAATATGCCATCATGGCGGTCGGGATCGTCATCGTCGTCGGCGCAGCAGTCGTGACTCTGGCGGACCCAAATAATTCGGCCTTCGTCAGGCTCGGCACAACAATGGCCTCGACCCAGACCGACATGATCAACAACTTGTCCCGGTAGTCGTTGACATTCTCCTTGGGGTGACCGCGCCGTGAACCAAACCCTTGTCTTCCTGGCGCTGGCTACCCCGCTGCTGTGCTTCGCCGCCGCGCGCGACATCGCGACGCGCCTCATTCCCGACACCGTCTCCATCGCCATCGCCGCGATCGGCCTCGCCACCCGCCTGTTCGACGGCTGGGCGGCGGCCGGCCTTTCCCTTGCGCTCGGCGCCGCGATCTTCCTGCTGCTGGTGCCTGTCGCCGCGCGCGGCTGGCTCGGCGGCGGCGACGTGAAGCTGCTGAGCGCCATGGCGGTCGGGCTTCCGCCCGTCCTTACCTGGGATTTCGTGGTCGCCACCGTCTTCGTCGGCGGCGCCCTTGGCGTCGCATATATACTGGGGCGACACCTGGTCCCGGAGCTCCGTTCCGCCGGAGGCGGCACCCTTCTGCGACGCGTGATTGCGGTCGAGGCCTGGCGGATGCGCCGCCGCGGCCCGCTCCCCTATGCTGTCGCCATCGCCGGTGGCGCCGTCTTCCTCCTGATCTCCTTGCCGAGGGCCTGACCCATGATCCTGCGGCTTCTTGTCGTCGTCTCCCTGGTGCTGAGCGCCACCGGCCTCGGCATCCTGGCGCTGCAACTGGTGCAGCCCGCCGGGACCCCGCAGCAGGTCGCCCGTGTCGAGGCACCGCCCGTGGTCGCCCCGCCGCCCAAGGTGCGCATGATCGTGGCAGCGCGTCCGCTCTCGATCGGCACGCTTCTGAAGGACGAGGATTTCCGCGAGGCGGAGGTCGCCTCCGACGGCGTGCCGGAAGGTGCCTTCACCAGCGGCACCGCCTCGCTCGCCGAGCTGCGCGGCGCGCTGCTGCGCCGCTACATCGATCCGAACCAGCCGGTGATCGCCACCGACGTGCTGCGCCCGCGCGACCGCGGCTTCCTCGCCGCGGTGCTGCGTCCTGGCACCCGCGCCATCTCGATCGGCGTGGACGTGGTGACCGGTGCCTCGGGCCTGATCTGGCCGGGCGACGAGGTCGACCTCATCCTCACGCAGAACCTGCAGCAGCAGGGCCAGGGGCCAGAATCGGCTGGACGCCGGGTTGTCGGCGAGACCATCCTTTCCGCCGTCAGGGTAATCGCGGTGGACCAGCAGATCAGTCACAGCGGAAGCGATGCCAATGCGGCGCGTGTGGTGGCCCGCACCGTCACCCTCGAGGTGACGCCCGAACAGGCGGAGCGCCTGGCGGTGGCCATGCAGCTCGGGCGCATCTCGCTCGTGGTCCGCTCGATCGAGGGCGTGCCGGAAGCGACAGGTCCGCGTCCTTCGCTGGTGTTCGGTTCCGACGTTTCGTCCGCGCTGACCGGCCCTCAGGCACCTTCCACCACGACACGCATGCGCGTTATCCAGGGCGGCTCGCAGCAGGAGGTTACGTTCCGATGAAGCATGGGCAACGGGCCGGAGACGCTCCTTCCCATTTGGCCTGGAAGGTGCGCGGGCCTTCGGTGGTCTTCAGGGGCCTGCCCATGGCTCTGCCGCTCGCGGCCGTCCTGCTGGCAGGCGCCGCCTTTTCCACGGCCGTCGCCAACGAGGTTGCGTCCGCGGCGACCGACGCCTCGGCGCCACGGGTCACCGTGCGGACCGGCACCCACCCTGGCTATGGCCGCATCGTGTTCGACTGGCCCGCGCGCACCGACTACCAGGCTGAGGCGACCGCCGATGGGCTGGTGATCCGGTTTGCCGAGCAGGGCCGCCTGGCGCTCGGCGCCGCGGCGCCGCGCAACGTGGTCGCGCTGTCGGCCGAGGGACAGGCTGTGCGGATTGAGGCCCGACCCGGCGCCCGGTTCCGCCATTTCCATCACGGGCCGAAGCTGGTGGTCGACATCCTCGACCCCGGCGCCGAGCTCGCAGCGACGCGTCCGGCCGCCCCGGCGCCCAGCGTCGAGGCGGTGCTGAGCGACCTCGCGGCCGCGACGCAGATCCGCCCGCCGACGCGTGCCGCGGCTGACGCCCCGGTTCTGGCGAGCGCCACGCGCGACATGCCGGGCGCCTCCGCGCTGCCGGTGTCCGACGCCCCCCTGGCGATCGAGGCGCAGGCCCCGTCGGTAATCCGCATGGCGCAGGCGCTGCCGCAGGGTGGCCCGCGGATGAACGCGCCGCTGACGGTGCCGGTGCAGTCGGCTCCCTTCGGCATCCCGCTGGTGCCCCAGGCGCAGGCGCAGCAGGCCCAGGCGCAGCCGCAGATTCCAGGCACGCCGCAAGTTGTCGCGCCCGCCCCCGGTGCGACGCTGACCCGCCCGCTCGTGCTCGAGCAGGGTTCGGGCCGCCTGGTCGAACTGCCCTCCGCCGCGCTGACGGTGCTGGTGGCCGACCCGCGCATCGCGCGCGTGCAGCCGGCCTCGCCCACCAGCCTGTTCATCATGGGCGTGAATGCAGGACGGACCAACCTGATCGCGACGCGCGAGGACGGCTCGCTGGTCGCGGAGTTCGACATCACCGTGGCCTCGACCGTGGCGACGCCGGGGCAGGTGTCGCCGCAGGCGGCGGCGATGCCGCCCGTCACCGCGGGCCAGATCCAGAGCATGATCCGCCGTGTGGTGCGCGGCGGGCAGAATGTCCGCGTGACCATGGTGGGCCGCGGCAACGGCGCGATCGCGCTGTCGGGCATGGTGCCGACCGCATCCGACGCCCAGCGGGCCGAGGCCGTGGCCAAGGCGATGGGCGGCGAGGCGCGCGAGGTCATCAACAACCTCACCCTGCTCTCGGGGATCCAGGTCAACCTGCGCGTGCGCGTCGCCGAGGTCTCTCGCGAGGTGACGCGGGATCTCGGCTTCAACTGGCTCGGCGCCTTCAACGACGGGACCTGGCAGCTTGGCCTGCGGACCGGCGGCGGCGTGCTCGGCACGGTTGCGGGTGGAATCATCGGTGCGCTCCAGGGCTCCTCGACGACCGGCGGCGGCCTCTATGGCATGCGCTTCAACAGCGGCAATTTCGACATCAACGGCATCATCGACGCCCTGGCGCAGGACCGTCTCGTCACCATCCTGGCCGAGCCGAACCTGACGGCGCAGTCGGGCGAGACCGCCTCCTTCCTCGCCGGCGGCGAGTTCCCGGTCCCGGTCGCGGCCGGCAGCAACAGCAGTGCGTTGACGGTCGAGTACAAGCAGTTCGGCGTGAGCCTCGCCTTCGTGCCGACCGTGCTCTCGCCGGAACGGCTGAACATGCGTGTCCGTCCCGAGGTGAGCGAGTTGTCGGAAGCGAACTCGGTGACCTTCCCGGTGGCGGGCGGGACGGTGAGGGTGCCGGGCCTCACCGTGCGGCGCGCCGAGACGACCATCGAGGTCGGCAGCGGCCAGAGCTTCGCGATCGCCGGGCTTCTGTCGCGCAGCACCGGGCTCAACAACAGCGGCGTCGCCGGGCTGGGCGACATTCCCGTGCTCGGCGCGCTATTCCGCTCCGACCGCTTCCGGCGCAACGAGACGGAACTCGTGATCATCATCACGCCCTATCTCGTGCGGCCGGTCTCGGATCCCTCGGCGCTGGCGACCCCGCTCGACAGCTTCCGGCCCTCGACCGACCTCGAGCGCATCCTGCTGCGGCGGCAGACCGGCTCCGGCGCGCCCTATCGCCAGATCCGGCCGCCCGCGGCCGCCGGCTTCATCGTGGAGTGAGGACCATGGCACGCAGCATCCCTGTGGTCCTGAGCCTGGTGCTGGGTCTCGGCGCCTGCGGCACGGACAACTATTTCCCGGCGCAGGATTTCGACCGGCGCGGCACCTGGCAGGCGGAAGGCATCAATGACCGCAACCTGCGGGCTCAGGTGGCCGATCCGGCGCATCTGACGCGCGGTGCCGGCGCCGCAACCGACCGCGGCGAACAAGCCAGCACGGCGGTGCGCGCGCTGAACGAAGGGCGGCGGCCGCGCCTGCCGAACATCCAGTTCGAGGCCGGCGGCGGCAGCAGCGGCGCCGCCGGAGTTACCAGCGGCGGCGGTGGAGGAAGCAGTGGCAGGTGAGCGCATGGCGGTCAGCGAGGTCCCCGATGCGACGCGCGGCGGCGCGATCATCTCGGCCGACCGCCCCGCGCTCATGGTCTTCGTCGCCGACGAGGCGAGCGAGGCGGCGATCCGCGGTGGCGTGGGCGACGTGCTCGGCGCGCAGATGCGCCGTGGCACGGTGCGCACCGCAGTCAAGGCACTTGAGAAGGAAACCACGCCGCGAGTTCTGATCGTCGACATCAGCGGCGTCGAGGATCCCTTCGCGGCGCTTGACGACCTCGCTTCCGTCTGCACGCCCGATGTGCGCGTGCTGGTGGTGGGCGAGCGCACCGAGATCGGCTTCTACCGCGACATCACCCGCAATGTCGGCGTGCACGAATACCTGCATAAGCCGCTCACGCGCGACAATGTCGCGCGGCTGTTCGCCCCGCATATCCAGGGCGGCGGCGATGCCGGGCAGGACCGCGGCGGCCAGGTCACGGTGGTCTGCGGCGTGCACGGCGGCGTTGGCGCGACCACCATCGCCGTCAACCTCGCGCTCGAGCTCGAGGAAGCGACGCGCAGCCATGTCGCGTTGCTCGACCTGCATCTGCGCGGCGGCGCGGCGGCGATGATGCTGGGCGCGCGCGTCACCTCGGGCCTGCGCATCGCGATCGAGGAACCCGAGCGCGTGGACGCGCTGTTCCTCGACCGCGTGGGCGTGCCGATCGGCGATCGCGTGCGGCTCATCGCCGCCGAGGAGCCGATAGAAGCGCAGATCAAGCCGACCGAGGAAGGCGTTCGTCGCGTCGTCGACATGCTGCGGCAGCGCTTCAACCACGTGGTCGTGGACATGCCCATGCCCCCCGGACCCTGCGAGATCGCGGTGCTGCAGATGGCAAGGCATGTGGTCCTGGTGATGGGCCCCGACATCGCGAGCATCCGCGACACCGTCGCACTGAAGAAGCTGGTGGCGATGACCGGCGGGTCCGGCCGGGTCATCACGGTCCTCAACGGGGCCGGCCGGCGCGGCTACCTGCCGGCGAAACTGGTCGAGGAAGGCATCGGCGGGCCGCCCGACGTGGCGATTGCCGACCTCTCGCGGCAATTGCCGCGCGCGGCCAATCTGGGCCGCCCCGCGCGCCAGGACAGTCCCGCGCTGCGACGGGCGCTTGGCCAGCTCACGCAGGAGATCGCTGCGGTGCGGTCGAGCGGCCCGGGTGGCTCGTTCTTTGGCCGACTCTTTGGACGCGGAGGCGGCTGATGCGCGCTTTTGGCCGGCGCAGCGACGGCTCGCCGCAACTCCCGGTACCGCTTTCGGCGGAGCCCGAATTCCGTTCCGTCAACATCTCGGCGGACGCGATCGCGCTGTCGGACAGTGCCGAGTTGGCGCGCCTGCGCACGCTGGTGCTGGAGCGCATCGACCCGGTTGTGGCCGGCGAATTGCCCGCCGCGGCGCTGCGCCAGCAGCTCGATGCGCTGGTCCATGAGCTGGCCAGCCGCGAGCGGATGGAGATCTCGGCGCGCGACCAGTCGCGCATCGCCGAGGAGATCGCGCGCGACATGGTGGGCTACGGCCCGCTCGAGCCGCTGCTCGCCGATGACAGCATCAACGACATCATGGTGAACGGCCCCGACAACGTCTATGTCGAGGTGCGCGGCAAGCTGATCCGCACCAATGTGCGCTTCCGCTCGGCGGCGCAGATCGCGGCCATCGCGCAGAAGATCGCCGCCACCGTGGGCCGGCGCGTCGATGAATCCTCGCCGCTGTGCGACGCGCGCCTGCTGGATGGTTCGCGCGTCAATATCGTCTTCCCGCCTCTGGCGCTGGACGGGCCCTGCATCTCGATCCGCAAGTTCGCCAAGAAGCGCTTCGACCTGCCCTCGCTGGCGCAGAACGGGGCCATGTCGCCCTCGGTGCAGCGCATCCTCGAGATCGCCTCGCGCTGCCGGCTGAACGTGGTGATCTCAGGCGGCACGGGCTCGGGCAAGACCACCATGCTGAACGCCATGTCGCGGCTGATCGACCATGGCGAGCGCGTCGTCACCATCGAGGACGCGGCGGAACTGCAGTTGCAGCAGCCGCATGTGGTACGGCTCGAGACGCGCCACGCGAACCTCGAGGGACGCGGCGAGATCACGGCGCGCGACCTCGTGCGCAACGCGCTGCGCATGCGCCCCGACCGCATCATCGTGGGCGAGGTGCGTGGTGCTGAGGCCTTCGACATGCTGCAGGCCATGAACACCGGCCATGACGGGTCCTTCTGTACCGTCCACGCCAATACTGCGCGCGATGCGCTGACCCGCATCGAGAACATGGTGATGATGGCCCAGTCCACGCTGCCGTCGCGCGCCATCCGGACCCAGATCGCCGCCGCCGTGGACCTGATCGTGCAGATCGAGCGTATGCGCGACGGCGGCCGGCGGGTGTCGCAGGTGTCGGAGATCTGCGGCCTGGAAGGCGATGTCATCACCATGAACGACATCTTCACCTTCCAGTACGAGGGCGAGACTGCCGAGGGCAAGCTGCGCGGGTCCTGGGTCTCGCCGGGCATGCGTCCGGCCTTCGTCGAGCGGCTCAACTACTTTGGCATGCTCGATCCTTGGATGCGTGCGCTCCAGGAAGCCTGAGGATGGATCGCGCCCTTCTCTACGGCACGGCGGCGATGCTCAGCGTCGCGCTCGTGACCGGCGTGGTCACGCTGCTGAAGTCGGGCCAGGCGCGCCGGCTCAAGGAACGCGTCGCGATCGCAGGCGCCGTCGAGGCGCCCGGGGTCCAGGCCGGCGGCCTGCCGAGCATCCGCCTGCAGACCAACGAATCGCAGCCCCTCCTCGAACGCTTCCTGCGCTCCCTGCGCTATCACCCTGACGTGCCGCAGGCGCATACCATCCCCTGGTACCTGATCCTGATCTTCGGCGCGCTCATGGCGCTGCTCATAACCAACCTGGGGGCACGGCTGCTCACGCTGCCAGTGTCGATCATTGCGGGGGTGGTGATCGGGATCTTCGTGATCCGCACCATCTTCGCGTTCCAGTACAACAGCTATGTCGACAAGGTCTTCAAGCAGATCCCGGACGCGATCGGGCTGATGGTGCGCGCCATCCGCGCCGGCCTGCCGGTGGGCGAGGCCATGCGCTCCGTCGCGGCCGAGCTGGCCTCGCCGCTGCGCGACGAATTCTCGCGCATGCTGGGCGATGTCGCGATCGGACGGCCGGTCGACCAGGCGCTGATGCGCGTCTACAAGCGGACCGAGCTGCCGGAATTCTCCTTCCTGGCGGTCACCCTCGGCATGCAGTCCCAGACCGGCGGCAACCTTGCCGAGACGCTCGACAACCTCGCGGATATCGTTCGCAAGCGCGTCGCACTCGCCAAGCGTGCCAAGGCGCTGGCCGCCGAGGCCCGCATGCAGGCGGGCATCCTTATGGCGCTGCCCTTCATCGCCGCGCTGGCGATGTCGCAGATCCAGGATTTCTACATCGATCAGTTCAGCACGCCGGCCGGGCAGAAGTTGGCCCTGGTGGGCCTGGGCTTCTCGCTCACGGGGTTCCTCATCATCCGCTGGCTCATCAAGCGCGCGGGAATGGATTGACCGTCATGAGCGAGCTCATCGCCGAGTCCGGCTGGGTGCCCCTGCTGATTGTCGCGCTGGCGGTATGCCTTGCGATCATCGCGGCGATCGTCCTGGCCCGCAGCGCCGAGGACCGTGACATCGCCGGGCGCGTCCAGAGCGTGCTCAAGCCGGCGGATGCCGATCGCGGCGAGGGCGGGCAGGGGCTCAACGCCGCGGCGGCGCCGTTCCGCCGCCTCGGCGAGAGGCTGCGCAATACGGCCCTCGTCTCGGACAAGGACCTCGAGGAGTTCCAGCTGGCCATCGCCGCAGCGGGGCTCAACCCCCGCGCCGCGGTTCCGACCTTCATCGGCGTGAAGGCGGTGCTCCTGGTGGGTATGCCTTTGATCGCCGGGCTTTACTGCTACCTCAACACGGTGGATCCGCTGCGCATGGCGATCATCGTGGTTGGCGCCATCATCTTCGGGATGTTCGCGCCGAACATGTTCCTCACCTACCTGAAGCGCAAGCACCAGGACCAGCTGCGCAAGGGACTGCCTGACGCGCTCGACCTGCTGGTCGTGACCGCCGAGGCCGGCATGGGGATCGAGACGGCGCTCGACCGCGTCGCCCGCGAGATCGAGAGCAGCAACCGACCACTTGCCATTTCCTTCCTGGTGCTTGTCCAGGAGTTGAGGATGCTGCCCGACCGTCGCCAGGCGCTCGAGCGATTCGCCCAGCGGTCCGACTTCGAGGGCTTCAAGCGACTCGGCGGCACGCTCTCCCAGACGCTGAAATACGGCACGCCCCTGGCCCAGGCGCTGCGCGTCCTGGCGGCCGAAATGCGCCAGGACCGCATGCTCCGCATCGAGGAAAAGGCGATCCGACTGCCTGCGGTGTTGGTGATCCCGCTCATTCTGTTCATCATGCCCGCGGTCTTCATTTCCCTGGTTGGGCCGTCGGTGCTGCAGCTGAGCGGCGGCCTCTTCCAGGCGTCAGGGGAAAACGCCAGGTAATGATCGACGGAACATTCCGCTTCGGCGCACTCCTGGTCGCGGCCTCGGCGCTCGCGGCATGCGCCAGTGACGGGCTGCGCGAGCCCGACACCGCCTCGCGCATGCGGGTGGCCCAGACGGCGGAGGCCGGCGGGCAGATGGATGTCGCCCTGTCGATGTATGGCTCCGCCGCCGCGCGCGAGCCCGACAACGCCGAAGCCCAAGCCCGCTTCGCGGCCGCGCTCATGCGCGCGGGCAACCGCGCGCAGGCCGAGCAGGTACTGGCCGCCGCGGTGGCGCGCCGGCCCGATGATGGCCGCCTGCTGCTCGAACTCGCGAAGATGCGCCTGCGCGGCGGCGCGGCCGGGGAAGCGCTCGGTCTGTTTGACCGTGTCCTGGCGCGGGATTCGCGAAACGTCCCGGCTCTCGACGGCCGCGGGGTCGCGCTCGATCTGATGGGGCGCCATCCGGAAGCGCAGGACTCCTACCGCCGTGCCCAGGCGGTCGCGCCCGATTCCATCTCGGTCGCCAATAATCTTGGGCTGTCGCTGCTGCTCGACGGCCGTCCGGACGAAGCGCGCGCTGTCCTCGAACCGCTCGCACGTCGCTCCGATGCCAATCAGCGCGTCACCGCGAACTACGCCATCGCGCTTGCCGCCACCGGCGACGAGGCGGCGGCGCGTAACGTGCTCGGCAGCGAAGAGGCGGACCTGCGCGGCGTGGCCGAGGTACTCCGCGTGAACCGCCAGGTGATCGAGGTGACGCCCGTCGACAGGCGGAGTTGAGCCTGTACCGGCCATGACCGTCCGTCTCCGGCGCATTACGGGCCTGCCCTCGGACGCGGTGGCTCAAGCATTGTCAGACCAGGCCGCGGCGGCCGTGCCCCGTGGCGCCGTGGGCACGAGACGGCCTTGATGTCACCGCACGGCGGACCGGCGCCGCCCCTCATCGGGCTGCCCTCGCGCGGTCTCGATCTGGCATCGCTCAATGAGCAGCGCTTGATCATGTACGGGGGCCTCATCATGGCCTGCTATCCGATCGCGCTGGGCCTCGTGGACACAGCTGAACCGGCCTGGCGCAGCGACTTCATGGCGTTCTATTCGGCCAGCCGCATGGCGCTGGGCGGCGATGGCGCGGGGGCCTACGACTGGCCGCGGCTGCAACTGCTGCAGGCCGAGATCCTGCAGGTTCCGGCCGAGGCGGTGGCGCCCGTCCTCGGCTGGGTCAATCCGCCGTACTTCTCCTTCTTCGAGCTGGCTTTTGCGCTTCTGTCCTATGTCGGCGGCTGGGTCACCTGGATCCTCGCCACCGGGACGCTGTTCGGCCTCGCGGCGCGCTCCGTGCTCCGGGCGGCCGGTCTGGCGGCGGCGATATGCCGCGCTGGCGACGCCCCTGGTGCTGTACACCCTCGTCATCGGCAAGAACGGGCTGCTGACCGGTGCCCTGCTGGCCTGGACCCTCGCGCTGATGGATCGCCCGCCGGCCGGCGCGTGCCGGGCGCGCCATCATGACGGCCTGGCTCACCCGAGACCGCCTGGTGCTCCTGGCGTGGCTGTTCTGCGTCAGTGTCTTCGGCTTCTACATGGCGGTGGTCGTCACCGGCACGCTGGTTCCCGAGCGGGCCGGGCGGGCGGATTTCATCGCCTTCCATAATGCCAGCCAGATGGCCCTGCTGGGCGATGCCGCCGGCGCCTATGACTGGTCGCGGCTGCGGCTGCTGCAGGCCGAGACGCTCGGCATCCCGCCCGAGGCGCTGGAAGGCTTCCTCGGCTGGGTCAATCCGCCGCATTTCTTCTTCTACGTACTGCCCTTCGGACTGCTCTCCTATGGCGCCGGATGGTTCGCCTGGGTCGTGGCGACGGTGCTGGTGCTGATCCTTGCCCTTCGCGTGGCCTTTCCCGACATGGCGGGCCCGGCATCGATGCTGGCGCTGGCGATGCCGGCGGTGCTGATCTGCATAGGGCTAGGGCAGAACGGCGTGCTGACCGCGGCGTTGCTCTGCCTCACCTTCGCGCTGATGGACCGGCGCCCGGTACTGGCGGGGCTGGCGCTCGGCCTGCTGACCTACAAGCCGCAATTCGGGCTGCTGCTGCCGCTGCTTCTCGTGGCCACCGGGCGCTGGCGCGTCTTCGTCTCCGCCGCGGCCACCGCCGTCACGCTGATGGCCGGATCCGCCTTCGCCTTTGGGCTTGACGCCTGGAGCGGCTTCCTGGGCGCGCTATCGCGCAACGACGCCATGTATCTCGGCGAACGGCACGCCGCCCTGCCGCGCATCCAGTCGGTCTATGCCCTGGTCTTCGACGCGACCGACGATCGGATGCTCGCCTGGATGGTGCATGTCCCCTTCGCCGCGGGCATCGCCGTCCTCGTCCTGTGGTTGTGGCTGCGTCGTCCCGAAGGACTGCTCGAGGCGCGCTCTGCCGCGGCCATGGCGGCGGCCTTCCTCATGACGCCCTTCACCTGGATCTATGATGCGGTGGCTCTCGGCGGCGCCGCCCTGTTCCTGGTGGCGGCGGCGCGGCGGGAGGGCTGGCTGGCCGGGGAACGCGCCATGCTTCTGGTGGCGTGCCTGCTGCCCGGCATTGTCCTGCTGGGCGTACGCAGTCCGATGGTCGCACCCGCCGCCTGGCTCCTGATCCTGGCCTGCGCCTGGCGGCGCGACCGCGCCTGGCGGCTCAGCCGGGCGCCGAGTGACTCGCCGTCCGCAGGCACATGATCCGCGGGCGGTTCGGCCCTGCCGCGGCGGGCCTGCCGCGCAGCCGCAGTTCCACATTCGGGGCCGCCACTACCGGCTGGAGGTTCGGCGCTGAGGATCCCAGCAGCAGCACCGCCCCGCGGCCCGAGGCGCAAAGCCCCGCCATGGCCGGCCCCGGCAGCGGAATCACGCCCGGCGCCGGTCCGGGCACGAAGCCCTGGCCGGTCATCGCGGCCATGACGCGCTGGTGGTAGATCAGGCCGCGCTCCGGCGTGGCGGAGTGGTACTGCATGGTGGCGGCCTGCCAATCCCCCGTGCGGGCGTGCAGCGAACGCAGGAAACGCACCGCGTAGGCAACATTCGTCGCGGGGTCGAAGCCAGCCTCGACGCTGGGGAAGGCGTCGGGGTGGTGCAGAAGGTTGATCTGCATGCAGCCGATGTCGATCGAGCGCGTGCCCGTGGCGAGGCGCGCCTGCACCTCGGCGACCGCCTCGGCGCGGGTGGCCATGTAGCGGCCCTCGCCGGCGGCGTTGAAGGACCAGGGCCAGGGCTGCACGCCGCCGGTGGGCGTGCGCCGGCCGGTCTCGACGCGCGCAATCGCGCCGAGCAGCCCGGGCGGCAGGCCGGAATTCGGCTCGGCCGCGGCGATCGCCTGGGCGCAGGCATCCCAGGGACTATCGGAGAAGACCGGCGGGGAAGGGGCCGCGGCGGTACGGGCGGCCGCCTGGCGCGCCGCGGGTGCGGCGGGCGCAGCGGGCTGCGCGGCTGATCGGATGAGCGTCTGTCTGAACTCCAGTCTT
>NZ_JACADR010000390.1 GCF_016106005.1 Roseomonas rosulenta
GGCGCGCGCTGACGGTCTTGTCGCGGCAGCGCACCAGGATCTCCGGGCTGGCGGCGACCACCGAGAAGCCGCCGAAATCGCCGAAGACCAGGAAGGGGGCGGGGTTGATCCGCCGCAACGCACGGTATAGCGCGAAGGGCGGCAGCGCGAAGGGCACCGAGAAGCGCTGCGAGGGCACCACCTGGAAGGCATCGCCCGCGCGGATGTACTCCTTCGCGCGCTCCACCGCGGCGATGTAGCCGGCCTCGGTGAAGTTGCTGTCGGGCTCGGACAGGCGCGGCAGGTTGGCCGGGGGTGCTGCCCGTGGCACCGGGCGGTCGAGCGCCGCCTCCGCCTCGTCCAGCCGCGCCTCGGCGGCCTCGATCAGCGCATCGGGCTCGCCGCCCGGCCAGACTGGGGCACACAGCGTGAGCGTGTCCCGCACATGGTCGAACACGGCCATGAGGGTGGGCCGCGTCAGCACCGCATCCGGGATGCCGAGCACGTCGGGCTTCACCGAGGGCAGCTTCTCGATCAGCCGCACCATGTCGTAGCCGAGGTAGCCGAACAGCCCGGCGGCCATCGGCGGCAGCCCCGGCGGCACCGGCATCCGCGCCTCGGCGATGGTGCGCCGCAGGCTGTCCAGCGCGGCGCCCGGCTCGGGCTCGAAGGCATGCGGCGCGGTGAGCGCGTGACGGTTGATCTCGGCCCGCCCGTCGCGGCAGCGCCACACCAGGTCCGGCGCCAGCCCGATCCCCGAATACCGCCCGCGCGCCGCCCCGCCCTCGATGCTCTCCAGCAGGAAAGCATTGGCCTGCGCCCCGCCGGTCAGCTTCAGGAAGGCACCGACCGGGGTGTCGAGGTCGGCCACCCGCTCGCGCACCAGGATGCCCCCGCGCCCGGCTGCGAGCGCGGCGCGCACCGCCGCGGCGTCGGTCCCGCTCATCGCCCGGTCACCTGGTCGAGCAGGCTGCGGTTGATCCGCACATCGGCGCGGCCCCTGAGCGCGATGGCGTATTGTTCCTCCAGCTCGTCCTGCATCGACTGCTCGATCTCGCTGCGCATCCGCCCCATGCCGAGCGGATCGGTCGCCGGGTTGAAGGGGATGACCTCGGACAGCTGCGCGACCGCGAAGCCGGTGCGCGTCTCGGCCATGGTCACGTCGCCGACCCGTGCCTCGAACAGCGGCGCCAGGAGTTCCGGCGGCAGCGTGCCGGCCTGCTGCGGGTTGCGGCCGAAGGGACCCATGCGCTGGGCGGTGAAGCCGGCCTCCTCGGCCGCCTCCGCCATGGTCTTGCCGCCGCGCACCGCGGCGAGCAGCGCGGCCGCGCGTTCCTCCGCCGCGCGGCGGCGCGCATCGGCGATGAAGGCCGTGGTGAGCGATCCCTGCACGCTCTCGAAGGGGCGCAGCGCCGGCGGCGTGACCGCGCGCAGCTCCACGGCCACGAAGGCGTCGCCCATCTCGGTCATGCGCGGCGCATCGCCCTGCCGCGCGGCAAAGACCGCGCGCAGCAGATCGGCACGCTGCGCCTCGGGCACCGGCAGCGCCACCACGGCGTTCTCCGGGTCGCGCCCGGTCGAATCCAGCGTGACCGTGGCGACCTGCGCGCCGAAGCGCTGCGCCACCTCGGCCAGCGGCGTGCCGCCGGCCAGCGCATCCTCGACCCTGTTGGCCCGCTGGTAGGCCAGGTCCAGCGCGCGGTCGTGCGCCACCTCGGCGCGCAGCTCGTCGCGCACCTCGGCGAGCGTGCGCACCGCCGCGGGCTCGATGCGCTCCACCTTCAGCACATGCCAGCCGAAAGGCGACTGCACCGGGTCGGTCACGCCGCCATCCGGGGCGGCGAAGGCGGCATCGGCCACGTTCGCGAGCGGCAGCGTCGCGCGGTCGAGCAGCCCGAGATCCGCCGCGCTGCCATCCGCCGCCGTGGCCGCCGCCTCGATCGCCGGGAACTCCGCGCCGCCGCGCCAGGCCTGCGCGATCTCGCGCGCCGCCGCCTCGTTCGGCACCACCGCCTGGCGCAGCGCGCGGCGCTCGGGCGTGTCGTATTGCGCGCGGCGCTGCTCGTAGGCGGCGGCGAGCTCGGCGTCCGGCACCTCGATCTCGGCCGCCACGGCTTCGCTCGAGACCACGGCGATCACCGCCTCGCGATATTCCGGGCTGGAGAAGCGCGCCGGGTTGTTCTCCTGGTAGCGGCGCAGCTGCGCCTCGGTCGGCGGCTCGGGGTCGGGCATGGCGGCGGTGTTGACCGCGACCACCTCCGCCGCGCGGCGTTCCATCAGCCAGGCCAGCAGGGGGGCGGACATGACATCGGGCCCAGCCGCGCCCGAGCGCACCGCCCCGGCGAGCTGCTGGCGCAGCAGGTCGCTCGCCACGACCTGGAGGAATTGCGGCTCGTTCAGCTCGTTCTGCCGCAGGAAGCTGTCGAGGATCGGGCGCGAGAAGGTGCCGTCCGCCCCGCGCAGCCCCGGGATGGCGAAGACCGAGTTGCGCACCGCCTCGGCCGGCGCGCCGATGCCAAGGCGCCGCGCCTCGGCGCGCAGCGCGCGGTCGGCGATGAGTTGTTCGAGCGCCTGCGCGGCCACGGCGCGGCGGATATTGTCGTCGGGCTCGAAGCGGTTGCCCATCTGCCGCGCGATGCGCGCCATCTCGCGCCGCGCGCTGGCCTGTGCCTCGGGCAGCTCGATCGGCTCGCCGCCGACCCGCGCCACCGCCGTGTCGCGGCCGAGGTTGCGCACCACGTCCTCGATCCCCCAGATGGCGAAGGACAGGATGAGCATGACGAAGAGGATCTTGGCGACCCAGGTGCCGGCGAGGCGGCGCAGTGCGGTAAGCATGGCCGCGTGCCTACCAGCGGGCGGCGGGCGGCGGAAGGGGGCGGCCGTGGCCTGGCTTGGAGGGCGCGCGCATTTCCGATACTCCGGCGCGCCTGAAGGAGACGCCGCATGACCCCCGGAACCCGCCCCATGATCGCCGGCAACTGGAAGATGCACGGCCTCGCCGCGGATGGGCTGGCGCTGACCCACGCGGTCGCCGCGGGCGCCGCGGGGCCGGCCGAGCTGGTGGTCTGCCCGCCGGCCACGCTGGTCGCCGCCGTGGCCGCGGCCCTGGCCGGC
>NZ_JACADR010000391.1 GCF_016106005.1 Roseomonas rosulenta
GGCGCGCGCCCGCGCGCCGATCGCCGCGCGGTCTTCGGGCGGCAGCGCCAGCACGTGGCCGATCGCCGCCGCCAGCGCCGCCGGATCGCCCGGCGGCACGCGCCAGCCCGTGACACCCTCCTGCACCGTCTCGCGCGGGCCGCCCAGGTCGCTCGCGATCACGCAGCGTTCCATCGCCTGCGCCTCGATCACCGTGCGGCCGAAGGCCTCGGCGTCGGTCGAGGCATGCACCACCACATCGGCCAGCAGCAGCGCGGCGGGCATGTCCTCCGCATGGCCGACAAGACGCACGCGGTCCGCGAGCCCAAGCGCGGCGATGCGCCCGCGCAGTTCCTCGAGGAAGCCGGCACGGCCCTGCGCATCGCCGACGAGCAGGGCCAGCGCATTGCCGGGCAGGCGGGCCATGGCATCGACCAGCACGCCCTGCCCTTTCCAGCGGGTGACGCGGCCGGGCAGCATTACGACCGGGGGCCCCTCCGGCAGGCCCCAGGCCTCGCGCAGTCGCGCGATGCGCTCGGGCGCCACGCGGGCGGGGTCGAACTGCGATTCGTCCACGCCGCGCGGGATGATGCGGATGCGCGCCGGGTCGGTGCCGTGGCGGGACCGCAGGTGGTCCGCGATGAAATGGCTGATGGCGATGACGCGATCGCCGCGCGCCATCACCGAGTTGTAGAGTCGCTTGCCCGGGAACCCTTCATTGTAGGTGCCGTGATAGGTGGTGACGAAGCGCGCCCCGCTGCGCCGCGCAGCGAGCCAGGCCGACCAGGCCGGCGCGCGTGAGCGCGCGTGCAGGATGGCGATGCCCTCGGCGCGGACCAGCGCCGCCAGCGCCGCAGCGTTGTGCCAGATCCCGGCTGGCGACTTGGTCGCGAGCGGCAGCGTCACATGGCGCGCGCCGAGCGCTTCGAGCCGCCCGACCAGGGGCCCGCCGGCCGAGGCCACGTAGGCGCGCAGGCCCGCGCGCACCAGCGCATCCGCGATCTCAAGCGTGCCGCGCTCCACGCCGCCGGCGCCGAGCGCGGGCAGGACCTGCAGCACGGCGGGGGCTGGGGCGGTCGGCAAGGCGTCACGTCTCGCAGGATCGGGGGCGGAGCGCCCGCCGCCGCGGTCTTGCGCCGAAGGCGGGACCGACGCAAGTGTGCGGCCGATGTCGACCTACTTCATGGCCACGATGCTGCTCTCGGGCGGCAGCTTCATCCGCAGCCGCTCCGCGGCACCCGAGATGCGCCCGGCCTCGGCCGCCTCCGACATGGTGTGGGGCATACTGGCCAGGCTGTCCCTGTTGTCGTGGATCGGCCTGATGATCTTCGGCTTCGTGTATTTCCACTGGTCGCAGCCGGTCGCGGCGGTGATGGCCTCGCTGGCGGTGAACGCGCTGATCGCCGCGCGCGGGCCGCGACGCACCTGGCCGATGCTGTCCTACCTGTTTTGCACGGCCGGCCTGGCCGCCGGGGCGGTCGTCGTCCTGCGCTGACGCCGGTGCCGGACTGCAGAATGCGCCGAACGGTGCATTCTCAAGCGGTCTCTCAGGCCCGCGGCGGCAGGTGCAGCGCCACGACCTCGCCATCCTGGCCGGGTACCGGCGGGAAGCGCTCGCGCACCAGCGGGTCGTGGCCGGGGATGACGCGACTGTCGTCACCGCCCGCGAGCTTCTTCGCCGTGCGCCAGCCCGCCGCCATCGCGCCCAGGTCGAAGATGATCGGGAAGGGATTGCCCGACAGCGCGTTGGCGTAGAAGTGCATGGCGTCGGAGGCGATCACCACCGGCCCGCGCGCGGTCTCGACGCGCACCACCTGCAGCCCGTCGGAATGGCCGCCGACGCGGTGAACGCTGACGCCGGCCGCGATCTCGGCATCGCCGTCGTGGAACTCCACGCGGTCGGCATATAGCGCGCGCACCATGGCCACCACATGCTCGGCCTCGAAGGGCATGCGGATGGCGTGGACGCACATGTGCCGGCCGACCGCGAAGTGCATCTCGCGTTCCTGCAGGTGGAAGCGCGCGGCGGGGAAGATGCCGAGGCTGCCGGCATGGTCGTAGTGCAGGTGCGTGATGATCACGTCCTGCACGCGGGCCGGGTCGGTGCCCATGGCGGTCAGGCAGTCGCCCACCGCGCGCGACAGCATGCGCCCGCGCTTGGCCGCGAGTTCGGCATCGAAGCCGGTGTCGACCACGATCTCCCGGCCGTCCGGCCCGCGCAGCAGCCACACGTAGTAGTCGAGCGGCATCGCCTCGTGCGGATCGGGCAGCGGCAGCAGGTGGTTGGTCTGCGCCGTGCGCTCGTGCCGCCCGTAGCGGATGGCATAGGCTTCCCAGGTCATTTCTGGACATTCCCCCCGAGCGTGGTGCCCGACATCTGCTCGGACAGCTTCGCCACCGCGGTGTGGTCCGCCCCCGGCCCGAGCATCGCCGCGGCCGCCGCCCACATCTCGCGGCACAGTGCGGCGAAGGGGGTCGGCGTGGTGGTTTCGCGACCGACTTCGAGGGCGATGGACAGGTCCTTGACCATCAGGTCCAGCCCGAAGCCCGCGTCGAAGCGGCGCGACAGCACGTATTCCTTGAACTTCTTCTGGGTCGAGTTGTTCATCCCCGTGCTGGCGTTCAGCACATCCACCATCTTGGCCGGGTCGAGCCCGAAGCGCTGGCCGATCAGCAGCGCCTCAATGCCGATGAGGTAGCCGCCGGCCGAGACCAGGTTGTTAAGCGCCTTCATCGCCTGGCCCGCGCCGATCGGCCCGCAGCGGTGGATGGAGGTGCCCATCGCCTTCAGCACAGGCTCGGCACGGTCGAGATCGGCGTCCTCGCCGCCGGCCATGATGGCGAGCTGCCCGCTCCTCGCACGGGGAACGCCGCCCGAGACGGGGCAGTCGATCATCGCCACACCCTTGGCCGCGAGGCCCGCCGCGATCTCGCGCGTGCGACCCGGCTGGCCGGATGTCATGTCGATCACCAGCATGCCGGCGGCGAGCGATGGCGCCATGGCCTCCACCGCCTCGGCCACCTGCTTGCTGGTGGGCACGATGGTGATGACGCACTCCGCGCCCGCGGCGGCCTCCGTCGGGCCGGCGGCGGCGCGCG
>NZ_JACADR010000392.1 GCF_016106005.1 Roseomonas rosulenta
GATGGCCCCGCATGGCCGCAGGCGCGGGATGCGACGCCCGTGAGCCCCGAGGGCCCCCTGCTCCCCGCGCCCGCCGCGCGCCGCACCGTGGCGTCCTCGCGCCTGCGCCGGGCGTTGCGCGGCGCCGCCGTGCCGGTGGTGCTGTTCGTGGCCGCCGTTCTGCTGCGCGCCTTCTCCTTCCCCCCGGCGGTGATCGACACCGACGAGGGGCTCTACATGCTCCAGGCGCGGGAATGGCTGGCGGGCAACTGGCCGCTGGTTGGCGTGTGGGACATGCACCCGGTGGGCGCGCCGGCGCTCTTCGCTACCATCATGTTCCTGCTGGGCGACGACATCTGGGTGCCGCGGCTGCTCGGGCTGCTCGGCACCTGGGCGACGTCCTGGGCGCTCTATGCCATCGTGCGCTTCGCCACGGCGCCGCCGGCGCTGGGGCTGGCGGCGGGGTTGCTCTACCTTGCGCATTCGACGCTGCTGGGCGGGCTCGCGACCAATACGGAGGTGCTGTTCACGCCGCTCACCGCCTGGTCGATGGCGCTGGGGCTGCGCGGCGCGCGGCGTGCGATCGAGAACGGCGAGGCGCCGCCCTTCGCCAAGGTGTTGGCGATGGGGCTGATGGTCGGCTTCGCGCTGGCCATCAAGCCGGTGACCTTCTTCGAGGGCTCGCTCGCCTGGCTGCTGCTGGTGGGGCCGGCCTGGCGGCGCGGCCTGCTGTCCTCGATGCGCGTCGCGCTCTACGCGGTGGCCTATGCGCTTCTCTGCGCGATGCCGACCCTCGTCTTCGCCGGCGCCTATGCGCTGCGCGGCGATTTCGATGCCTTCCTGGTCGGGTCCTTCCTCGCGCCGATGCGCTACGCGGGCGCGCGGGTCGGGCTGCTCGATGCCGGGCGCTTCACGCTGATCGCCGCGATGATCCTGATGTGGGCCTTCGTGCTGCTGCTGCCGGCGCTGTGGCGCCCGCGGGTGCGGCGCGGCCCCGTCGCGCTGCTGCGACGGCTCTGCATCATCTGGTTCGGTTTCGCCACCTGCGCGGTGGTGATGCCGGGGATGTACTTTCAGCACTACTTCCTGATCTGGCTGCCGCCGCTCTCGCTGCTGGCCGCGCTCGGCGCGCGGCGCCTCGCACGCGCGGCGCGGCCGGGGCTGGTGGTGGCGGCCTTCGCGCTGATCGTGGGCGGGGTGGCGGTGGATGCCTGGCGGTCCTCGACCGTGCCGCGGCTCTATGGCGCGATCGGCCTGACCGGCCCCGACCCGGTGCGCGAGGTGGCCGACGCCCTGCGGCGCGAGATCGAACCGGGCGATCCGGTCTGGGTGGTGAACTACCACCCCGCGCTCTATGTGCTGGCCGAGGCCGGGCTCGCCACGCGCTACGCCTTCCCCGCCCAGCTGGTCGGCCCCTACTGGAGCGTGACCGGCATCGACCCGAATGAGGAAGTGGCGCGCATCCTCTCCACCAACCCCCGCGCCATCGTCATCGACCGGGGCTGGTGGCCCAATGTGCGCCCGCGCATCGCCGCCATGATCGAGGAAGCCCTGGCCGAGCACTACGACCTGGCCGCGGTGGTCTGGGAGGAACGCGGCCCGGTCGAGGTGTGGCGGCTGCGCTGAAGGCGGTGCCCCTCAGCGCAGCGCGATTCGCCCATCCGGCGGCACGCCGCCGAAGCGGCTGCGCGCTATCGCATCCGCCACCACCTCGTCCAGCACAGGTCCCGTGTCGTAGGGGTCGAGCGCGCGGTCGCGGAACATCACGTAGCCATCGCCGCCCTTGCGCATGAAGTCATTGGTCAGAACGCGATAGACGCGGCCCGGGTCGAGCGGCGCGAAGCCGTTGCCCTGCGCCACCTCGATCCCGCGCACGCGGCTGCCGGGCGGCGCCGTCGGGTCCCAGGCGAAGCGGATGCCGGCCACCTGCGGGAAGCGCCCGGCGGTGCCCGCCCCCTGCGACAGCCCGTGCTCGATCGCCGCCAGGACGTCGGCGCCGCGCAGGCCCATCACCGCGACGGTGTTGCCGAAGGGCAGCACGGTCAGAACGTCGCCGATCGTCACCTGGCCATCGGGCAGACCGGCGCGCAGGCCGCCGCCATTGGTGATGGCAATCTCGGCCCCCGGGATGGCGGCGAGCATCGCCTCGGTCACCAGGTTGCCCAGCGCGCATTCGCCGCGCCGGCAATCCGTGTTGGGCAGCGCCATGGGCAGGCGGCCGACCGGGCGTCGGCGGGTTTCCTCGAGCGGACGGGCGAACTCGGCCACCAGCGCGGCCACGCGCGCATCCTCGGGGATCTCGGCACCGAGCGGGATGGTGGACCCGCCCTGCGCCGCGATGCGCCCATCCGCGGCCAGGTCGAGGTCAAGCCGCCCGAGGAAGCGCCCATAGGCGCCGGTCTGGAAGATCCGCACGGTGCGGTCGCGCCCGTCCACCAGCGTCGGGGAGGGGCCGTCCGCGTCCGGTTCGGCCGCCAGCAGCGTGTGCGAATGCCCGCCCAGGATGGCGTCGATGCCCGCGACCTGCTCGGCGATGCGCCGGTCGCCGGCAAGGCCGAGATGCGAGAGCAGCACGATGGTCGCTGGTCCTGACGCGCGGATCTCGGCGATGGCCCGCGTCGCGGCCTCGGCCGGGTCGGTGAAGCGCAGGTTGCGCCCGGGCGATGAGAGCTGCGGCGTCTCGGGCGTGGTGACGCCGACGAAGGCGATGCGCCCGCCGTCGCGCAGCGTCTCGAACCAGGGGCGGATGCGCCCTGCCAGAAGGGGCTCGGCCGTCGCGTCGATGTTCGCCGCCAGGATCGGGAAGGGGGCGTCGCCGGCGAAGCGGGCCAGGGTCTCGGGCCCGTTGTCGAATTCATGGTTGCCGAGCGTCATGGCCTCGCAGCCCCAGGCGCGCATGACGGCGAGTTCCGCCGCGCCGCGATGCTGCGTGTAGAACAGCGAGCCCATGAACTGGTCGCCGGCATCCACGGCGACGACGGCGCGGCCCGCGGCCGCGGCCTCGGCGCGCGCGGCGGCCACCCCGCCCGCGAGGCGTGCCGACCCGCCGAGGCAGG
>NZ_JACADR010000393.1 GCF_016106005.1 Roseomonas rosulenta
AGGCATTCGAAGAGTACCCGAGACTGAAGATCAGAGGTGAGCTCATCCGATCTGCGAGAGCGTTGGGGCAGCGAAGGTAGGTCATGGGAGAGCCCCCTGTTCTGTTCTTGTGCGCGCGCGCCCGCCTGTTGCACCCGTAAGGGGCGGCCCATGCCCGATGGACGGGCAGGGCGCGTCCAAGGGGTGGCCGCGGCGCGAGGTATCCCCGCGCCGCGGCACAGCCCCGCGTCTCCGTTCAGCCGGCGCGGTACTGCTCGAGCAGCCGCCGCCCGTCCTCCCCGGCGCGCGTAGCCCATTCATCGGCCATCGTGCGTCCCACCCGCGTGAGGTCATCCAACAGCTGCTGCGAGGGCGGGCCCACCTGCATGCCGCGCGCGGCGAGCGTCGCCTCGGTCTCGCGCGTCGCCTGTTCCGCCAGTTCGTAGCCGCGCGTCTCGGCGCGCGCCGCGGCGGCGCGCACCGCCGCCTGCAGGTCGGCCGGCAGCCCCTCCAGCGCGCGGCGCGAGACGAACACCGCGTTCTTCGTCATCGAGAAGCCGAGCGGCGTGAACACCCGCGCATAGTCCCAGGCCTGGGTGTCGACGCCCGTCGCCGCCGAGGTGATCTGCGCCTGCACCACGCCGGTCGCGAAGGCCTGCGCCAGTTCGGCTGCCTGCACCAGCGTCGGCTGCGCGCCGATCAGCTGCGCGAAGCGGTTGGTCATGGGCGAGAAGGTGCGGAAGCGCTGGCCGCGCAGCTGCTCGAGCGAGGTCACCGGCACCTGCGCATAGAGCCCCGCCGGCGGCCAGGGCACCATGTAGAGCAGGCTGAGGCCCTGGCGGGCGAAGCGCGCCTCGATGAAGGGCTTCTGCAGGTCGGACAGCCGCTTCGCCTGGGCGAAGTTGGTCACCAGCTGCGGCAGCGCATCGGCGTCGAACAGCGGATCCTCGTTCGCATAGGCGGTCAGCAGGATCTCGCCCAGCTGCACCTGGCCGGTCTGCACGCCGCGCTTGATCTCGGGCATGCGCAGCAGCGCGCCGTTGCTGTGCAGCTGGATCGACAGCCGCCCGCCGGCGGTCTGCTCGATCTCCTGCACGAAGGTGCGGATGTTGCGGGTGTGGAAGTTCCCGTCGGCATAGGGCGTGGCCATCTGCCAGCGCGCCTGGGCGCGGGCGGCGGCCGGGGCCAGGGCGGCGAGGCCGGTGGCGCTGAGCAGCGCGCGGCGGTGAAGGGTCATGATGGGCGTTGTCCTCTCCCAGCGCCACGACGCGGGCCGTGGCGGTCGGGCGCAGGATACCGCAGGGATGCGCGGAAAGATCAAGCCGGGGCGCGTCCCTGATCGGGCTCAGAGACCGCTTGAGAATGCCGGCACCGGCCCGCTCCCCCACCCAGCCACCCATCCAGGATACTGTCGTTGGCTGGCCGGGTGGGGGAGCGGGCCGGTGCCGGGCTGCAGAATGCGCCGAAGGGCGCGTTCTCAAACGGTCTCTCAGGCCGGGTAGGCCTCCGGGTCCACGCCGGCCTCGGCCAGGAAGTTACGGATCGCCACCACCTCATCCTTCGACAGGCTGTGCCGCGAATCGTGGAAGGCATGGGCGTGGCCGTTGAGCTTCACGCCGACGCGCCCCGCGCCGGTATGCGCGATCTCGGCACCGAGTTCCTCGAACACCGCCTGCACGGCCTTCGGGTCGATATTGGCGCTGACCGGGTGGGAGAACAGCGCGTGGAGCACTTTGCGGTGGCGGTGGTTCATGAACGGGCCTTTCGTGCCGCGGTGGCGATGACCGCCATATTCCGAGCGCTTCGCGCCTGCGCCTTGCGCCGGATCAAGTGCGGCACGCGTCATTACCCAAATGGGCATGCGGATCGCTGCGAGCTGCGATTCACGGGCGCGGGCCGCCCGCCGTCCGAGGGTGGACGGAAACGGATCGCGCAGCGATCCGGGAGCGCACGGCGCGACCGCGCCCCGACCGCCCGCCATCGCCGACGCACCAGCCCATGGCGCGAAGGCAAGGCCCGCGGATGCGGGCCGCCCGCCGTTTGAGGACACAAGGAAAAGCGTGAAGCCACCCTGGCCGCTGGCGTCTCACCCTCCCAAGGCCTGCTGTCGCAGGTGGGCACCAGGTACCCGGACCAAGATCCGGACAGAGCCAGCTCCCGGAGGATGTGCATTGGCCCCGGGGATGAATTGCCTGGCGCGCCGGGCAGCCTCACTCCTGGAACCTAGGGAGCCTCGAGGGTCGCCGCAATGGCCTCGATCGCCTCGGCGACGCGGTTGAGCCGCTGCGCCAGCGCAGGGTCGATGCCCGGCGCCGACGCGCTTGCCGCCGGCGCCACCGCGCCCCCGGCCTTCAGCGCGGCGTTCTCGCTGGTCAGGTCGGAGGTCTCGTCCGCCAGCTGCAGCGCGGCCAGCAGCAGCATCCGCGTCTCGCCGAACTGCATGCCCATGGCCTTGAGCGCGCCGATGCGCTTGTCGACCTCGGCGGCCATGTTCGTGAGGTGTCGCTCCTGCCCGTCCTGGCAGGCGACCGGGTGGGAATAGCCGCCGACGCGGACCGTGACCTGGGCCATCAGCCCTCCTCGCCCAGCACGCCGCGCAACCGCGCGATGGTGTCGTCGAGCCGCGCGGCGAGGGCGGCCACGGCCTCGCGGTCCGCACCCTGGCCCTCGGCGGCGGGTGCCGGCGCCGGGCGGTTCGCCAGAGCACGGGAAAGCCGTTCCACCGCGGCTTCCAGCCGGGCGGTTGCGTCTGCCACCGGATCCCCTTCCGCGTCGTTCATCTTCCCCCTGGAAGCCAAGCGGGCCTTGCCTCACGGTGCACCGCAAGACGTGAGAAAGCCTTGGCAGAGAGGGGCCTCGGGGTCAACGGTGACGGCGTGCATGAACCTCCCCCCGGCGGTGACGGTGCATGGCCTGGCCGGCGCGCGGGCGGCGCTGGCGGCGGCCGGGCCGCGCGGGGTGCTGCTGCTCTCGGCACCGGGTGCGGCCGGCTTCGCGGGTGCGCCCTGGTTCCTGGGCGTGGTCGCGGCCGC
>NZ_JACADR010000394.1 GCF_016106005.1 Roseomonas rosulenta
GCAGGGCCGGCCGAACCGATCGCCCCGCCGCCCGCGCCGCCGCCGCCCGCCGGCATGGCGCGCCCGACCATGATCGTCGATCAACCGGTGCGCGCCGGCCAGCGCGTCTGGGCGCAGGGCGGCGACCTGGTGGTGACGTCGACCGTCAATGCGGGGGCGGAGGTGATCGCGGATGGCAACATCCATGTCTATGGCGCGCTGCGCGGGCGGGCGATCGCCGGCGGCGGCGACAATGCCGAGGCACGGATATTCGCGCAGAACTTCGACCCGGAACTCGTCTCCATCGCCGGCTACTACGCGGTGCGCGACGGGCTGCAGGGCGCGCCGATCGGCCGCGCGGTGCAGGTGCGCCTGACCGGCGAGCGCATGCGCTTCGACCCGATCGGCTAGCGGTTTCGCCGCGCCGGGCGAGGGGTGCCCGGGCGCGGCCGTTGATTGAACGAGGAGGCAGGGGACATGGCACAGGTCGTCGTCGTCACATCGGGCAAGGGGGGCGTGGGCAAGACCACATCCTCCGCCGCCTTCGCCACGGGACTCGCGCAGCGGGGCAAGAAGACCGTCGTCATCGACTTCGACGTCGGCCTGCGCAACCTCGACCTCATCATGGGCGTCGAGCGGCGGGTGGTCTTCGACATCGTCAACGTCATCAGCGGCGAGGCGCGGCTGAACCAGGCGCTGATCCGCGACAAGCGCGTCGAGACGCTGTCGATCCTTCCCGCCAGCCAGACCCGCGACAAGGACGCGCTGACCAAGGAAGGCGTGCAGAAGATCATCGAGGAGCTGGCGAAGGATTTCGACTACATCCTCTGCGACAGCCCCGCGGGCATCGAGAAGGGGGCGCTGCTGGCGCTGTATTTCGCCGACCAGGCGATCGTGGTGACCAACCCCGAGGTCTCGTCCGTGCGCGATTCCGACCGCATCCTCGGCGTGCTGCAGTCGCGTTCGAAGCGCGCGGAGGAGAAGAAGGATCCGGTGAAGGAACACCTGCTGGTCACGCGCTTCGACCCGGCGCGCGTCGAGCGCGGCGAGATGCTGAAGCTCGAGGACATCCAGGAAATCCTGTCGATCCCGCTGCTCGGCGTGATCCCGGAGAGCGAGAGCGTGCTCAAGGCGTCGAACACCGGCACGCCGGTGATCATGGATGCCGAGAGCATGGCCGGCCAGGCCTATGCGGACGCCGTCTCGCGCTTCCTCGGCGAGGAGAAGCCGCACCGCTTCCTCGAGGTCGAGAAGAAGGGGATCTTCAAGCGGCTGTTCGGGGGGAGGGCTGCGTGATGAGCTGGCTCGACTTCTTCCGCGGGCAGCGCAAGCCCGACAGCAGCGCCTCCGCCGCCAAGGAAAGGCTGCAGATCGTGCTGGCGCACGAGCGCATCGGCCGCACGCGCGAGGACTTCCTGCCGAAGCTCCAGCAGGAGCTGGTGGCCGTGGTGGCGCGCTATGTCGCGATCGATCCGGGCAAGGTGAACGTCAACCTCGACCGCGGCGGCGACATGTCCACGCTGGCGATCGAGATTGAGCTGCCCGCGCCGGCGGCGATGCGCATGGCGGCCGGGGCGCGCTGAGCGCCGCGCGGGGATGCGCGGGGCGGGCGCATCCCCCTCACAGCTTCGATTCGATCGGCAGCAGGCGCAGCGCCCGCGCCAGGATCCGCCGGCCGAGCGAGGCCTCGGGCTCGTGCCGCGAGACCACCGGCGCGCCATCGGCCATGGTCGTCCAGAGCAGCCTCCCGGCCGGGTCGAGCTGCACGCGCCAGGCGCAGGACGGGTGCCTGAGCCGGTCGTGCTCCTGGCGCAGCAGCGCAGCGAGCCGCGCATCCTCGACGAAGGTGCCCATCTCGGTGTTCAGCGCGATGGAGCGCTGGTCGAGGTTGAAGGAGCCCACGAAGCCGAGCCGGCCGTCGATGACGAAGGCCTTGGTGTGCAGGCTCGCGCTGCGCGAGCCGAAGACGCTCGCCCCCTCGCGCCCGCCAGGCTTCAGCTCATGGAGCTCCGCGCCTGCGGCGAGCAGCCTCTCGCGATGGCGCGCGTAGCCGCCATGCACGGCGATGACGTCGGTCGCCGCCAGGGAATTGGTCACGATCGAGACACGCACGCCACGGTGCAGCATCCCGATCAACCGCTCGGCCCCCTGCTCGCCGGGCACGAAATAGGGGGAGATGATCAGCGCATCGGTCCTGGCCGCGGCCAGCGCGCCATGAACCGCCGGTGCGAGGCACTCCGCGGTCGGCGCGATGCCCTTCGCCTTGCCCGGCGGGTCGGCCACCACGCGCACCGCGCCGGGTTCGAGTGCGAGCAAGCCGCTGCCGGCTTCACCGGCGAGCAGCCCCGCGACGGCCGGCGCCGCGGACAGCCTTTCCATGTAGGGGCGCGCGGCAGGGGCGGAGAAGGCCGCATCCAGCCGCCGCGCCAGCCTGCGCAGCGCGCCGCGGCGATAGGCGGCGCGGCTGACGCGCCGCAACGGCTTGGCGAGGGGGTGGTTCCAGAACCGCTCGAACACGGCGGCGATGGCATCGACCGGCGGCCCGCGCAGCAGCAGGTCGAGGTCGTGGAAGTTGAACAGGCGCGAGGCGTCGAAATACTCGTCGCCGATGTTGCGCCCGCCGACGACGGCGATCCGACTGTCAATGATCCAGGCCTTGTTGTGCATCCGCCGATCGAGGTGCCAGCCGCCGAACAGCATCTCGAGCAGCAGCCCCGGGGGGCCGAAGCGGCGCCAGGAGACGGCATTGAACAGGCGCACCTGGACCCGCGGGTGCGATTCCATCGCGGCGAGCACGCGTTCCGTCCCGACCGCGTACATGTCGTCGAGCAGCAGCCGCACGCGGACCCCGCGATCGGCCGCCTGCAGCACCTCGCGCGCCAACAGCAGGCCGGTCAGGTCGCCGCGCCAGATGTAGTATTGCAGGTCCGCGCTGGTGGTGGCGGCGCGCAGCGCGGCGGCGCGCACGGCGAAGGCGCCGAGCCCGTCGGCGATCAGCGCGACGCCGGCGCGCGGGGCCTCGCC
>NZ_JACADR010000395.1 GCF_016106005.1 Roseomonas rosulenta
CCTCCTGCGCGGCGAGCGGCGCGGCGAGCGCGACGGCCGCGATGGCCGCCAGCAGCAGGCGGCGCATGGTCACGCCGCCTGCGATGCGCGCGGCAGCAGAGCCGCCAGGTGCCGCGCCACCGCGAGCGGCGCCGATATCCCGGCGCGGCGCTCTGCCTCCGGGTTGTAGTTGGTGTTGGTGTTGACGTCGTAGGCGAAGGTGTCGCCGGCTGCGTCGGTAATGAACTCGATGGCGCCGACGCCGACCCCGTTTGCCGAGAGGAAGGCCTCCATGCGCGGGATCAGCGGATGGGCGAAGCCGTCCAGGATGCGGAACTTCTCGCCGGGTGCGACCGCGGGGCAGGCGGCGCCCTCGGGGATGGCGCAGGCATCGGCGGGGCAGAGTTCGAAGCCCTCCGAGGTGTCCACGCGCACGGCATAGAGGAAGCGGCCGCCGACGAACTCGGCGCGGGTGATGAAGGGTTCGGGCGCGGCGACATAGCGCTGCACCAGCCAGATGCCGTCCCGCGGGAAAGCGTGCGGGTCCTCGCTGGCGGCGATCCGCGCCACCGCTTCCTCGAGTGCCGCGGCCGAGCGCACCAGTTGCACGCCAAGCCCCTTGCCCGCGCGGTTGTGCTTGAGGATGAGCGGGAAGCCGATGCGCGCCGCGGCCTCGCGGATGTGCTGCTCGCCCACCACGGCCACCGTCGGCGGCGTGGGGATGCCGAATCCGGCCAGCGCCTGGTACTGCGCGACCTTGGAGAGTTCGAGCTGCAGCGCGCGACGCCCGTTCACCACGGTGCGGCCATGCGCCTCCAGCCATTCGATCACGGCGCCGGCGTATTCCGGGCCGTAGACATGCCCGCGCGTGTGGGAGGAGGCGGACATGCGGTTCCAGAAGACGCCCTCGGGCGGGGGCTGCGTGAGGTCGAGCAGGCCCCGGTCGAGGAACCATTCCTCATGGGGCATGCGCAGCGTGGCGAAGGCGTCGCGGAAGGGGCCGAGCCAGGCGTCGTTCTCGTGGATGACATGGATCTTGGGCATGGCGGCGTTCCTGCGCGGGTCTTCAGGACGAAAGGAAAAACATTTCCCAGAAAGCCCATCAAGATGCCGTCCAAAGAAAGAATTTCCTTCTTCCCCGTGGTGAACTCAGGAAGTCGCGTGGCCGCGCCGGCGCCGTCCATGCGAAACGCTTCCCCGTTGCCGGCGGCCGCGCCAGCCCGTAATCGGAATGCAGTCGCAGGGGTGCCCGCATGTCCGAAACGATTGTTCTCGAGACGCACGAGACGAAGCGGTCCTACGGGCCGCTCTGGCTGCTGCTGAGCGTGCTGATGCTCGGTCTGCCCTTCCTGGGGCGCCAGCGCATCCGCATTACGAACGAACGCATCACGGTTACCTCGGGCTTCTGGACCAAGGTGCGCGACGACATCGAGATCTTCCGCATCCGCGACGTGGTGGTGAAGCAGAGCCTGTATCATCGCCTGGTCGGCATCGGCGACGTGGTCGTGAAGTCGATGGAAGGCCGCACGGAGGAATTGCACGTGCTGCGCGGCGTGCCCGATCCGGTGGGCGTCAGCGAGCAGATCCGCAGCCTGTGGAACCGCGCCGCACGGCCCGCGGGGCCGGCGGCCACGCTGGACTGACCGCGGGCGCCATGCGCCGGCCGCGTCTTCGGCGCCGGGCGCCTTGGCCCGCCGCGCTCCCGCGCGGTGGTGTCGCCCCTGCATCCGGCAACCGCGCCCTGCGCGCACTGCCGGTGCGCGCGAAGATCACTTCCCGCCCGGCAGCCGCCTCTGCCACCCTCGGCTGATGCCCGCAGCCTTCACGCCCTTCCGCCACCCGGCCTTCCGTATGCTGTGGTGGGCCAACCTCGCCGCCAATATCGGCCTGTGGGTGCAGAACACCGGGGCGGGGTGGATGATGACCAGCCTCGATCCCTCCCCGGTGATGGTGTCCCTGGTGCAGGCGGCCTCCATGCTGCCGGTGTTCCTGCTGGCGCTGCCGGCCGGCGCGCTGGCCGACATCATCGACCGGCGCGTCTACCTGATCGGCGCGCAGGCCTGGGTGCTGTCGGTTGCCGCGCTGCTCGCGCTGCTCACTTGGGCGGGGGTGCTCGGCCCCTGGGGACTTCTGGTGCTGACCTTCTGCATCGGCATGGGCAATGCGCTGAACTTTCCTGCCTGGGCCGCCACCACGCCGGAACTGGTCCCGCGCGAGGACCTGGTGCAGGCCATCGCGCTGAACGGCATCGGCTTCAACCTCTCGCGCGCCGTGGGCCCGGCGATCGGCGGCTTCGCCATCGCCATGGCCGGCACCGAAGCGGCCTTCGCGCTGAACGCGCTGTGCTTCCTCATCCTGCTGCTGGCGCTGCTGTTCTGGAAGCGGGAGGCGCCGCCGAACGCGCTGCCGCCCGAGCACTTCCTGGGCGCCATCCGCGCCGGGCTGCGCTTCGTCGCCGCCAGCCCGGCGATGCGCGCGACCATCCTGCGCGCCTGCGTGTTCTTCTTCTTCACTGCTGCGGTCTGGGGAATGCTGCCGCTCGTGGTGCGGGTGCGCCTCGGCCTGGGGCCCGAGGCCTATGGCATCATGCTCGGCGTGATGGGCGTGGGCGCGGTGGCGACCGGCTTCGCCCTGCCCGCGCTGCGCCCGCGGCTGCCCACGCGCGGCGCCATGGTCACGGCCTTCTCGCTGGTCTCGGCTGTGGCGCTGGCGTTGCTGGGCGTCTCGGGACACTGGCTGCCGGCGGCCATCTCCATGCTGCTGTTCGGCGCGGGATGGCTGGGCGCGGCCAGCACGCTGCAGGCCGCGGCGCAATTCGCAACACCCGCCTGGGTGCGCGCGCGCGCCATCGGCATCTACCAGCTGTGCTTCTTCGGCGCGATGACGTTGGGTGCGGTGCTCTGGGGCTGGGCGGGGGCGAGCCTCGGCCTCGCGCCGGCGCTGCTGTTCGCCGCCGCCGCCGCCGCGGTCTGCGCCCTGTTGGTGCGCGGCTGGTCGCTCGACGCCCAGCCCGCCG
>NZ_JACADR010000396.1 GCF_016106005.1 Roseomonas rosulenta
GGCCGCTGATGGGCGCGGCGGCGGCGGTCGGCGCCGACCGCATCTGGGTCACGGACGACAATCCGCGCAGCGAGGACCCGGCCGCGATCCGCGCCGCCGTGCTGGCCGGCGCGCCCGGCGCGATCGATGCCGGGGCGCGCGAGGCGGCGATCGCCGCGGCGCTGTCCGACCTCGGCCCCGGTGACGTGCTGGCGGTCGCAGGCAAGGGGCACGAGAGCGGGCAGGAGATCGCCGGCATCGTGCACCCCTTCGACGACGTGGCGGTGGTGCGGCGGCTGGCGGGTGGCGCGCCATGACCGCGCTCTGGACCAGCGCAGAACTCCGCGCCGCCACCGGCGGAACCCTTGCCGCCGACGTCGAGGTCACCGGCGTGTCCATCGACACGCG
Source organism: Roseomonas rosulenta (assembly GCF_016106005.1). GTDB lineage: Bacteria > Pseudomonadota > Alphaproteobacteria > Acetobacterales > Acetobacteraceae > Neoroseomonas > Neoroseomonas rosulenta. The sequence goes on from NZ_JACADR010000396.1 coordinate 388, forward strand.
GTCCATCGCGCCGGGCGAGCTCTTCGTCGCGCTGCGCGATGCGCGCGACGGGCACGACTTCGTGGCGGATGCGCTCGAGAAGGGCGCCGCCGCGGCACTGGTGGACCACGACATCCCCGGCCTCCCGCAGACTGCGCCGCTGCTGCGCGTGGCCGACACGCTGGCGGGGCTCACCGCGCTCGGGGCGGCGGGGCGGGCGCGCAGCGCGGCGCGCGTCATCGCGGTCACCGGGTCGGTCGGCAAGACCAGCACGAAGGAGATGCTGCGCGCGATCCTCGCCACCAGCGGGACGACGCATGCCGCCGTCGCATCCTTCAACAACCAGTGGGGCGTGCCGCTCACGCTGGCGCGGACGCCGCGCGACGCGGCCTTCGCGGTCATCGAGATCGGCATGAACCACCCGGGCGAGATCGCGCCGCTCTCGCGCCTCGCGCGTCCGCACGTTGTACTCGTCACGGCCATCGGGGCCGCGCATATCGGCCACCTGGGCAGCCTTGAGGCGATCGCGCGCGAGAAGGGCTCGATCGCGGAGGGGCTGGAACCCGGCGGCATCGCCATCCTGCCCGCCGAGAGCCCGATGCTGCCGATCCTGCGCGAGGCCGCCTCGCGCGCGCGCATCCTCACCTTCGGGGAGGGCGGCGACGCCCGCGCCACGCATATTGCGGCCGATGCCGAGGGTAGCGACATCGAGGCGGAGATCCTCGGCACGCGCCTCGCTTTCCGGCTGGGCACGCCGGGGACGCACATGGCGGCCAATGCGATCGCCGCGCTCGCCGCCGCGTCGGCGATCGGCGCCGATATCGCCGCCGGCGCGCACGCGCTCGCGGGCTTCCGCGCGCTGCCCGGGCGCGGCGACCGGCGCCCCATCGCCACCTCGGACGGCGGCACGGCGCTGCTGCTGGATGAGGCCTATAACGGCCAGCCGCCGTCGATGCGCGCCGCGCTCGCGCTGCTGAAGCTGCTACCCGGCCGGCGGCGCATCGCCGTGCTCGGCCAGATGGGCGAGCTCGGCGACTTCGCGGTGACGGAGCACCGCGACCTCGCGGCGCATCTGCGCGGGTCCGCCGACCTCGTCTTCGCCTGCGCGCCGCTGATGCGCCACACGATCGATGCGCTGCCGCCCGCCATGGTCGGCGGCTGGCGGGAGACCGCCGAAGACCTCGCCCCGCTGGTGCGCGCCGCCTTGCGCGACGGCGACACCGTCCTTGTGAAGGGCAGCCTCGCCACCGGCATGAAGGCCGTGGTGCGCGCGCTGACCGGAAGCGCCGTAGCATGATCTACAATTTCCTCGCCCCCTACGCGGACCAGTTCCAGCTGTTCAACCTGGCGCGCTACCACACCTTCCGCGCCGGCGCGGCGGCGATGACGGCGCTGTTCATCTGCCTGGTGTTCGGCAGCAGCATCATCCGCTGGCTGCGGTCCTTCCAGCGTGGCGGCCAGCCGATCCGCGAGGAAGGCCCCGAGCGCCACCTGATCGAGAAGAAGGGCACGCCGACCATGGGCGGCGTGATGATCCTGGGCGCGCTGGCGGTCTCGACGCTGCTCTGGGCGGATCTGCGCTCGGGCATGGTGTGGGCCGTGCTGATCGTCACCGTGGGCTATGGCGCGCTCGGCTTCGCCGACGACTGGCTGAAGGTGACCAAGCGCAACACCAAGGGCGTGTCGGGCCGCATGAAGCTGGCGGTGCAGGCGGGACTCGGCCTGTTCGCCGCGACCTGGATCACCTGGCTGATGCCCGGGCCGCTCGCCACCACGCTGGCGGTGCCGGTGTTCAAGGAACTGCTGATCCCCTTCGGCCTGCTGTTCCCGCTGGTGGGCATGCTGGTGATGATGGGCGCGTCGAATGCGGTGAACCTGACGGACGGCCTCGATGGGCTCGCCATCGTGCCGGTGATGATCGCAGCCGCGGTATTCGCGCTGATCGCCTACCTGGTTGGCAACCGCATCTTCGCCGACTACCTGCAGGTCCACTATGTGCCGGGCACCGGCGAACTCGCGGTCTTCGCCGCGGCGCTGATCGGCGCAGCGCTCGGCTTCCTGTGGTTCAACGCGCCGCCGGCGGCGGTGTTCATGGGGGATACGGGGTCGCTCGCGCTGGGCGGCGCGTTGGGTGCGCTGGCGGTGGCGACCAAGCACGAGATCGTGCTGGCCATCGTGGGCGGGCTGTTTGTCGTCGAGACCGTCTCGGTCATCGTCCAGGTCTTCTGGTTCAAGCGCACCGGCCGACGCGTCTTCCTGATGGCGCCGCTGCACCATCATTTCGAGAAGAAGGGCTGGGCCGAGGCCACCATCGTCATCCGCTTCTGGATCATCGCGATGATCCTCGCCCTCGTCGGGCTCAGCACGCTGAAGATCCGATGAGCACGCCCGCCCCGCCCTTCACCCCCTTCCTCGGCGCGCGCATCGCCGTTGTCGGGCTCGGCCGCGCCGGGCTGCCGGCGGCGCTGCGCCTCGCCGACTGGGGGGCCGAGGTCGAGGCCTGGGACGACGGCGAGCCGCAGCGCTGTGCCGGCGCCGCCGCGGGGCTCACGCTACGCGACCCGGCCGAGGGGCGATTCCGCGCCGATGCGCTGCTGCTCTCGCCGGGCATCGCGCACCTGCTGCCGCG
>NZ_JACADR010000397.1 GCF_016106005.1 Roseomonas rosulenta
GACGCCCGACCAGCGCGCACGGCTCGCGGCACTGCGCGGCGGCGGCGCGCCGCGCACCGGCACGCCGGGCACGGTCTGGGTGCTCGATGGCGACGGGGCGCCGCGCAGCGTCGCGGTGCGCACCGGCATCACCGACGGCACGGTCACCGAGATCCTCTCCGGCACGCTCGAGCCAGGCGCCGCCGTGGTGATCGGCCAGGACCGCGCCGGCGCCGCGGCGGCGGCGACCGGCCGACGGCTGTTCTGACCCATGGCCGCGCTGATCGAGACCGAAGGGCTGACCCGCACCTTCCCGGCGGGGGAGGGCGTGGTACGCGCGCTGGCCGATGTGACGGTCAGCATCCAGCCGGGCGAGTTCGTCGCGGCGATGGGGCCTTCAGGGTCGGGCAAGTCCACCTTCCTGAACCTGATCGGCTGCCTCGACCGCCCGACCGCCGGCCGCTACCGGCTGATGGGCGAGGAGGTCGAGACGCTCTCCCAGGACCGCCTTGCCGAGTTGCGCAGCCGGCGTATCGGCTTCGTCTTCCAGTCCTTCAACCTGCTACAGCGCGCCGATGCGCTCGCGAATGTGGAACTGCCGCTGGTCTATCGCGGCCTGCGCCGCCGCGCGCGGCGCGAACGCGCGGCGATGGCGCTGGCCGCGGTAGGCCTCGGCGACCGCATGCGACATCGCCCGTCGCAGCTCTCGGGCGGGCAGCAGCAGCGGGTCGCGATTGCGCGCGCCATCGTGGGCAGCCCCGACCTGCTGCTGGCGGACGAACCCACCGGCGCGCTCGACACGCGCACCGGCCTGTCGGTGGTGGCGCTGTTCCAGGCCCTGAACCGCGGCGGCGTCGGCGTGCTGATGGTGACCCATGATGCCGAGGTGGCGCGCTTCGCCTCCCGCGTGCTGCGCTTCCGCGACGGCCGGCTGGTGGGCGATGCGCGGCAGGACCCCGCCGATGCGGCGGCGATGCTGGCGGCGCTGCCGCCGATGGAGCAGGCGGCATGAACGCACCGGGGAGCATCGCGCGGGCCGAGCCGGCGGCGAGCACGCCATCGCCGGTGCTGCCGCCGCTGCCGCCCGGGCGCGGCGGCATGGACCTGGCGGAAGCCTTCCGCGGTGCGCTCTCGGCGCTGGCGGCGAACACCTTGCGGTCCATCCTGACCGCGCTCGGCATCTTCATCGGCGTCGCCGCGGTCATCGCGACGGTGGCGGTGGGCGAGGGCGCGCGGCGGCAGGTGACGGCGCAGATCCAGTCTCTCGGCGCCAACCTGCTGATCATCTGGGGCGGATCCGCCACCATGGGCGGCGTGCGGCTGGGTGCGGGCGGGCGGTCGAACCTATCCTACGACGATGCGGTCGCGATCGCCCGTGAGGTGCCCGAGGTCGAGGTCGCGGTCGGCTCGATCCGCCAGACCTTCCAGATGGTGGCGGGCAACCAGAACTGGTCCGCGGTGGTGATCGCCGCCGATCCGGATTTCTTCGACGCGCATGAATGGGTGCCGGAGAGCGGCCGGCTGTTCGGCGCCGAGGAGGCGAGCCAGGCGCGCAAGGTCGTGATCCTGGGCGCCACGGTGGCCGAGAACCTGTTCGGCGAGGAAGACCCGGTGGGGCGCGAGATCCGCATCCGCTCAACCCCCTTCGAGGTGATCGGCGTCATGGCCCGCAAGGGCCAGAACCCGATGGGCCAGGACCAGGACGACGCGGTCTTCATTCCCTATTGGACGGCGCGGCGGTCGGTGATGGGCGCGTCGCGCGCCAATGCCCGCCAGGTCGGCACCATCTCGGTGAAGGTGCACGAGGGCGAGGACATGCGCGAGGCGGAGGAGAACATCCGCGCCCTGATGCGCCAGCGCCACCGCGTCGCGGCCAACGAGCCCGACAGCGTCTCGGTGCGCAACCTGTCCGACATCCAGGCGACGCGTGATGCCGCGGCGCGCACGCTGTCGCTGCTGCTTGCCTCGGTGGCCGCGGTGTCGCTGCTGGTGGGCGGCATCGGCGTGATGAACATCATGCTGGTGAGCGTGACCGAGCGCACGCGCGAGATCGGCCTGCGCCTAGCCGTGGGCGCGCGGCGGCGCGACGTGCTGGCGCAGTTCCTGCTCGAGGCGCTGGTGCTGGCGCTGCTGGGCGGTGCGGTCGGCGTGGCGGCGGGTGTGACGCTGTCGCACCTGGTGGCGGACCTGGCGGGATGGCCGGTGCTGGTGACGATGGAGTCAGTGCTGCTGGCGGTGGGCGTTTCGGCGCTGACCGGCCTGTTCTTCGGCTTCTGGCCGGCGCGGAGCGCCGCGCGGCTCGACCCTATCGCGGCGCTGCGGCACGACTGATTTCGCCCTCAGGCGCCGGGCGCCCGCTCCGCGGGCTTGGCTGCGCGCCCCGCACTGGTGCGCTGGCGGCAGCGGATGGTCTGGGCGCGGTCGCGCCTTGCGCTCCCGGATCGCGGCGGGGCCGCGATCCGCTTGCCTTCTTGCGCGTCGCGCTTCAGCGCCCGGCGCGCAGCGCCTCCACAGTCTGCAGCGCTTCGGCAGGATCGACGCCCAGGCGCGTCATCGCGTAATCGGCCATGCCGAGGGCGATCTCGCGTTCGCCCATCACCACCAGGCCGACGCCGCGCTCGCGTTCGAGGAAGGCGGCCTCTTCCTCGTCATGGGCGCGCGCGGCGGCGATGATGGCGGCATTCGACGCGCGCGCCAGTTCGAGCACGCGCCGGCAGCCGGCGGCATCGGGCAGGCCAAGCACGATCAGCCGCGCCGCCTCCGGCCGCGCGGCCTTCAGCACCTCCGAGCGCGTCGCGTCGCCCCAGACCACGGGCACGCCTTCCGCGCGGAGCGTCTCGGCCACCTGGTGGTCGGCCTCGATCACCACATAGGGCTGGGCGTGGCGGCGCAGCGCGGCCGCCACCACGCGCCCCACGCGCCCATGCCCGACCAGGATCGCGTGGCCCGACAGCCCCTGCGGCGGCGCCTGCGACAGCCGGGCGCGGCCGCGCCGCAGCAGCCAGGCGC
>NZ_JACADR010000398.1 GCF_016106005.1 Roseomonas rosulenta
CCGCCCGTGCTGCGCCAGGCGCCGCCGCCCGCCCCGCCGCCGCAGGCCAGCGCGCCGCCGGTGGTGCGGTCGTTCCCGAGCGCACGGCCGCGCATCGGCGCGCGGTCCTGCTGCTGGCCGCTCGGCGAACCCGGCACGCAGAGCTTCCGCTTCTGCGGCGGCGACCCGATGGCCGGCAAGCCGTACTGCGCCGAACATGCCGCGCTGGCGTATGTGAAGCCGCGGGATCGGCGCGAGGACGCGGCGTAGGTCTTTTTCGGATCGCGCGAAGCGCGATCCGGGTCTTTTTTCGCCCTCAAGCGCCGGGCGCCGGCATCTGCCGGCTTGGCTTTCGCGCCGTGCACTGGCGCACCGGCGGCGACTGACGGTCTGGGCGCGGTCGCGCAGTCGCGCTCCCGGATCGCGCGGGGCGCGATCCGCTTGTCGTTTGTCCTCAATCGCGGACGGTCACCATCCCGCCGCATTGCCTTCGCGCCACGCACCAGTGCGCCGGGCGCGACTGAGGGTCTGGCCACGGTCGCGCAGTCGCGCTCGCGGATCGCGGATCGCGCTCAGCACGATCGGCTCAATCATCGGCGGCGCGTCGCCCGCCGGCGCGAGGACCGCAGCCCCGACCGGCGCGCAGGGCCGGGGCGCCGCAATGACGACTTCCGCCGCCCGTTCATTGCGGCGATGCTGCGCACAACATGCAATCGCGCCTGGCCGGGGTGGCGCTGCAACTCGCGGCGCTGGCGACTTTCGTCGTCATGGACACCATCATCAAACTGCTGACGGCGCACTACGCCGTGCCGCAGGTGATGTGGGCGCGCTTCATCTTTGGCTTCGTCACCGTCGCGATCGCGCTGCGCATCGCCACGGGGCACGTGCCCTGGCGGTCGCGCGCGCCGGGGCTGCAGACGCTGCGCAGCCTCATCCTCGCTGCCTGCAACTGGCTGTTCACGACCGCTCTCGTGCATATCCCGCTGGCCGACGCGACCGCGGTCGGCTTCGCCTCGCCGCTGCTCACGGTCGCACTCGCGGCGGTCTGGCTGAAGGAACGCGTGGGGTGGCGGCGCTGGGCCGGGGTGGTGGTCGGGCTGCTCGGCGTGGTGGTGCTGCTGCGCCCGCCCTTCCTCTTTGCGGGGCAGCCGGTGCACTGGGCCATGCTGCTGCCGCTCGGCACTGCGGCGCTGTTTGCCGTCTACCAGATTCTGACGCGGAAGCTCGCGTCGATCGACGACCCGCGGACCACCATCCTGCACACGAGTCTGGCCGCCGCGATCGTCACCTCCGCCGTGCTGCCCACCGCCTGGACCTGGCCGACCAGCGGCGGCTGGGGGGCGCTGGTGCTGCTCGGCATCCTGGGCGGGGCCGGGCACGGGCTCATGGTGCTGGCCTTCGCCCGCGCGCCGGTCAGCCTGCTGGCGCCGATGTCCTACACGCAGATGATCTGGGCGGTGCTGGCGGGCATGCTGGTCTTCGCGGATTTCCCCGACCTCGTGACCCTGCTCGGCATGGTCGTCATCGCCGTGGGCGGCCTGCTGGTGGCACTGCCGGACCGCACCCGGAAAGGCACGCCCTGACGACAATGCACGCGGGCGCGAGGCCGCGCTTGCGCCGCGGCCGCCACTGGTCTAGCGAGGCGCCTTGCGGGTCCGGGATCGGGCGCGCCTGCCTCGCGGCCGCCGTGACCGGCACCGCGCATGAGGGGTTCGATGGCTGACATCGGAATGGCCAAGGGGGCCGAGGAACGCGGGCATGCGCGCGCCGCGCTCGATGCCGACAGCGTGCGCGAGGCCTATCGCCGCTGGGCCGGCGTCTATGACACCGTCTTCGGTGGCGTGTCGGGCTTCGGCCGCCGCCGCGCCGTCGCCGCGGTAAACCGCCTGGCCGGGCCGCGCGTGCTCGAAGTGGGCGTGGGCACGGGCCTCGCCCTGCCGCTCTATCGCCGCGACCTGCAGGTGGTCGGCATCGACCTCTCGCGCGAGATGCTCGAGAAGGCCAAGGAACGCGTCGCATCCGAGCGCCTGGCCAATGTCCGCGGCCTGCTCGAGATGGACGCCGAGCACATGGCCTTCGCGGACGAATCCTTCGACATCGCGGTGGCGATGTTCACCGCCTCGGTCGTGCCGGACGCCAAGAAGCTGTTCGCCGAGATGTCGCGCGTGGTGCGCCCGGGCGGCCACCTGCTGTTCGTCAACCACTTCGCCGCCGAGGGCGGGCCGCGCTGGTGGGTCGAGCGCGCCATGGCGCCGCTGTCGCGCCGCCTCGGCTGGCACCCGGATTTCGCCCTGCGCGACCTGCTCGACCCCGAGGTCACCGCGGTCGAGCGCATGGAACCCTGCCCGCCGGCCGGCATCTTCACCCTGGTGCAGCTGCGCAATCCGGACGCGCTGCCGCAGGCCCTGGCCGCGGAATAGCCCGGCACGCCCCGGACAGGTTTCTGCGCGAATCGCAGGGCTGCGCCGGCCGCACTGAAATCGCCTGGAAGGGCGTGACGGTCCGCCAACTCGGGGCATGACCACCTTTGGCCTAACAACGCCCGGCGCGGCGCCACGGCCTGGTGCGGCGCCGACCTCGAGCACAATGCGAGCGGATGGAGTCCCCCGCTCGGATATCCTGGCCCAGGCACGACTGCTCGCGGAGCAGGTCAGGGCGGGTGCGGGAAGCACGCGGCGGCTCCACCCGGCCCGACCTCGCTCCAGTAGAGAACGGAACCCGCCGCGTCGGATCGCGCGCTGGTCTCGCGATGCGGGCGTCAGCCTCGGCGGCGTTCAGGCACCGCCCAGGAATGTGGGCACCGGACTTCGGAATGCGCCACCGGGCGCATTCGAGACGCGGTCTGTCAGCCTTCGCGCCGCCCGGCAGGCCGCGCCCCGCGCGGCGCCGTGCCGCTGCCCCGCCCCGCGTCGAAGCCCAGGAATCCAGCGTCTGGCCGCGGCGTGCCGCCGTCATTGGCAAAGAGCCGCGGGCGCATCGAGGGTGCCGGCGTGGCGCGCCC
>NZ_JACADR010000399.1 GCF_016106005.1 Roseomonas rosulenta
CGCCGCGCGGCAGCACGAGAGGCCGCGCCTGCGCGAGCAGCCGGGCGCGCGCCTCGGGCGCCGCGGCCGCCAGCAGCGGGCCGGCATCCTTCACGCCGTGGCCGGGGCGCGTCGCCGACATTGGGAGGAGTTCCACATGCGGCGAAGCATCGCAGCCGGCGCCACGAAGGTGATTGATTCAGATCAACGTGGCCAATGGTAGGCGCAAGATCCTCAGGCCGCCTGGGCTTCAACGATGCGGCCATCCTCCATCGCCACCACGCGGTCGGCGATGTCGAGGATGCGCGGGTCGTGCGTCACCATCAGGATCGGCGTGCCGCGGGACTTCGCCATGTCGCGCAGCAGATGCGCGACCTCCGCGCCCGAGACCTTGTCGAGCGCCGCCGTGGGCTCGTCCGCAAGCACCAGGCCAGGCCCCGCCACCAGTGCGCGCGCGATCGCCACGCGCTGGCGCTGCCCGCCCGACAGCTTGGCCGGCGGCTTGTCCTCGTGGCCGGCGAGGCCCACGGCGCGCAGCATCTCGCCCGCACGCTCGAGCCGCTCGCGCTCGGGCAGCGCCGCCTCGATCTCGAGCGCCATCGCCACGTTCTGCCGCGCCGTCAGGAAGCCCAACAGGTTGTGGTTCTGGAAGATGAAGCCGATCGACCGGCGCAACCGCACGCGATCGCGCTCCGACGCGCCCATCAACTCGCGCCCGAGCACGCGGCACGACCCCTCCTGCATGGCACGCAAGGCACCGATCAAGGTCAGCAACGTCGTCTTGCCCGACCCCGACGGACCCGTCAGCAACACCACCTCGCCGGCATGCACGGTCAGGTCGATGTCGCGCAGCACGGGCCGCCGCAACTCGCCCTCCCCGTACGCATAGGTCAGGCGGGAGATGCCGATGGGGTCGGTCATGGGGCGACGGTCGCAAAGGGGAGGGCTCTGCCCTCCCCCGAACCCCCACCCGCCAAGGGCCTAAGGGCCCCTGGACCCTTCGACTTGATCGGGCATTTCGGGGAGGGGCATGGCGCGACCTGCGCGCCAGGGCCCACAGACGATGCCCCTCCCCGAAATGCCCGATGAAAAGCCCGCGGATCCAAGGGGCCGTTGCCCCTTGGTGGGGGGAGGTCCGGAGGGGGGCAAAGCCCCTCTCCGGTGCAACCGTCGCGCCAGGCCGCTCCCATCAGAACATGTCCGCCGGGCTGGCGTCGCGGAGTTTGCGCATGGCGAGCAGGCCGGCTGCGCTGCACATCGCGAAGATCAGGCCGAACACCAGCACGGCGCGTTCGAGGGTCATGGCCAGTGGCAGGAAGGTGGCGCCGGCGACCATGTCATAGAGCCAGATGCACAGCGCCGCGCCGGGCAGGAAGCCGATCACCGCCAGGATCAGGGCGGCGGCCATCACCACGCGCGCCAGGTAGAAGTTCGAATACCCGATCGCCTTCAGCGTCGCGTATTCGCGCAGGTGGTTGGCGATGTCGCTGAACAGGATCTGGTAGACGATCACCATGCCCACGATCAGGCCCATGACCGATCCGAAGGCGAAGATGAAGCCGATCGGCGTGGCGGTTTCCCAGTAGTTGCGTTCGTGCGCGACGAGCTGCGCATGCGTCAGCACCACGACGTCGGGCGGCAGGATCTCGCGCAGGCGCTGCTGCGCGGCGGCCACGTCGGTGCCGGGCTGCAGCCGGATGGCGACCAGGTCGGTGTTGGAGGCCTGGCGCTCGCGGATCATGCGGCGGAAGTTCACCTCGCTCATGACCAGGTTGCCGTCGGCGCCGAAGGACGGGCCGATCGAGACCAGCCCGGCCACCTGCACCATGCGGTTGCCCACCTGCACGTCGAAGGGCCCGCGCTCGGCGAACAGGCGCGCCACGTTGCCGAATTCGGGGCGCGAGCGCTCGTCGAAGCCCACCGCGTCGACGCGGCGCAGCGCCGGCGTGATGGAGTCGAGCCCTGCGAAGTGCATCGCCCCGGCTTCCACGTCGAAGCCGATCATCTGGATGGCGCGGCGCGCCCCGGTCTCGGGGTTCCGCCAGGTGGTCTGCGCCAGGTAGACCGGCACCGCCTGCGCGACCTCGGGCAGCGCCAGCGCCTGGTGCGCGCGGATGCGCGGCAGCGGCTCGGGCCGGAAGGACGCGGTGGTGAGCGGGTTCATCAGGAACAGCTCCGCCTGCATGTTCGCGAGCAGGCGCGTGGCGCTGTCGAACAGGGCCGAGCGGAAGCCGAGCTGCATGAAGACCAGAACGGCCGCGAACATCACGCCCGCCATGGCCGAGAACAGCCGCGCGCGCTCGGCGCGCAACTGCCGCCAGGCCAGGCGCGCAGGCAGCAGCAGGGTGCCGAGGGGGCCGGGGCGCGCCGGCGGCGGCACAGATGCCGACGCGGCGGCGGAGGCGCCCTCGCCGGATTTCTCTGGCGCCCAGGGGAGAAGCGGGGCCTTCGCCATCGCGTTCATGGGCGGATCGCCACCTGCACCTGCATGTTGGATCGCCGGCGCAGCGCGTTCGCACCTGCCTCGTCGAGCGTGAGGCGCACTTCGACCGTGCGGCTGTCCACCGCGGCGATGGGATCGGTATTGGCCTGGGTCGTGCGGCGCACCGTCCAGCCGATCTCGCGCAGCGTCGCGCCGAAGCGCTGCGCCTCGCCGGGCACCACCACCTCGGCCGGGGCGCCGATGCGCAGGCGCGGCAGGTCGGTCTCGTACACGTCCGCCACGATGTCGATGCGGCTGAGGTCGCCGATCTCGAGCAGCCCATCATTGCCCACCTGGTCGCCGGGCCGGGCGATGATGCGCAGGATGGTGCCGGCGAAGGGCGCGCGCACGCGCGACAGCTCGGCATCCGCCCGGGCCTTGGCCAGCGCCGCCTCCGCGGCGGCGAGGCGCGCCTGCGCCAGCGCGATGTCCTCGGGGCGGGAGGAGAGCAGGGTGTCGAGCTCGGCCTCGGCCTGCGCGCGCTCGGCGGCGAGGCGCACGGCG
>NZ_JACADR010000004.1 GCF_016106005.1 Roseomonas rosulenta
CCTGCGCGCTCGCCGCGGGCGCCATCGCGGCGGCGCGCAGCGTGAGGCACGTCCGGCCTCTTACGCCGGCCGCCATGCGGGCCCGCGCCGTCGCGACCGCGCAGCAGCTCCTCGCCCGCCCCGCCGACCGGTCGCGCATCGGGGCAGGCATGCTGAACCTGCAGAGGCTAATCGCCCTGCCTTGACCCGCCGTGGCGATGCCGCCGCGCCTGCTATTCGGGAAACCCCACCGCCCGATACGCCCCGATGATCCGCTCCGCATACGCCTTGTCCGGGTTCTGCGCATAGACGCGCTCAGCGAAGACCCGATAGGCCGCCGGAGTCTCCCGCCGCAACTCCTCCGCAGCTTGCCGCGCCTCGTCCATCCGCCCGAGCATCGCAAGGCTCGCCACCACCACGCGCCGCGGCGCCCCGAAGCGCGGAGAGGCGCGGATCGCCGCCTGGCCGAAGGCGATGGCGTCCTCAAGGCGCTCAGCCATCTGGTGGGCGAAGGCGATGCCCATGAGGAACGAGCCCATCCAGGGATCGAGCGGACTAAGCCGCATGGCGCGCTCGAAATGGTGGATCGCCGGCTCCGGGCGGCAGCCATACAGATGCACGAGGCCGGCACTGCCTTCGACCAGCGCGGAGTTCGGGCACAGCGCGACCGCGCGCTCGACCGCGCTCAGCGCTTCCTCATGCGCATAGGCGAGGTAGGCGATAGCAAGGGCCGCCTGCGCAAGCACGGTCGGGTCGTCCGGCATCTCGGCCATCGCTTCGCGGGCGAGGCGTATCGCCTCCTCCCGCTCGCCGGGCCTCGCCCAGCCTTCCGCCTCGCGCCGCACGTGGCAGGCGGCCAGCAGAGCCTTCGCGCGCGCGAAGTGCGGGTTGAGCTCGAGAGCGCGGCCCAGCAGCGCCACCGCCTCCGTGCTGCCCGGCTCAGTCATGGCGTGATACTCGGGCAATGCGCGGAGATAGAGATCGTAGGCGTCGAGGCTTCGGGGCGGCTTGCGGCGCGCACGCTCGATCTCGGCGTTGCGCAGGCTCGGATCGAGCAGCCCGACGACGGTTTCGGTGATGCGGTCCTGCAGGTCGAAGATGCCCTGCAGGTCGCCGTCGAAGCGGTCGGCCCAGAGATGGTGGCCCGTCTCGGCCTCGATCAGCTGGCCGGAGATGCGGACCCGGTCGCCTGATTTGCGCACGCTGCCCTGCAGGAGGTAGCGCACGCCGAGCTCGCGCCCGATCTGCCGTACGTCCGCCGCGCGGCCCTTGTAGGTGAAGGCGGAATTGCGCGCGATGACGAAGAACCACCGCAGCCGCGCCAGGCCTGTCGTCAGTTCCTCGGTGATGCCGTCGGCGAAGTAGTCCTGGTCGATATCGTTGCTGAGGTTGGCGAAGGGCAGCACTGCAAGAGAGGGCCGATCGGGCAGGGCGGGGAAAGCAGTCGTAGGTGGGTCCATCGTGGCGGGCGGAGCGTTCCCCGAACTGCTCCGTGCCTGGCTCTTTGCCAAGACTGATCGCCCTCCCCACAGCCCCCCCGAGACCACGCGGGCGATGGCGCGTGCGGAGGAAGACCAGCCTGCTTTCGCGCCTGCGGCCGCCGTGCTGCCAGCCGGCACTCCTGCGCTTGGCGCGCTGGCACCGACCGGCAGGAGCGGTGCGTCCTCGCCTTGCGGCAGGGGAGCCCTGCCAACCAGGCGCGCCACTTCCTGCACAAGCCGTTCGACCGGGGGGCCGCGCGACGCGCCATCCCAGCGCGTCAAGTCCACGGCCTGGAGCGATACAAAGCCGAGGGGCACATCCACGCGCTCGAGCCGGACGGGGATGATGGTCCGCAGCCGCTTGGCGAGGGTCGCTTCCTCGCGGACCCAATCGCTGCGGACGGAAAGGCTGCACCAGAGCACGAGGACGGCGCGCGCATCGCGCAGTTCCCGCTCGATCGATTGCGAGAACTCCTCCCCCGCCAGAAGCGCGCGGTCGAACCAGACGCTGTAGCCGCGTCGTTCGAGGACGTGCGCGATCTGCTCGGCGGTGGTGCGCCTGTCGGACTTGTAGCTGATGAACACGTCGGCCATAGGCACTCCGGGCTCCGTGCCGCGATCGCTGCGCAGGCGCGTGCCGACCGCGGACCGTATTCTGGCCACGCAGAGAAAGGCCGTCGAGGGCGTCTTGGTGAGGTATCATCGAGCGGTGTGGCCGCCGCCTTCCGATGTCGATCGGTCGTGTCCCGGTACGAGGTGATATGGGCGGCGCCTGTCTTGCGCGCGAACGCCGGCGCGCTTGCGCGCGAGCGCCGACGCGCTTGCAAGTTCTGTGGCCGGCGGCCGTTGCGGCTCGACGGGGAACTCCATCACCCGCGGGCAGGGCCACGCGGAAAACCCCGCGCCGCAGGCGCTCAGCAGCGCCAGCGCGCTCGGCACTGCATGCTGCCGCATCGCCGGCCTTCCTCGTCAGTTGCTCTGCTATGGCCGCAGCCACCTTCGGCGCATCGCGGCCCTCGCGGCGTCCGGCCAGATACGCGGCACTGAGCGTGGCCAGGGGCGCCCCGACGAGTGCCAGCCGGCCCTGCGCGCGCCCCGGCCGCCGCGATCACGCCGCACGCTCCCGGTGCAGCAGGATGGCGATCGCGCTGGTGGCGACTGCCAGCACGAGCGCGACGCCGATCCAGCCCGGCACGCCCGCCAGCGCCTGTACCGCCGGGGCTGCGGTCGCCGCCGTAACCGCACAGCCGCCCGGCTTCGCCGCCTCGGCGCCTTCCGAGGGCGGAGCGGCGGGCGCGACATGTCGGCTGGCGACGACCGCCCCACACGCCCAGAGCCCGGCCTCGGCGGCACGCCGGTTCACCAGCCCCGGCAAGGTGATCAGCCACCCGTTGCGCCGGCGCTTCGCGTAGAGCCCCATTCGCTTGAGCGCGCCGTCATCGTCGCCGTGGTAGAGCGGGGCAACGATGTCGGAGAGTGGTCCGCCCCGGTGTTTGTTGCGGCCCAGCCCCGATCAGGAAGAGAGCACCATCATGATCTCACCCTTCGCTTGGCTTCGCGCGGATGCGGAGCGAAAGGTCGCTCACGTTCAGAACAGCGCGCTGCGCCGCTGAAGCTCAGGCCGCGGGGCTCGGACCGGTTGCACCTCGGATCATCGGGTGCGGACCAGAAGCACCCGACCATGACCAGGCTGTCCGACACCCAGCGCGTGATCCTTGGCCACGCGAGGGGATGCGCGAGCCAGCGCGAAAAGCGGCGTAGCGGTGCGAACCAAAGCGAAACTGGCGGAGGGAGTGCGCCCCGATTCGAACCGTCGCTGGCGTAGAAGGCACCTCTCCAACGATCAGCCCTTCGCGTCCTCCTTCGCCCAAGCGTAAGAGACCTTCAGGCTGTTAAGGTGGCTCCAAGGAAGCCAACGCTCCTTCTGCATCCGCCCCACCACTATCCCCGGGGCAACGCCCATTTCCTTGGCGACGGCCTGGACACGCGCGGCTGACACCGACCCTTCTTTCGACAGCGCGTGCAGCTTCCGAGCGTAAGCCGGCGGCACGAGCCAATCCCTGGCAAAGGCGTCCGCTTCGGCTTCGCTTTCGGGGTCGAGCGGTGCAACGCCCTCTACAAATTGCATCCGCTTGCCATGCAGCAGGATGTGCGCCGCCTCATGAAAGAACGTGAACCATAGGTGGTCGTTGGTACGATACCGCAGGCTCAGCATGAGCAGAGCCTTGTCCGGCGCAAGCCACCTCGTTGCCCCGCTAGCAGGACAACCCTTCGGTGCCTGCGCGAAGACCACAGCGACACCGCACTCCGCCGACCGCCGAACCAACACATCGACGAACCGCTCCGGCGGCTCGGTGGTCAGTGCGCGAAACTCCCCAAGCGCAGCGCGAAAGACTCCCTCGTTGAACGGCCGACATGCCAACGCTTCGGCCGCTCGCTCTCCCTGCCGCAGCCAGGCCGCCACCGCTCCCACTGCCATCGCCTGCGACTTGGCCGCGCGAAACGCCGCGACGGGGGTCGCATAGTGCTGCCTCCACGCATCGACAGATGCTACCCCGAAGAACCGCAAGCACTCGGTCAATTGGTCGGCCCGGTCCTTGACCTTCGGCACCCACCCGAAGCCAACCATGTCGCGCAGCGGCAACTCGCTAAGCCATTCGGTCTGCGCTTGCCGCTGTTCACGTGCCCGAAGCGCCTCCTGTGCCGCGCGATACTGCGCCTCCCTTCGAAGCCAGAACCCCGTGGTCGAACCAAGCACTGTCGCCAGCCGCTCCGCCGCATCCGGCGTCATGGCCGTGCGGCCCTGGATGAGATCGTTGACGTGCTTACGCGTAAAGCCAAGGCGATCCGCCAACTCAGCCTGCGTCCAGCCCCGCTCGTCGAGGACGTCCGCGATGGTCTCGCCAGGCGGGGAGACCCAATCCGGGGCAAAGGCGGTCTCAGTCATGGTAATCCCCAACAAAGACGATCTCGATTGCAGTGACCCGTTTCCAATCAGGCCCGGTTGTCGACCCTCCCTGGCCTGCCGCGCGGAAAACCAAGCGATGCCCACCAGCTAAGTCCAGCGCGAACTGACCCGCGCGGGATCCAGTCAGTGGATGCGGCCTGCCAGCAACCAGCTCAGCAACCGTGTCGGCTGCCTGGAGATCCGCGAGGCGGGACCGAAGCTTTCGAGCGCTGTCGGCTCCAAGCGCCTTTGTGGCCTCTCGGGGATCCGAACAAAGCTTTGCAAGCTTCCTCGATGCGAAAGATATATCCACGACTCGGGAAATTCAAGATTGATGAACCTCTTAGGTGCATGCTTTTGGCGTCCCAGGTCAAGGTAGATGTTTGGGCGCCGCTCGCACCGCAGCTCATCGATCAATCTCGTCCAGCAGCTTCGCGGCCTCGCTGACGACCGACTTGAGCTTTGCAATCTGCCTGCCCCGCGGCGATCGATCTCGGCCACTGACTTTGAGGACTGCCCCATGCACGGCATCGGAGCACGCCATCAGCAAGACCAGGTGTAGGCCACTTGGTCCCCGCGTTCCGCTGATCCACCCCTTCACCGCACGCTCACTCGCCCAGGTCCCGCGCATGAGGTCCTTCGCCGACCGGCCAGTGGCGGCGATCTCACTTCGCAGCGCCAACCCGATCTCGCGCGCGTAGCACTCACGCGCTTCCCGCGCATTCTCGAAGAAGGGCAACCTGTTGCCCTTCGAGTGCAACCGATTGCCCTTCTTTGTCCGCACAGCACGATTCGCCCTCGCTATCCTCGGGACGAAATTGCAACGCGGTCCGAACTGTCGCGCAGCTTCTGCTTCTCAGCAGGAGCGGCAGGGTCCCTACGCGGAGCGAATGACAATGAGAGGGACGCAGCGTGACGCAGGCTCCCGGCGCGAACGACGACAATCCATCGGTGCCCACCACCATCCGTGCCGCGGAATACGTGCGGATGTCGACCGATCACCAGCGCTACTCCACGGAGAACCAGGCCGACGCGATCCGGGAGTACGCCAAGCGACGCGGCATCGAGATCGTCCGCACCTATGCGGACCACGGCAAGAGCGGCCTCAGCATCGCTGGCCGGGACGCGCTGAAGCGGCTGCTCGATGATGTGCGGTCTGGACGTGCCGACTTCACCACCATTCTTGTCTACGATATCAGCCGCTGGGGTCGCTTCCAGGACGCGGACGAAAGTGCCTATCACGAATACGTCTGCAAGCGCGCCGGCGTCACGGTCGAGTACTGCGCCGAGCAATTCGAGAACGACGGCAGCGTCGGCTCCGACATCCTCAAGAGCGTCAAGCGGGTCATGGCGCGGGAGTACAGCCGGGACCTGGGCAACAAGACCTTCATCGGTCAGTGCCGGCTGATCGAGCTGGGCTTTCGCCAAGGCGGAGCACCTGGGTTCGGCCTTCGGCGAGAGCTGCTCGATGAGGCTGGCGCATCGAAGGGCGTGCTGACGCGGGGCCAGCAGAAAAGCATTCACACCGACCGTGTCGTGCTCGTGCCCGGACCATTGGACGAGGTCGAGACGGTGCGCTGGATCTATCGCACTTTCGTCGAGGACGCCCGGCCGGAGCGTGAGATCGCGGCCATGCTCAACGCCCGCAATCTGCGCACGGACCTGGACCGCCCCTGGACACGTGGCACGGTCCACCAAGTTCTCATCAACGAGAAGTACGTCGGCGACAACGTCTGGAACCGTATCTCCTGCAAGCTCCATGGCAAACGAGTTCGCAATGGACGCGATATGTGGGTGCGTCGCGACGCCGCGTTCGAGGCCGTGGTCGATCGCCTGCTGTTTGACGCTGCGCAGGTCATCATCCAGGAGCGCTCGCGCCGGCTTTCGAACGACGAGATGCTGGACGTGTTGCGCCGTGCCCTCGCGCATCACGGATATCTGTCTGGCCTGGTCATCGACGAGACGGACGACGCTCCCTCCAGCAGCGCGTACCAGCTTCGCTTTGGAAGCCTGATCAGCGCCTACCAGATGGTCGGCTTCACGCCGGACCGGGACTACCGCTACATCGAAGTCAACCGCCTTCTGCGGGCGATGCATCCCTCAGTCGTGGCAGCCGTCCTTGAGGGAATTCGCGCTGCCGGTGGCTCGGTGGAGCAGGATCCGAAGACGGAGCTCCTGACGGTCAACCACGAGTTCACCACATCGGTCGTTCTGGCGCGCTGCCAGGAGACAGCGTCGGGCGGGCGTCGGTGGCATGTCCGCTTTGATACGGGCATTGCTCCCGACATCACCGTCGCGGTTCGGATGGCGCCAGGCAATTCCGAGGCGCTCGACTACTATCTCTTGCCGCGCCTCGACATGAACCTGCCGCGCCTTCGGCTCCGCGAGAGCAATGGCATCTCCCTCGACGCATACCGGTTCGACAGACTCGACGCGCTGTTCGATTTGGCAGCGCGAACTCATATTCTGGAGGTCGCATGATGGCCGATGCCCAGCCGCCGATGGTTCAGTCCGTTGCGATCGACCTGATAGAAGTGATCAACCCGCGAGCCAGAAGCCAGAAGACCTTCCAGGAGATCGTCGCGAGCATCGCAGCCATCGGTCTCAAGAGGCCGATCACCGTGGCGCGGCGCGTGACTGCTGGGGCGGCGCGGTACGATCTGGTCTGCGGCCAGGGTCGACTGGAGGCGTTTCGTGTCCTCGGCCAAACCGCAATCCCGGCGATCGTGGTCGAGGCAGACAGCGAGGATTGCCTGGTTATGAGCCTGGTCGAGAATTTGGCCCGGCGACAACACCAGGCTCTCGATCTGCTGCATGACATCGATGGCATGCGCCAGCGCGGTCATTCCGAAGCGGACATCGCGCGCAAGACCGGACTGACTGGCGAGTATGTGAGAGGGGTGCTTCGCCTGCTCGGCAAGGGCGAAACACGTCTGATCCGCGCCGTGGAAGGCGGCCAAATCCCCGTGAGCATCGCGGTGGACATCGCCATGGCCAAGGATGAGGAGACCCAAAACGTCCTGCAGGACGCGTATGAGCGGAACCTGCTGCGGGGCCATAGGTTGATCGCGGCCAAGCGCCTTGTGGAATTGCGCCGACGCCGCGGCAAGGGGCTGAGTCCGACCGACCCGAAGCGCCATCGCACGCTGTCGGTCGAGGCCCTCGTTCGCACCTACCAGCAGGACACGGACAAAAAGCGCATGATCGTCCGGAAGGCGGAGGCGACACGAGATCGCCTCGTCTTCGTGACGGAGGCGCTACGTGCGCTGTTCTCCGAAGACGCGTTCGTCAATCTGCTTCGGGCGGAGCAACTGGAAACCCTGCCGCGTGGCCTCGCCGAACGCCTGCAGAGCAAGGGGACGAATTGACCATGGCCGTCGATCCCATCACCGGTCCAGTTCGTTCGGCCTTCGAGAGCGCGGGCATCAGGATCCCGATCACCAGCATCGAGATGCTGCACTCGGTCCCAGCAAAGGTGAAACGGTCTTCGAAGTACGCCCGGATTGCCGCCTCAATTCGAGAAGTCGGCGTGATCGAGCCGCCGGTCATCGCGCGCCATCCCTCAAAGCCAGGACGCTACCTGCTGCTCGACGGTCACCTGCGCATGGCGGTGCTGGAGGAGCGCGGTGATGTCGATGTGGTGTGCCTGATTGCGACGGATGACGAAGCGTTCACCTACAACAAGCGCATCAATCGGCTCGCCATCGTCCAGGAACATCGGATGATTCTGAAGGCAATCGAGGACAGGGTTCCCGAGGAGCGCATCGCCCGCGCTCTCAACATCGACATCAGCACGCTGCGCCACAAGAAGAAGCTGCTGCACGGTGTGTGCCCGGAGGCTGTCGAGATTTTGAAGGACAAACCCGTTTCGTCGCATGTCTTCGCCGCACTGAAGAAGATGGCTCCGATGCGTCAGATCGAGGCGGTCGAGCTCATGGTGGCCATGGACCGATACACAGAGAACTACGCCCGGGCCTTGCTTGCTGCAACGCCGCAGGCGCAGCTGATCCCTGATGGAAAGCCCAAGCAGGTGAAGGGCCTCAGTGATGATCAATTAGCTCTGATGGAGAGGGAGTCGGGGCAACTGAACCGCGAGATGAAGGTCGCCGAGCAATCTTATGGAGGTGACCATCTCCATCTCGTGCTGGCGCGCGGATACCTCGCGCGGTTGCTCGGCAATGCGCGTGTCGTTCGCTATCTCGCGCAGCAGCGGCCTGAGTTTCTGGCCGAATTCCAAAAGATTGCGGAGATGGACAGCGTGGCCGCGTGACCGTACCCGGCCATTGAAAGCCCAAGGAGCTACGGGGACCCGGACCCGAAAGCGCGGGGACCGCCGGAGACGCTGCACTGTGGGGCAGATCGAGGGCGGTGGTGGGGATGGCGGCGAACCCGCTGGTGCCCGCCAGGCCGGCCGGCATAGGGCCGGCCGTACCATCAGCGTCCGACCGTGCCTGCCGCCGCTCGGCACACCCGCCTGGAGCGCCGGGCACGGTCGGCGCGATGAACCTCACCGACAGATAGCCCGATTGAACGCGCGGTCCGCCGCCATCGCATCCATCATGCGGGCGAGCGCCGGCGCGTTGCCGAGTTCGAGGACGGCCTGCCGCTGCAGCTCGGTGGGGAACTCTGTCACGCGCGGACAGGGCCGATCAGAAATCCCCGCTCCGCAGCCGCTCAACAGCACCAGTACGCTCAGCATCACGAGCCGCCGCATCTCCAACCTTCCTCGTCTGCTGTTCCTCGCGCATGGCCTCGACACTGCGGGCATCGCGTCCGTCGCGGCGCCCCGCCAGGTAGGCGGCGCCGATGGCCGCCAGTGCTGCCCCCGCGAACGCAAGCCAGCCCTGCACCCGCGCCCAGACCGCGGCGATCACACCGCGCGCTCCCGGCGCAGCAGGACCGCCACGGCCACGGCCGCAACGGCCAGCACCAGCGCGACACCGATCCACACAGGCACACCGGCCAACGCCTGCAGCGCCGGCGCCGCGGTGGCCGCCGCAGCCGCATAGCCGCCCAGCTTCGCCGCCTCGGCGCCTTCCGTAGGCGGCGCGGCGGGCGCGACATGCCGGCTGGCGACGAACTCCCCGCGCGCCCACAGCCCGGCCTCGGCGGCGCGGCGGTTCACCAGCCCCGGCACGGTGACCAGGCGGCCATTCCGACGCTGCTTCACGTACAGCCCCATGCGGCGGAGCGCACCGTCATAGTCGCCGCGGTTCAGGACGGCCGCGATGTTGGCCAGGGGCTTCCCCGTCGCGGTGCTGTGGCCAAGGTTGAACGCGAACGACACCAGCGCGCCGTGCTGGCCGTCGGTGAGCGGAACGGTGATGCTGCGCGCGATCGCCGCCTCGACCGGCGCCAGGTCCTCCAGGAGCAGCCGCTCTGCCTCGGCCTGCGTGATCCGCTGCCCCGGCCGCGCGGTGCGGGTGTGCCCATAGCCGATGGTCAGAGTCCCGCGGACGGCATCGCCAGGCTGAATGAACCGCGGCGGCCGCAACGGATCGGCGTCGTCATAGGCGTGGAGGACGCAGCCCTCCCAGCGCTTGAGCAGGTCGAGCGCCTCGGCGCTGATTCGGCGGGCGGTCATTCCCCACCTCCGAACCGCGCGGTGAGCAGCCGGTCGAGCTTGCCGTCGAGCTTGTCGAGGCGGGCGAGGACGCGGCCGACATCGGCGTACAGATCCGCCTTGGTCGCGTATTCGCGGGCCAGCTGCTCGCGCGTGCGCGACAGGCAGAGCTCCATCTGTCGCAGGCGATCGAGCGATGCCTTCAGGAAATAGGCCAGCGGCGCGATGGCAAGCGTCGTCACCACCTGCCACAGCAGGGTCGGGGTGAGGTCCATGATGTCCTCCAGGGGAGTGTGAAGCCGGCCGGGTGGGGCGTGGTGCTGTGGCGGACCGCCGGGCGTGGGCAGGCCGTTCAGGCGATGGTCACGCCTTTCCAGACCGCGGCGCCGGCGGCGGCATCGGTGCAGAACCAGATCTTGTCGCCGACGGTATCGAGCCACTGCGAGCCGACGCCGTAGCCGGCCGCGCTGTCGTCGCTGGCGCTGGGCGCGACGGTCGCAGTCAGATTGTGCCGCGGCCCGAACTCGATGCCGTTGGCGGCACCGTTCACCCGCAGCAGCTTCCCTGCCGCGCCGGCGTAGGAGGCCGGGGTATCGGTCAGCGCGAGCAGGGTTGGGTTGGCCGCGTCCGCGGTCTCGACCACCTCGATGGCGAATTGCAGGCCGTTGGCAACGCTGGTGCGGTTCGCCGAGGCGAAGGCCAGGATCTCGAAGTAGTCGCCCGGCGTCACGGCGACGACCGCCGAGACGAGGCTGACGTCGGCGTTGGTGTAACCCGAGGCGGCGATGAAATCCGCCTGGCCGACGAAACTGGCGCCGTTGCGAAAGATCCGCGCGCCATGATTGGCACTGCCGCCGGTCCAGCTGATCCGGCCCCAGAGGCGAACCTTGGTCACACCGGCCGGCACGGTAAGGCGGGTCGGCGCCGCACCGCTCCAGAAACCGTCCGTGTCGTAGGTCGCGTCCGTGAAGGCCAGGGCCGTCGCGGTGGTGGTGATTGTGAGCGTCGTCGCCCGCCGCACCAGCGCACCTTTGAAGGGCAGCATGACGCGCGCCAGGATGCCGCTGCCCGCAGGCCGCCAGGCGGAGCCGTCGAATTGCAGCAGGTCGCCGTTCAGGAACGGCCCGACCACATCGGTGAGATCGCCGAGCGCGGCGGCACCGCCCACGCCATAGCAGTTCGTCCCGTTGCCCTGGATCAGCACGATGGCGCCGTTGCCGATCGTGACGCTGGTGCCCGTTGCATAGCCCACGGTGATGTCGAGCGCGCCGCCAGTGCTGTTCTGGATGGCGAGGCGCCGCGCCTTGCTCGGCAGGGTCACCTTGCGCACCGCGGTGTTGCTGCCGGTCAGGGTCACCAGGCCGGCGCGCAGCGCCTGGGCGTCGGTCAGGGTGATGTTGGCATCGCCCATGGCGATGGCGATCGCCGCATTGGCGCTGGCGTCAAGCGCCTCGAAGGCGGCGTTGGCAGTCACTTCCTTTTGGTTCTGAGCCGCCTGGATGAAGGGAATGCCGAGGCTGGTGGTGCCGCTCATGGGCTGCTCCTCACAGGACGGCCTCGGCGGGCAGGCCGCGGCCGACCTGGGCGCTGATCTGCTGCAAGCGGACAAACACTGCGGCCTGGGTGGCGCCGAAGTCGGTGGTCTGGTTCGCCGCCGAGTAGTTCGCGGTGGGCGCGGTGACGGCGATGGTCCGCACCACCGCCTGCGTGTAGGTGACGGCGGCGATGTCTGGACCGCCGACGGTGGCGTAGAATGCGAGCTCGGGGATGTTCCACCAGGAACCGCCGTTCAGCGCGGTCACCGCGATGCGGAGACGGGCATACGTCGCGGGTGCGGCGAGGCTGTATTTGCGCAGTTCGTTGACGGCCCAGCCGGTGATGCCGCTGCGGGTGTCGAGGAGCTCCCAGGCGGTGCCGTTCCACCCTTCGACAGTCCAGGCGTTGGGGCTTTCGGAGGTGGCCCCGGCGGCGCCGCGCAACCCGTACTGGCGGACGGTCTGCGGGGTGGCGAAGGTGACCTCGGCGGTACGCGGCGAAGGCGAGGCGCCGATAATGGTCCAGGTAGATGGATTGCCATCGAAGATCACGGAGGCGGTGCCGCCTGATGCCGCGTAGGTCCTGGTGACCGCCGGCGGCCCGTTCAGCACATCGATCTCATAGGCCTCCGAGGCTTCCGACAGCGGCACGGTGCCGGTGCCGTCGAGCCATTCGCCGCCGAGACGGGTGCGGCGGATCCAGCTGATGGTCAGGTTCTGGCTGCCGTCCCGGCTCCCGGTGACCTGGCAGGGGGCATAGGGGCGCTCCGCCCGGCCGCGCGCTGCCTTGGTGACGGTGCTGGCCGCGGTTTCCACCGTCTCGAACACGGTGACCGCGCGGTGATGCCGGGTGGCAGATACCTCGCTGGCCTGCGCCTGGAACTGGAAGCGCGCACTGTCCAGCAGCACGAAGCTGTCGCCGGCGGCGCGGGAGGCGATCAGGTCCTCGGTGCCGCGCCGCCCGCGCAGCAGGCCGGTCACGCGATACCGCCCGGCGCCGAGGTCGGTGGCGTCGCGGAACTGCACAATCTCGGCGCGGCCGTCCGAGCCGATCAGCGCGGCACGGTTGGCGCCGTTCAGCACCTCGAGCTCGGTGGCACTGTCGAGCTCGCCATCGGCCAGCTGCACCTCGATGGCGCTGGCCTCGTCCCAGATCCAGGGCGAGACGGACACGGCGGGACCTACCTGGACGCTGCCCCAGGTGACTGGCGTGGTGATGGCGCCGAGGCTGGCCCAGCTTGCCTGGTCCGGGCTGCGGTTCAGCACGACGCCGCGGAACCGCTGGCCATCATAGGCACCGACCAGGGCGTATTCCCGCAAGCCGGCCTGGCCGAGATCGTCGCCGTCATCGACCAGGGCGAGGTCGGGCAGCAGCAGGCGAGCGAAGTACGGCGCCGGCATGCCGGGCTCGGCCCAGCCGGCGCCGCCCTCGGCTGGCGCGGTCAGGGCGTAGCTGGCGGCATCCTCGGTCACCGCCTCCAGCCGCGTGACCCAGTTCGCCCCCAGTTGCGTCGACAGGACGCGGCAGCGGATGGCGGCGCCGTCGCGCGTGGTGAGCGTCACCGGATCGGTCGGCACCAGCCGCGCGTGTCTGGGGCCAACGGCGCAGGACAGGCGCGTGCGCTCGCGCCAGCTGCCGGTGATCAGCCGCCGCGCCACCGCCTTGGCCTCGCCGGCGGTCAGCGGGATGGGGAGGTCAATGGCGGCAGAGGCATTGGCGCCGACCGTGGCGGTCGGGCTGGTCGGCCGGCGCCAGGACTGGGCGTTCTGCTCAAAGCCGCGATCGACATCGAGAAACCGCACGGCCAGTTCGCGCGGCAGGTCGGCATCTTGCGCCCGCTGCTCCTGCAGCACGGAGCCATCGGGTTCCTCCCGCACCAGCTCCGCGTAGGGGATGGTGCCGACGACGGACCCGCCGCGCTTGCGGAACAGCAGCACGTCGTCCTGCTCGACGGCGTCGAACTGGTAGGCGCTGGCGAGCGGGGTGATGGCGTCGCGCGCCGAGGTGGGCCGCGGCAGGATGTAGCCGCGCAGGCTATCGGTCAGCGCGACGGTATTGATGTCCGTCCCCGTCAGGCCAGCGCGCTGGCACAGCGCGGTGACCACCTGCCCGACGGTCAGGGTGTTGGCCGCGGCGCGGGAGAGGTAGCGCTTGGCGATCTCGCGCACGCCGGCGCCGGCGGAGACCTGGCCGAGCACCGCCTGCTGCTCGTCGAGCCAGAACAGCGTCTTGAAGTTCGCGCCCGCCTGGTTGACCAGCACGTCGCCCGAGCCGGTCTGGAGCAGGAAGTTGCCGCCGAGGCCCCAGGTGGCACCGAGCACGCGGGTGATCTGACCGCGGCCGTCGTGGAAGGCCGGCAGCACATGGTCGACCACCTTCCAGACCACGCCGCCACCGGGCGCCCACTTGATGGTGGAGAAGCGTCCCCAGCCGCTGAGTGGCCCGCCGATGCCGGACAGCGTGATGACCAGCGTGTCGTCGCTCTGATCCCAGAAGGCGGCCTGCAGCAACGGCCGGACGGCGAGCGGGTCGATCTCGGCCTGGACGTCGATGCTGGCAAAATCGTCGCGAAAGATGCCCATGGCGGCGCCGCCGCCGAGGCTCGCCGCCCCCGAGTAGTAGCGGAAGCGGGCGACATCGATGCGGAAGGGCGTGGCGAGTTCCGAGGCGCGCAGATACCACAGCTCGACGCCGCCATCGTCGCGGGTGCGCCCGGGGACGAGGATCACCGGAAAGGTCAGCGGGCCAATGCCGAGCCCGATCGGCACCGGCGGCGGTTCGATGGCGACGTCGCCGGCGCCCCAGACGTACTCCATGCGGTCGGCGTCGATGGTCAGGGTCGATGAGTAGGAGCCCTGCACGATGACGAAGCTGCGCGGCCGCGCCCCAAGCCGCGGCACCGACAGGCTGGTGATCGCCATCGGGTTGACCAGCCGGGTGCCGTTATCGCCGAAGCCGAAGCCGTCGCCGAGCGGATTGCCGAAGACCCCGACCCCACGCATGGCGTCCGGGTCGATCTTGAACAGCGGGACGCGGTTGGCGCCGCCGCCGGTGATGTAGAGGAAGCCGTCGACGCCGAGATGCATCAGCCCGGTGCCGGTGCTGTCCGGTCCAGGGGTGCTGCCGAGGGGGAACAGTGGGCCGAGGATGCGGTCGAGCGTGTGCTCGCCGAGCGTCTGCAGGGTCACCAGGTCGTAGACCCGGATCATCTCATTGGCGCCGCCGCCCGAGGTCGAGGTGCGGACGCGCCCCTCGTAGATGCGGCCGCGGCGGTAATCGACGGCGACATTGCAGGCCCAGTTGCCGATATAGGTGCGCCCCGAGGGCGAGGACGGCCACAGCGGCGCCGCCGGCGGGATGGTCGCCACCTGCGGGAAGCTGCGCGCGGCGTCGCCGGCGAGTTCCACGGTGACGTTCGGCATGCGGTTGCCGAAGCGCTCCAGCGGCACCTCCTCGAAGACGAGGTAGGCGAGGCCCCTATGCGCTGGTGCCTCGTTGGCGCCGAGGGTGGCTGCGAGCAGCGGATCGGGCAGCTGGGTCTCGCTCCCCGGATGGAAGCGCCAGACCAGGCCGGGGATCTGCACCACCTCGCTGGAGCCGGTGGTGTCGTAGACCAGCTGGGCATCGAGCCAGATCCGCAGCACCTGCGGGTTGCTGGGTGGGATCAGCCATTCGCACAGGCCGACCGCCCAGGAGAGGTAGTAGCTGTAGGTCGTGGTTTTTGCCCCACCGCCACCCTTGCCCTGGCGGTGGGTGGTGGCGCGTTCGCGCAGGTCGGTTTTCCAGACGACGTTGCCGGCCAGTTTGACGCGGCCGACCGCGAGCGGGATGGGCAGGCCGTAGCCGGAGGTCTGGACGGTGAGGTCGTTGAGCCGCGGGCCCTGGGTGTCCTGACCCTTCGGCGGGAAGAGCAGCGCGCCTGCGGCGCCGCCGAGTGCCCAGCCGATCGAGGCGCCGAGCGGGTTGAAGCCCGAGACGACGAAGCCGATTGCCGCGCCCGCGCCGGCCACGGCAAGCTGGGCCATGGCTCAGGCCTCCGCGGAGATTGAGAGAGACGGCAGCCGGAAGGCGCCCAGCAGGGGCTTGCTGAGTTCCGCGTCCATCGGCTGCTCGACCACCTGGCGGCGAGGCGCATAGGCATGCAGGCACGCCGGCACGCCCCAGGCGGGGTGGACGGAGGCGATGCCGACATGGCCGCCGTACAGGCCCATGCGGAACAGCAGCACGTCGCCGGGCAGGATCTCACTGACGCGCTCGGCATGCGCCAGGACCCCCTCCAGCAGGCGGGTGCCCTGCGGCTCGCGGGCGTAGGGTGCCGGGTCGGGGAGTTCCACGCCAACCTCCCGCGCAGCGAGCAGCACCAGGCCGATGCAGTCCACCCCCGTGCGGCTGCGGCCGAGATGGCGCCACGGCACGCCGACATAGCTGCGCGCGGCGGCGACGAAGGCCGCGGCGGCGACGAAGGCCTCTGGGCTCACGCCGGCGTCTCCAGCACGGCGAGCGCGCCGGGGATGAAGGGCTCGCCGCGGAAGTTGAGGTAGTTGCCGAACACCGCCTGGCAGGTCGCCTTGCGCTTGTCGCAGCCGGGCTGGATCCGCAGCACGTCACCGACCGTCGGCGCGAAGGGCGGTGGCGCGAACAGCGACAGCACGCGGCCGGCCTGGTTCCAGGCCAGCACCTCGCGGGCGACGCCGGCATTGGCGCCAGACTGCCAGATGGCGACGCCGCCCTCGAAATAGCCGTTGGCGAAGCCGGCGATGGCGGCGGACATCACGAGCGTCACGCTGTCCGTCACCGTCTCTACCGTCGCCTGCTGCGTCCAGCCGGCGCCGAAGGTGAGGTCGACCTTGCAGCGCGCATCGCCGAGATCGGCGCGACATTCCGGCTGGTAGATGGCGCCGATGGACTGCTGCAGCGCTTGGGCGAGGCCGCGCAGCTCGGCGCGGAAGCTGCCGTCATCCTGCGCGATGACCTCGCCGAGCCGGCCGCGGCGGAGTTTCAGCTCGCCGTCGCCGAGGCTCGCCCAGTTGACCGCAAAGATCCGCACTTCGGCGTGGTCCCAAAGCCCGGCGCGCAGCTCGGCGGGATCGATGGCGCTGCTGTCGAGCAGGCCGAGCAGCTCGGTCTCATCGACGGCAAGCTCGGCGCCGGCGCTGATCGCGGCGCGCTGATAGCCGAGCGCGCAGGCATAGGTTTCGCCACCATAGACGAGGTCGCGATCGTGGTCGGTGAAGGTGAACACCGCGCCGTCGCGGCGCACGACGCGCCAGAGGGTGGCGAGCGTGGTCGCCTCGCCGGCGAGGTGCGTCGCGAGCGCAGCGGAGACGGATTTCATTCGCGGATCTCCACCACGGGGATGTCGGACCACTCGCCGATCTGGAACGCGGTCAGGCGCAGCGGCAGCGCGTCGGTGTCGAAGCGCGCCGGTACATCGAACTCGCAGGCCGCCTCGATCGCCTGGCCAGTCGTGCCGGCAAGCGCGCTGCCAAGGGTGATGACACCGGTGGCGAGGTTGACCTGGAACTGGCTGGAGCCGGTGCCGAGGCTGCGCTCGGCGCCGTTGACCCAGCACCGCACGGTGCCGGCGACGGGGCGGGTGATGGTCCGCGTTACCGAGGTCGGGCCCGAGATGTAGGTGCGCAGGATCTGCCAGGTGGCATCGCCACCGCCGGTGGTGCCGATCACCTGTCGGTCGAGCTGGTAGTCCGACCAGTCCTTGAACCGGAAGGCGTGCAGCCGCCCCGCCCGCGCCCGGAAGAAGGCGATCAGTACGGCGAGGTCGTTGTCCTCCCGCAGGCCGGTGGCGACGTTCCAGCGACCGCGGCCGGCGGACCAGTTCCCCTGGCGCTGCTCATGGCCGCCGGAGGAGACGATCACCGAGGTGGAGAATTCGGGGCCGCCCTCCGCCCCCTCGGCGATCCGGTCGGGGAAGCGGACGTCGTGGAAGGCCATGGTTCAACGGTTCCGCGCGCCGCGCGCGATCGAGCGGGACAGTTCCGCCAGCACCTGGCCGCGGCTCTGCCGGAAGGAGCCGGCGTCGGGGGTCTGGATGGTGATGTTCTGCACCACTGGACGCGGCCGATCGGCGACGGCAGCGCCAACCGCAGCCTGCTGGCGCTGCGTCAGCACCCGCTCGCCGAGTTCCAGGATGGCGGGGAACTCTGTTCGCGTGAGAAAGCCGCCACCCTGGTGAAAGCGCGGTGCACCATGGAACAAGGTCAGCGGAACGACGCGGTGCTGCCGCACCGGCTCGCCCACCAGGCCGCCCTCGTGCAGCAGCGGCGCCGCGGCAGTGACCAGGCCGGCGGCGCCCTCGAGACCCTTGGCCAGGCCGACGCCGGCAACTTCAGCACCACCGCCGCCCAAGCCGATCAGGTTCAGCACGCCGCCGAGGCCGCCACCACTGCCTCCCGCGCCTCCGCCGAATGCCGTCGAGGCCAGACGCCCCAACGCATCCTCCAGCGGCTTGAGCAGCAGGGCGCGGGTGCCGAGGTCGAGCAGCGCGCGTTCCATATCGCGCAGCACGTCACTGGCGCGCCGGCCCTCGAAGGCGACCGCGCGGAAACCGGAGACGAGCACGCCCGCGGTCTCACGGCCGTACCCCTCGATCTCCTTGAGCACGCGGACATCGTCCTGGGCACGGGCGAGGTCGACAGCATTGGCGATGTACTGCCGCCCGGTGTCCGTCTCGGAGGAACCCGGCGACCGACGCTCGAGTTCGGCGCGGGCCCGGATGGCAGCGAGGGCCTCTCCCCGCTCACGCTCCCCCAGACCGATGGTGCCGCTCTCTGCGCGCACCAGGTCGATCTGCCGGCGCTGCTCCTCCAGCGAGGCGGCGGTGACGCGGTCGGCCTGGGCGCGGGCGAGACGCAGATAGCGCTCGGTGAGTTCGGCAACGGCCGCCGCCTCCTGCTCCGTGCCGGCGAGCCCGGCGCGGCGAACGTCCTCCAGGGCCTTGGCTCGCGCCTCGGCCTCCTGCATCGCTCCGGCGCCGCGACCCAGCGCCTCATTGAGCCGCCCCTCGGCCGCTATCTGGCGATCGACGTTGGCGGTCAGATCCCGGTACTGGCCCGTCGCGCGCGCCAGTACCGCCTCGCGCACGGCGGCGCGCTCCTCGGCGGTGGGGTCGCGCCCCTGGGCCCGAGCGGCCTCCTCGAGGCCCTGCATCGCCTGCGCGAGCTCGCGCGCGGCGCCCTCGCTGGTGGTGGCGATCCGCGCCGCCTCGCGCTGGCCGCGGATGAACTGCTCGATCGGCCGTTCCGTGCCGGTGATGCGGGCGCGGATCTGCTCGATGGCGTCGCCGAACTCGCGGTACTCGGCGCTGTCCGGCGCGGCCTGGCGCTGCGCCCGCTGGAAACGCTCCAGATCCCGCGTTAGCTCGGCGACATCACCGGTCGGCGTGCCACGGCGGCGGACCTCGGACAGCGCGCTGTCATAGAAGCGCTGCTCCGGCGTCGGCGTGGGTGGTCCGGAGACCGGCGCCGGCTGCGGGTTGGTAGCGGCAGCAGCTGGGGGAGAGAGAGTCGCGGGGACCGGCTGGACCGGGCCGGCAATGCCCGAACCGGAATAGCCACTCCGGATGCCGCGGACATAGCGCGCCGTCTCGTTCGGCAGCTCCGCCTGGCCGCCGAGCACGCGGTCCACCCGCCCCGGGCCGGCATTGTAGTCGGCGAGCGCCAGGGCGACGTCGCCGCGGGTCTGCAGGCGCTCCCGGAGGTAGAGCGCGCCGGCCAGCATGTTGGCCCGGGGATCGTCGATGCCGCCCTGGATGCCGTAGCGCCTGGCCAGCTCGTCGAAGGTCCCGGGCATGACCTGCATCGGGCCGCGCGCGCCCGCCGTGCTGGTGCGCCAGCTGCCGTCCGGGTTGCGCACGCCCTCGGCGCGCTGCACCCGCTCCAGCAGGGCACGGTCGACGCCGGAGACCCGCGCGGCCTCCTCCAGCAGGCCGGCAATGTCGGCGGCCGGTGCCGGCCGGGCGGTCTGCGCGCTTGGCGTCGAGGGGCCGAGCATCTGCTGCAGCCGCAGGCCGAGGGCGACCGGTGCCCCGCCGGGCAGCGCCTGCAGCACGGCGAGACCACCCTGCTCCACAAGAAAACGCGAGTTCCGCTCCGACCGCGCCAGCCAGTCGATGAACGGTCCGCCGGCCCGCGTCAGCCCGTCGGTGATCCGGTTCCACAGACCCTCGAGCGATTTCTCGACGTTGTTGATCGCCCGCTCGAAGGCGGTGCCGCCATTGGTCGCGCCCTGCACCACGCTGGTCAGGCGGGCGATCACCTGCGCCGCGGCGCCACTGGCATCACCGGCGCGGACCATGAGCTCGATGTGGCGGCGGAACTGCTCATCGAAGCCGCGCACGCCCTGCTCGGCTAGCTCGCGCGCCACCTCCTCCGGCCGACGCAGAGCCCGCGCCACCCGCTCGGCCGCGGCGGAGAGGTCCTTGTCGAGGGTGCGGGAGAGGTCGAGGGCGAGCGCGACGTAGCGCTCCAGGTTCTCCCGATCCTCCGGCCGCACGACCTGGGCGATACGGGCCTGCGCGGTGCGCACCTCGCTGCGGCCCGCGCCCGGTGTCAGCAGGCTCTGCTCGCGGGCGCGGCGCTCCAGGCTGCGCGCCAGGCTCTCGTAATCGGCGGCATAGCCGCGCAGCTCATTGCGCAGCCGGGCGACGCGGCGCTCGGTGCCCTCGTAAGCCGCGAAGGTGCCGATCAGCGCCCCGCCGACGGCAAGCACGCCGACCCGGACGGGGGTGAACAGCCCGCCGATGGCGCGGAAGGTGTTGCCCACCCCGCCCATGGCCTGGGTGATCTGGCCACCCTGCTGGGTCAGCACCTGGAAGGCGCTCATCCCACCGAGCAGCGAGGTCACCATGTCGTTGATCTGCGGCGCCAGCTGCTGCGCCTGCCGCGCCGTCACCCCGAAAGCGTTGGCGGTCTGGTTGGTCGCGGTGGTGACCGCCTGGTGGCGCTGCTGCAGCGGCACCAACAGCCGGGCATGGTCGTCGAGGCTGATCAGGCCGAGTTTCAGCGCGCGGTCGAGCTTGGCCTCGGCATCGACCAGCTCGACCGTGGCTTTGACCGCGGGATTGGTGCGCTGGGCCAGCTGTGCCACCTGGCGCGCCGTCTGGTCCATCCCGCGGGTGATGCGGTCCTGCGTCCCCGCGACCTTGTCGCCGGAGGCACGCAGGCGCTCATTGGCGCCCTCGACCTGCCGCGCGCCAGCGACATAGCCGGAGGCGTC
The DNA here is from genome assembly GCF_016106005.1 of Roseomonas rosulenta. Taxonomy (GTDB): domain Bacteria; phylum Pseudomonadota; class Alphaproteobacteria; order Acetobacterales; family Acetobacteraceae; genus Neoroseomonas; species Neoroseomonas rosulenta. The sequence continues at coordinate 20,741 of NZ_JACADR010000004.1, forward strand.
GAGCGAGGAGCGGATGATCGACAGCAGCTCGACGCCGCCCATGGTGCCGCTCATGGATCGTCGTCCTCCAGCTCGACATCACGGGGGCGGGTCGCGGCCAGGCGCGCCGCCTCGACCGCGCGGCGCTCGCCATCGAGCGCCAGCACGGCGACGATCTCGGCCGGGTGCAGCGGCACCCGCATGGTGCGGCACCAGGCCTCGACGTCGCGGTGCTGGATCGGTTGCGGGATGCCGGCGTCGCTGTGTTGGCGCTGCGCGTCCAATTCACCGAAGGCGCGCCACACCGCGTCGGAGCCGGCCGGACGTGGCGGCCCCATCAACCCGGCCGGGATGCGGCCCGTCTGCCGCTGCGCCGCCAAGAGATGCTGGCGGCGCGTGCCGCCGTCCTTGAGTCGCTGGCTCAGCCAGAAGGCGTGCCGGCCATAGGCGCGGAGGGCGTCGAGCCAGCCAAAGGGAAGAAGTTGCCGCTGACGTTGAGGAAGGCGATCGCGGCGTTGCGCAGCCAGCGCAGTCCGGTGGCGTTGTAGGCACCGGTGGCGAGATCGAAGCTGCAGGGCGCGGCGATGGCGCGGCCATCCAGCCCGACCAGATGCCAGGCCTTGGTCAGACGCGCCAGCATCTGGCCCATATCCTCCCATTCCTCCTCGGCGGTGAATTCGCGGCCGAGCTTGCGCTGCGCGTTGTCGCGGGCGAGGCGATGCGCCTGCGCCTGTTCGCTCTCCCAGGAATAGAGCTCGATCCAGCCCTGCTCGCCGGCCTCGTCGGTGAGGGGCGCGCGCGTCACGGGGTGGACAAGCAGCAGCTTAGCGCTGCGATCGGTCGGCAGCGCCAGGGTGTCGAAGATGGCAGGCATCGGGTCCTTCCTCCGAAGTACATGGACACTTCTTCGAAAAACTCTGCAGCCGCTTCTGATAGCGTTCGGCCGGGCGCAGGTTGGACACACCCATCGAGACCCGATGGCGGTTCGCTCCTACGCTCGGTGCAAAGCCGAAACTCTGCAGCGGAGAGACGGCCATGGAATTTGACGACATCGTCGTCGGCGCGGGCTCATCAGGCGCGGTGCTAGCTGCGCGGCTTTCGGAAGACGCGCGACGCAAGGTTCTGCTGGTTGAGGCGGGGCCTCACTACGAAGACCTCCAGACGATGCCGAAGAGCCTGCTCAATGGGCGGCAAATGGCCTGGGATCACGATTGGGGCTACGCGGCCGAGATGGTTCCCGGACGGCTGGCCGCCTACCACCGTGGCAAGGTGACTGGCGGCTCGTCGAGCGTGAATGCCTGCCTCGCGTTGCGCGGCTCTCCGGCCGACTACGATGAGTGGGCGGGGCTAGGAAATCCCGACTGGACCTGGAGGGACGTGCTGCCCGCCTTTGTGCGCCTCGAGAAAGACGTAGACGCATCGGGTGACCATCATGGCAGAAGCGGTCCCACACCGATCCGGCGTTGCGCCGAAGCAGACTTGGCCCCCGCCCAAAAGTTATTCCTCGACGCCTGCTGCTATCTCGGCCACCCGAAGGTGCACGACCACAACCACCCCGAGGCAACGGGGGTCGGGCCTGTTCCGTCGAACCTTGGGCCGAATGCCGTCCGGTTCTCCAGCGCGATGGCATATCTGCATCCGGCGCAAGAACGTGCGAACCTGACGATCCGCGCAGACTGCCTCGCATGCCGTGTGCTGTTCGACGGCACGCGAGCTATTGGCATCGAGATCGAGGCGGAAGGACGCGTGCAGCAGATCCTCGGTCAACGCGTGACGCTCTGTGCCGGCGCGATCGGGTCACCGGCGATTCTGATGCGATCCGGCCTCGGGCATTCGGAAGAGCTTCGTGCCATCGGCATTGAGCCCCGGATTCATCTGCCCGGGGTTGGCCGCAACTTGATCGATCACGCTTGCATAAGGGTGAAATGGAACTCGCCTGTTGGCATGGTCGACGTGGCGGCCGCGCACCTGCAGGTGCTCCTCACACATACTGCGCCAGGCTCGAGTGTTCGCAACGATATGCAGGCGTTCTTGTTCCAATGGCCAATCCAGCCATCGCTATGGCTGCAGACAAGCCTAATGAAGCCGCTGTCACGGGGTACAATCAGGCTGCGGTCAAATAGGGCTACCGATTGCCCCGACATCCGGCTCAACCTAGCCACGGACGCTGAGGACGTACGGCGGCTGAGCGAAGGCCTCCGGATGCTCGGAAAGCTCGTCCAGTCTCCGCAGATGAAAGTGCTTGGTGCCGATGTCTGCTCCTTCGACGACGGCCAGTCGATGCCGGCGGAGCGATTCCTGGCCCTGCTTCGGGATGACGATTGGACGGCTGCGCAGGTCGTGCGAGCAGTCACCCACTATGTTCACCCGGTCGGCACCGCCCGGATGGGCCCCACTCACGATCCTGGTGCCGTGGTTGACCAGCATGGGCGGTTACACGGCGCCATAGGCCTTCGCGTGGCAGATGCGTCCATCATGCCGACGATACCACGCGCGAACACCCATTTGACTTGCCTCATGATCGCTGAGCGCGTTGCTGAATGGATGCGCGCAGAGGTCACATAGGAGCGACCCGGACAACCACACGCTGGTTTGAGGCCTCACACCGCCGCGGTGTCCGTGCAGCGCAGGGTGGTGCCGGTCATGCCGGGCGCGCTGCCGAAGTATTCCAGTGCCTGGAACGGCACGTTCATGGTCTGCGAGCCCTCGCCCTGCACGTTCTCCTCGTCGCCGTTCAGCTTGAGCCGCGGCAGGTGGAAGGCCACCGCGTCCGCCGCGGCGCCGCCGGCGGTCAGCATGAACAGCAGCTCGACCTCGAGCTCCTCCTCGAAGGCGGCGCTGATCGCATCGGTGTCGTCCACCAGCGCTGTGAAGTCGCCGGTGACGTCGGCGGTGCCGAGCAGCACATCCGGCGGGAAGGCCTGGCCGAGCACCGCCGGCGCGTCCGCCGCCATGGCGAGGTTCAGGTTCAGTCCGGTGACGGTGCCGACGGTGCTGCCGGCGATGCGCAGGATGCCGTTGAGGCTGTTGCAGACCTCGGTGGTGGTCGCCGCGGCCGGCGAGGTGAAATAGGGCGCCGCCGCGCCTGTCAGCGTCCGGCGGTTCCGCCCCGTGACGTTGATCCCGAAGGTGCTGTTGCCCTCCGCCGGCACGGCCAGGCGGTACCCGGTGACGCGGAGCTCGGTGTAGAGCCGGGCGCGGTCGAGATCCTCGTGGTAGCGCTCGATCGCCAGTTTGCGGCGGACGTGGCCGCTGGCCGGGATGATCGAGGACTTCCCCGGCGTGGTCAGAGTGAACGCGGTATCCGCTGCCATGGTGGTGGGCGCAGGAAACACGCTCACCTCGCGATTGGAAGTCCCCCCGAAGCCAGTGACCAGGAAGCGGACGCCGTTGTTGCCGGCCGCGGAAAGGCTGGCGAACTGGATGATCGCCCCCTTGCGCAGGCCGAGCGCGACGGGATCGCCGCCACCGAAGGTGAGCTTCGAGGTGGCGGCGTCAGCGGCGACGCCGGTCAGCTGCACCTCGGTCAGGCCGGATGGCAGGATCGGCGCGGCGGTGTCGCGATGCGCCGCCTCGATGAAGTCGAAGTAGCTGCCCGGCGAGAACTCGCCATCCAGCGGCCCCTCGACCCGGCGGGAGGTGTGGCGCGCGCTCCGCACCTGCCGCGAGGGCAGGATCTCGGCCGAGCGGGTGGCGTTCTTGCGCAGGTTCAGCCCCGCGCTGACGCGGCGGAGGATACGGCCGCCGGTGGACCCCGGCGCGGTGGCGATGTCCGCCTCCGCGTTCGTGATCATGGTGCCGTCCGCGTAGAATTTGTACGCGAAGCGGGCCGCGCTGCCTTCGGCGAGGGGCATGGGAACTCTCCGATGGGAAAGAGGGACGCGGCCGGATCAGCCGCGGAAGCGATAGACGAAGACGGCGATGCCGCTGCGCACCCACCAGGCGCCGTCGGCGGAGGCGCCGGGCATCTCGATCACCGAGGTGCCGAGGAAGGAGAGCGGCCCGTCGCGGCGGCTGCGGAACACCGCAAGCGCCTGGTCGAGCAAGGCAAGCTGCGTCGTCTCGCCGAGGCCTCGTGCGGCCATCACCCGAATCACCACGGAGCCGTGCAGCTCCTTCTCGTGCGCGCCCCGGCCACCACCGAAGGCGACCAGCCGCTCGCTGCTGTGCTCGACGGCAAGGTGAAGCCAGTGCGCCGTTGTGGCGCGGGAGGGGACGGCATCACTGCCGTTGTGATGCCACAGCACCGGCACGCCGGCGGGCGCCGGCCAGCCACCCGCCCAGGCCGCAGCGATGGCAGCGATGCTGTCGGCGTAGGGCGAGGCGGTCACGAGCGGGTGGCCCGCAGCGGGCGGATGACGATCGCCGGGTAGCGGACCTGGCTCTCGACGTCCCGGCTGCCTGGGACGCGGCGCGGCGAGCGCTCGGTGACAATCCCCCGGCTCCCGAAGCGCCGCCGCCGCGTTGCCTCGACGCTGAGCGCAAAGGCGTCTGGCACATCGACATAGGTGAAGCGCGGCTCCCAGCCGAGCGGGCGCATCACCGGACGCAAGGCAACCGCCGCCTGCTCGACGAAATGCATCGGCACCTGCAGCACGAAGGGGCCGCCACTGTCGCGCTTGCCGACCTCGAGGCGGCGGGCGTAGTCCGCCCGCACCACCACCACCGCCTCGGTGGCGCCGGCCGGAAAACGCGCCGTGCGCGGCACCGCGGTGTCATCGACGAAGGTGGTGATGCTGGCTTTCCAGCCGCCTTTGCGCTCGGGGCCGTTCTCCTCGAGGTAGGTGACGGTGCGGATCACCGCCTCGGTCAGGTAGTGCCAGGCGATCAGGATCACGCCGTCAGGGCGAACCTGCTCCGGTGCGGCGCCGACCCGGCCGTCCACCGTGGTGGTGTGGTCCGGCACCACGCCGCCGGAGCGAGCGGCCTGCTGCCGTTCGACTTCGGCGATATGGACCCGCGCCATGGCAGCCAGTCGCCGGCTGGCCTCGGGCCCGGTCAGCCCGCGTGTGGCCACCTCGATCTCGCGGGTGAAGTTGCGGAACTGGCCGCGCGTGAAGGCCAACTCAGCCTCCCCGCACAACCAACGTCCAACCGATGCGCTCGCTGCCCTCCCACACCGGGGCGGCGAAGTTCACGGTGAAGCTCTCGCCGCCATCAAGCACCTCGTCCGGCTCGCGCGGTGGCCAGGGAAAGCTGGCGGCGACCAGATCGGCATGCAGGATCTCGAGGCGACGGTCGCCCTGCACAAGCGGTGGCGCGAGATCGTCGGGCGCGTAGTCGGCCGAGAAGCCGGTCACGATGGCGCTGGCATAGGTGCCGGGCGGCAAGACCATCCGCCGGAGCGTCATCGACCGCCCGCGCCGCGCAAGGGCACGGCGACGGGCATCGCGCAACGCGCCCATCAGAGATGGAACCGCCGGTAGCGTTCGAGGGCGGCCAGGCGATCCGCGGCGAGCGGCAGCGTGTCAGCGCGATGCTCGAAATAGCCGACCGTGCCGACACCCTCTGTCGTCTCGTTGCGGACAGCGGGATCGCGCCCCTGGCCGTGCCAGAGCTCGGCGAGCAGGTCGAGGCAGGCCCGCTCCAGCGCGGGCGGCGCCTCGTCCGGCAACGCGAAGCCAGCCAGGTACTCCACAACCACCAGCCGCCCGGTCCATGGCACGCGCATCCCCTCGCGCAACCGATAGAGCAGTACGCCGACCCGCTCATAGTCAGCGGCGGCCAGCGCGACGCCGTCCTCGGTGACGGCGGAGACGATCACCCCGATGTCACGCTGCAACACGATGACATCGACAGCGGCGGAAAGCCGATCGGTCTGCCGCAGCGTCTCCCGTCCGAAGCCACCGCGGTTGCACCACTGCGCGACCAGGTCCGACGCCTCGCGGATCAAATCCGCGATGCGAGCGTCCTGCACCGTGTCCGTGACGGCGAGTTCGCGCTTGGCGGTGGCCAGCGTCGTGAGGTCACTACTGCCGGCTGGAGTAAGGACTTCGAGCATGATGTCGGTTCCCCAGCGGCCCGAAACGCCTATGGTTTGAAGGGCTGCATCTCCGCTACGTTGGGATTGGACGGCGCGACCGGCGCCGCCCGCATCTCTATCCGCGGAAGAAGCTCCATGCGGGTGTTTGTCTTAGTTCTCTTGAGCCTGCCCCTGCTGGCGGCCGGCTGTTGCGAGCGAGTGACCTGCACGGTCCTTCCGCCCAGCGCATATAACAACGCCAACGGCGGTACCTGAGGTGCCTCTGGTACAGCAGGGCACCGAGGTGATTGCACAGGCCGGGAATCAAGTCCTCCGGTCAGCAGCGCGGCGCCGGCGCGCGGTCAGGGTGTCACTGCTCGGGGGCGCGGCGTTGGTGAGGGCATCCGCGGACGGGGGAAGCGCCGACGCGGCGACCGATAGGATCGGCTCGGCATACCCCTCCGAGATCAGCCCTGCCGCGGCACCGGCGCGCAGGCTGACCTCCTCGCCGGCGGCGACGGCGATCAGCCGTACGCCGTCCAGCGAGTAGGAGAACGCCCGCAGCGCCCGGATCCGCCGCTGCCCCTCCGGCGTCATGCTCACACCGGCGGGTTCGACGTCGGCGCGTTGCGCGGATGGCCGAGCAGTGCAATCGCGGAGAGAGAGATGTTCCCCGTGTTGTTCGCCGGCGTCAGCGTCAGCCGCACGTAGCGCGGGCCGCCGACATAGCCGATCTTTCGCGTCGCATTGTCGTCCGCGAAGGTCAGCCCGGCCTTGGCCTCGGTGCCGATCAGCTCCTTGTCCGCCACCGCGACGGCGCCGGCCATGTTGGCGGCATCGCTGGCCTCGACCAGCGCCGTGACCGTGACGTCGGCATCGGCCAGGCTGCCGGCGGCGATCAGGAAGGTCAGACTCTCATAGCCCTTGGTGTCGATGATCGCCGACACGAAGGGCGTGTTGTCGATCACCGCCGCGCCGGGAGCGATGGCCCGGACGGGGTGGATGTTGTTGCACAGGTCTCGGGTCGCCATGGAGGATCCCCTGTCGTTGGAATGGAAGGTCTCGGCGGGGTCCGGGGGGCGCCACGCCCCCCGGCGGAGCGCGAGGCGGAGCCTCGCTCTTGCTGTCGCCGTCAGTGGCCGCGGCGGACGCGCGTCACGCCGCCGCGCACTTCAGCTTGCGCATGGTCTCGGCCAGCACGACCGCCCCGCCCATGCGCCGGCGGAACAGGAAGCGCACATTGCCGCTGGTCGCCTGCGTGAAGGGATCGCGCAGCATGGTCATGGCGATGCGGTCGACGATGACATAGCCGCGGCGGAAGTCCCCGAAGGCGATCGGGAAGGCATCCGCCCCCTCGTTCGGCATGTCCGGGCACTCGACGTACGGCGCGCCGAGGATGGTGTTCGGCACCCCGTTCGCCAGCCCGGGCATCCAGACGTAGTTCTTGTCGGCGTCCTTCAGCTTGCGCACCGAGCCCAGCGTCACTCGGTTCAGGGTCCAGACCGCGTTGCGCGCATAGGCGGTCTTGAGGGCGTGGAATAGGGTGACCAGCCCGTTCCCCTGGCCCTCAGCATCGGAGATGGTCGCCGCCGAGCCGGAGGGCGTGAAGGCGATGTCCTGGTTGGTCAGGATGCCTTCGGCCTCGCCGACGCCGGAGCCGCCGACGAATTCCTGCCCCTCCTTGACCGCGAACTGCTCGACCGCCTCGGCGCGGATCTCGCTCTCGAGGTCGTAGGCACTGTCCTCCAGGTTGTGCTGCGAGATGTCGACCAGGGCGTAGACCTCGGGCGCGGTGATCTCGATCATCCCGTAAGCGAGGCCGGGGGTCTCGGTGCGGGTGCCCTGCTCGGAGACGCGCCGGGCGGCGAACTGGCCGGTGCGCTTCGGCAGCATGATCGACTTGCTGGACGTGCCGCGGACCCGCGCCAGGGAGCGGACCGGGCTCATCTCGGTCACACCCTTGATGATCTCGCGGACGTACTCCGAGGGGGCCAGGTACCCGCCGGTGGTGTCGTCGGCGATCGACATCGCCTTGTGCTCGGCCGCGACGTCCGACAGGGCCTTCTGCTGCTCGGCGGTGAGGTTCGGCACGCCGAGCGTGTGGGCGTTGATCACCGCCCGCGCCCAGGTGTTCACCCTCGCATTGAGCTCGGCCTGGCGGTCGCCCGAGCCCATGCCGGGGCGGTTCAGCCGGGTCTCGATCCGCTCCAGGGCCTCCTTCGAGCCCTCCGCCGCGTCGCGGCCGGCCTTGGCCTCGAGCTCGGCCTTGGTCAGGCGCTGGTTCAGCGTCTCGAACTGGTCGAGCGCCGTGTTTACCCGCTGGAGCTTCTCCTCCAGCACGACATCGACGGCGCCCTTCTTGCCGAATTCGGCGAGGCGGTTGTCGTTGGTCGCCTTGAATTCCTCGAAGGCACGGCCGAGGCCGTCGAGGGCCTCCTTCACATCGGTTTCCATGGGGTATCCCGTCAGGATTGGAGGATCTGCTGCAGCCGGCGGATGCCGGCGAGCACATCGGCCCTTCCGTCCTCATCCCGAGGGTCGGCACTGGCCTTGAAGCCGCGCGAGGCGATCGCCTTGGCGCGGTCACGCGAGAACCCTGCCTCCCGCAGGAAGTCCTCGAAGTCTCGGATGGTCTGGATCCCACCGGCGCGGGCCTTGAAGTCGGTCACCACCGCAGCCGGGTTTACGCCATGGCCACGGGGCGCCAGCGACACCTCGTCCAGCCAGATGGTTTTCAGGCGACGCAGCTCTGCGGCGCGGTCGACCTCGAACAGCATGGCGGTGTAGCCGATGGACAGGTCCATCGCGCCGTCACCGCGCAGGGTGCCGTAGGCCTTCTGGCCATCGGGGTGCTCGAGGTCGAGCTGGCCGGCGCAGTACAAGCCGCGCTCGTCCTCACGGAACTCCGACCAGGCGCCGATCGCCTTGCCGGGGTCGTGGAACCACAGCATGCGCGGGGCAGTGCCGCGGCGGGCGTGTTCGGCCAGCGTCTCGGCAAAGGCACCGGGCAGGATCACGTCACGATAGGTGTCGACCACGTCGAACACGGCGCCGTAGCCCTCGAAGGCACCGCTGTCGGCGGCGACGGACTTCACTTCGAAGCGGGCGCGGATGTCGCCACGATGCCGCATCACGGGGTCTCCAACTGGCCCAGAACCACGTCCAGCGCGTCGCGGGCGCCGCGGATGCGGGCCTCGTTCGCCGCCGACAGGATCCGGCCAATCCTCTGTTCCAAGGCGGGATCCTCCGCGCCGATGACGCGCGCGACGGCGGCGATGGCCGCCGCCTTGCCCTCCGCGTCGGGAGGGGATGCCGGCGCCACCGGAGGCGCCTGCTTCGCCGCGAGGGCCGCCTCTGCTTCTGCCTGCGTCGCCAGGTTCAGCGGTCGCAGCGGCTCGTCGAGGCCGGGGATCGGATTCAGGTCCTCGAGGCCGCGGGCCTCATTGCGCGTCAGCACGCCGAGGGTGATCAGCGCGCTGTAGAAGTCAGAGCGGGTGCGGGCATCGCCGCGCATCAGCGCCTGCAGGGAGAACTTCGCGTAGAGCCGGCGCTGCCGTTCCTCCCGCGTCATCAGGTCGACGCGGATCCGCTCCTCGAAGCGCCGGGTCCAGCGGCCGAGCGAGTAGACGACATTGGCGATGAAGAACTGCTCGGCCGAGGCGTAGGTGCTGGCCTTGTCGGAATGCCCGACCATGGCCGGGTAGACCCCGAAGGCGCGGCAGATCTCCTCGATCTGGAACCGCCGGGTCTCGATATGCTGGGCATCGACGCCGGTCATGCCCATCGGTTCCCATTTCAGGCCGGAGGACAGCACCGCGGTGCGCATGGCGTTGGACAATCCGCCCTGGGTCTGCTGCCAGGCGGCGCGGAGTTCATCGACCTGCTCCCGGGTCAGCCGCTGCTCGGTGGTGAGGATGCCGCCCGGGCGAGCGCCATTGGCGTGCAGCCGCGCGTGCGCCTCCTCGGTGGCCAGCGCCAGGCCGATCGCCTCGCGGGCCAGCTTGGTGGCGTCGAGGCCGGAGTACGCGTTCCACGACGGCGCGCGCAAATGGAAGACCTGCTCGCGGCCGACCGTCAGGCTGCGGCCGTCGGCGAGGACCAGATGATAGACGAGGTCGTAGCCTTGGCGCTGCTCGATCGAGACGGTGCCGGGCACCAGCGGGATCAGCTCGCGGATCGGACCGCGCGGGTTCGGGCGGTTGATGAAGGAGATGCCGTCGCCGCAGAGCACGGCGTGCATCAGCGTCGTCTCGATCCACTCGGGCCAGGTCTGCCATTCATTCGGCTGGCCGGCGAAGAAGTCCCACAGCGGTTCGTCCACCGCGACGTCGCGTCCGCCGCCATCGCGCGGGCGGTAGATGTCGAGCGGGAGCATGGCGACGCCGCAGGCGATGGCCTGCACGCAAGCGAGTGCAGTGGTGCACTCCAGCGCGGAGGTCGCGTTCACCGTGGCGCCAGATTTCGCGGGCGGGCGCAGCGCGTCCCAGAAGCCCGGCGCGAAGGTCACAGCTTTCCGTTCCCGCCATAGGCGGGCGAGGCTGCCGATCAGACCAGGCATCAGGCGTGCGCGCGTGCGCCGACGACGCCGGATCGATGCCGGCGAAGGTCTCGTGCCATGCGGCGCCTCATCGACAGGGGTACAGAGGAGTCAGGCAGTTGATGGCGGCCGCTGACGATCCGTGGCGGACATCTGAGTTCTTTCATCTCGTATTGCCGGCATGGCACATTACAGAATGGCCACCATCGGGGATCTGACCGGTCTCGTCCCCTCGGGCGCCGCGCTGGCGTGGCTCTTGGCCGCGTCCTTCGCAGCGGGGTTGGCGCGCGGCTTCTCAGGCTTCGGCCAGGCCCTCATCTTCGTGCCGGTCGCCGCGGTGGCGATGAGCCCGCGGGTGGCGGCGCCGCTCATGTGGGCGTTGGAAGCCTATGCGATGGTCAAGCTCACGCCGCCGGCTTGGCGGCAGGGCGACCGGGTGGAAGCCGGCTGGCTGGGGCTCGGTGTCCTGCTCGGCACACCCGTTGGGGCGCTCGCGCTCGTCTCCTTCGATGCGCTGACCCTGCGGTGGCTCGTGGCGCTGTCCATTCTGGCCATGCTGGTGCTGCTGATCTCGGGATGGCGCTTCCGAGGCCCGCGCCGACCGGCACTGACCGCGGGCGTGGGCGCGGCTGGCGGCGTGTTTAGCGGAATCGCCATGGCGCCAGGCCCTCCGGTCATCGCCTATCTGCTCGGGCGTGACGGAGATGCGCGGCAGGCCCGCGCCACCTTCGCGCTGTTCCTCGCCGTGAACTGGATCGTTGTCGCGGTAGCATTTGCTGCAGCAGGTCTGCTGGACCACACGCTGCTCGTTCCTTTGGCTGTGACCGTACCGGCCTATGCCGCGGGGATCTGGGGCGGCCTTCGCATGTTCGGGTTGGCGGACGAGAAGGTCTTCCGGCACGCCTGCTACGCGATGATCGGACTGGCCGCGATCATCGGTCTGCCGGTGTGGGATAGCGTGCTGAGATAGTCCGTCCGGACAGCCGCGCCGCGCCAAGCGAGCTACCCGCCGACGGCGGAAGCACCAGCCCGCCTGCGGCTAGATGACAAAGACCGCCGGCGCCGACCGCGCCTCCGGGTTCCGCGACATCAGCTCCGCCGCATTGAAGGCGGCGACCAGCGGGTCGATCTTCGCCTTGCCCGCCGCCTGCTTGGTGATGGTGATCGCGTTGCCGCGCGGCTCGACCCGCGCATTGCCGACGCACCACGCCATCAGCGCCTGGCCGGGATGCCACAGCGTGCCGTCCGCCAGTTTGCGTTCCAGCGTCTTGATCGCCCCGCTGATCCGCCAGCCCTGCGGGATGCCGACCACACGATCGCCAGTGATGTGCCGCTCTGCCAGCGCATCGACGATGCCACCGATGCCGACCGGATCGAGCCCCACGGCGTGCAGCAGGCCGGCACGGTCGATGTCGGCGACCAGGTCCGCGACCTCCTCCACATCCTCGCCGAGGCGCCCAACGATGCGCAGGTCGCCGTCGCGGGCGAAGTCCTGCATTCGGGCAGCCTCCGACTTCCGCCGCTCCAGCACGATCGGATGCGCCCAGGCGCGCGACCACAGCAGCCAGTCCCGCGTGAGGGCGTCGCGGCCGATGACCGAGAGGCCGAGCAGGTCGTCGAGCCCGCCGCCATCGATGCCGACGGTGACCACTTCCGCGCGGCGGAGCAACTGATCCAGCGTCAGGTCGGGATCCGCCTGCGGCTCCCAATGCTCCGCCCCGGCCCAGGTGTCCGACAGCAGTGCCAGGCCAATCTCGACATTGAGGTGCTGTGACGCCCAGCGGCGCAGCTCCTCCTCCCCCGCCTCGACCGCCGCGTGGTAGTCCGGGATCAGCCGCTGGACCGTGATGGACCGCCCGTCATTCGGCGTGACCATCTTCCAGTTGGCCGGGTCCCGCCATTCGATCTCCGGCGGGAACTCGTAGAGCACCGGCAGGATCGGCGCCTGCAGGATACCGTCCCGGACCTTCCTGGCCTTCATCAGCTCGGCGCGGAAAACGCCCGCGGGCGGGCGCTCCGACTGGGTGGTGATGGTGATCAGGAACCCCTCGGGCTGCGAGATCAGTCCGCCACGGATCTGGCCGATCACCCGGTCGGCGTCCGGCGCCTCGGCGATGACGTGCAGCTCGTCGAGCAGGATTCCCGCCGGCTTGGTGCCGGTGACAATCTTCGGGTCGAAGGACTTCACCTTGAGGAAGGCATTGGTCGGCCGGTAGGTGATGCGCTTGAGGTGTTCCTGCACGTGGAACTTCGCCGCCAGCACCGGATCGGCCTCGATCATCCCGACTGCCTGGCGGTAGGCGAGGTCGGAGACATCCTGCGTCGGCGCCACGATGATGAATTCCGCCCGCGGGCGCCGGTTCATCAGCAGGGCGGTGACCATGATCGCCGCCCCGGCGGTGGTCTTGGCGTTCTTCTTGGGGACGAGGGCGAAGATCTCGCGGATGTGCCGCTCGGTGCCATCCCAGGAGCCGAACAGCGCGCGGACGATGTCGCGCTGCCAATCGCCACCCGCGGTGGATAGCGGCGGCCGGCCCGGCACATCCGGCAACCGCAGCCGATTGAAGATGGTGACCGCCCGCTCGGCCTCGCCCTTGAGCAGGGGCAGGTCAGGCACGAGCGTCCTGCCGGCCTGGATGCGGGTGATCCAGTCCGGGCAGGCCAGCGACCAAGCCGTCACTGCAGCCGGGTGCTCGCCGGTTCGAGCAGGCTCTCCCAGGAGGTGCCGCGCTCGGCGGTCTCCGCCTCGAGGGCGCGCTGCTCCTTCTTGCCGAGATCGTCCGTGGCAGGGCGCTCGCGCCAGCCGGCGCGACACTTCAGCCAGAAGATCGCCGCCACCACCGCCTCGCGGCCGTCGCCGGTGGCCTTCTTGAACAGGGAGGCGGCGACTTTGGCATTGGCCTCGACATGGCCGACCTCGAGCTCGGTCCAGAAGTGCTTGCGCAGCGTCTTCGGGTCGATGCCGATCACCTTGGCGACGTCGTAGTCCGGGATGCCGAAGGCGGACATCGTCTTGACGGTGGCGCGGTCCTTCTCGGTGGGGGTGTAGGCCGGGCGGCCGGGCTTGCGGGGCATGGGGTGCAGCGCCGCGATGCGCGGCTCCCTGATGCGCGACGCTACGGCGTCACGAGATGATCGGATCGCGCTGAACTCAGCAACATCATGATCGGCAGATGCGCTTGGCTCGGGCGCGGCTCAGCGCGAATGGTCCGTCACGCGATGCGGAGGACGGAGACCACGATGACCAAGCGCGCAGCGAACCAGCTCAACAGCCTTGAGGCCTTCCTGATGAAGAAGGCCGAGTTCGACGAATTGCTCGCCGAACTGCAGCAGGCCAGCGCGGATCACTTTGGGGCAGACCCCAACGCGGTGCTCTGGGGCGAAGCCGCCTGGCTTACCGACGCCACCGCGAAGCTGAAGGACATCGCCGACCAGCATTTCCGCCGCGGGGAATACGCGCCCTGACGGGACGCCGCCCCCGCACCGCCCCGACCGGCACGAGCCGGCGGGGCTCGGGCTGGTAGCACCCGGATCCTCGGGTGCCGAACCAGGAGCCCGATCATGAAGCTCTCCGACACCCAGCGGATCATCCTCAGCCAGGCGAGCCAGCGCGACGACCGCCTCGCCATCCCGCCCGAGCGCCTCCCCGCCGCGGCACGGCAGACGGTGGCGAAGTCCCTGCTCAAGCAGGGGCTGGTCAGCGACGAGCACGCCAGCGCCTACGCCGCGCGAGACGCCTGGCAGATCGACGGGCGGACCCGCCTGCTGCGCATCACCGACGCGGGACTGCGCGCCATCGGTGTGGCGCCGGAGGGCGAGACGGAGGAGGTCGAGGACACCCGCCCGCGGGACGAGCGCAACGGGGTGGATCCCCGCCTCATCGACGGGGACGACAACGGCGAGCCGGCCACGGTTGGCGACACGGCGCCCACGGGCGCGGAGAGCGCCGCGCCGCATGACGCCCTCGCAGCCCCGACCAAACCCGCCCAGGCTGCGCCCCTGGCGGAGGAGGCGGCCCTGCTGGACCAGGCCCTCGCCATGCCGCGCCCGGCGGCGCGCCCCACCCTGCGCACCGCGGCCCAGCGCCTCCTCGATGCATGGGACGATGCTGCCAACCGCGAGGGCGACAAGATCGGCGCCCTCGATGGCCCGATGGAGGCCCTGCGTGCCGCGCTGGCCACGAAGCCGGGTCGCCCGCCGCGGGAGCCGGGCGCGCCGCGCAAGCCGCGCGAGGGGACGAAGCAGGAGGCGGTGCTCGCCCTCCTGCGCCGCCCCGAAGGGGCGACGGTGGCGCAGGTCGCCGAGGCGACCGGCTGGGCGCAGCACACGGTGCGCGGGTTCTTCGCCGGACTGAAGAAGAAGGGCGTCGAGGTCACGGTGCTGGAGCGGGTCCGCCAGGTCGGGCCGAACAAGGAAGGCGCCCGCGGGTCCTACAGCGTCTATCGTGTACCTTCAGCGCGATAAGCAGAGCGCCAACTACCGCTCCCGGAGTGCTCGAGTTTGCGCTCCGGGGCGGCCTGCCTGGCATCGGTCAGCGTTGAAGCGTCGCGCGCGCGATCGCAACTGATCTGCCGCGGATCCCAAGGAGATACTCGATGGCAGTCGACCTGCATTTCATCTGCAAGCACGGTGAAAACCACCGAAGGCTCGAGCTACAGCGCTACGAAACGGGCGATTGGGTCGTCAGCGACGCGACGGCAGACGAGGCGATAGGCGGCCGAGTCTATCTGCATGAGCGCCAAGACGAACCTGCGTGGCACGGCGGCACGATTCTCGGTTGGCGCGCCGCGGATGAACCGGAGCGCAAAGTCTTTACGTACGCGGTGGATGGGCCCTTTCGCATTCGGTGCTCGGGGGCTTGGGGCCGCGAGAAAGCGATAGTGCGACGGTAGTTCGAGGAAGGACGTTCAATCGTCTTGGCGTCCTGGGCTCGTTCAACCCGCGGGCGGCTGCCATGTCGTCGAAGGTCCGATCCTCGCCTGCAAGCAGCGCTGCCTTCCCGGTCAGCGCCTGCCAGCGCAGCACGGCGACATCCACGTATTGCGCATCAATCTCCATCGCGTAGCAGCGCCGCGCGGTGGTCTCCGCCGCGATGATGGTGGTGCCGCTGCCCGAGAAGGGCTCGTAGACCGCGTCGCCCACCGCGCTGTTGTTGACGATCGGCCGCCGCATGCACTCGACCGGCTTCTGCGTGCCGTGGATCGTTTCGGCATCCTCGTCGCCGCCGAAGCCGATCGACCACAGCGTTGCCTGGTCGCGCGCCCCCTGCCAATGGCCCGTCGCCCCTTTGCGGACGGCATAGAGGCAGGGCTCGTGCTGCCAGTGGTAGTCGCCGCGCCCGAGTACGAAGCGCGGCTTGGCCCAGATGATCTGGCTGCGGATCGCGAAGCCCGCCGCCTCGAGGCTGTCGATCACCGTGCGCGCATGCACGCCGGCATGCCAGACATAGGCGACGTCGCCGGGGAACAGGGCCCAAGCCTCGCGCCAGTCAGCGCGGTCATCGTTGGCGACCTTACCCGTACGAGTGGTGGCGGACACGCCGGCCTCGTTGCGCCAGGACGGGTCGTACTCCACTCCATAAGGCGGATCGCTCGCCATCAGGTGCGGCTTCGCGCCGTCGAGCAGCCGGGCGACGTCCGCGACGTTGGTGGCGTCACCGCACAGCAGCCGATGACGGCCGAGGATCCACAGATCACCTGGACGCGACACTGGGACCGCGGGGGGCTCCGGCGCCGGCGCGTCGGGATCTGGACCGCCGGTCTCGTCCTCCGCGGGGCCGGCCAGCAGCCGGTCGAGCGTCATGGCATCGAAGCCGATCAGCCCGAGGTCGAACTCGGCATCGAGCAGCCCGCGCAGCTCGCCGGCCAGCAATCCCTCGTCCCAGGTGGAATTCAGCGCCAGCTGGTTGTCCGCCAGCCGATAGGCCTTGGCCTGCGCCTCGGTGAGATGCCCGAGCCGGATGGCGGGGATGCTAGCGAGGCCCAGCGCCTTCGCCGCCAGCACGCGGCCGTGGCCGGCGATCAGCACGCCCGCATCATCGATCAGCACCGGTACGTTGAAGCCGAACTCGCGCATCGACGCCGCCAGCTGCTGCACCTGCGCCTCGGGGTGCTGCCGGGCATTGGCCGCATAGGGCGCCAGCGCCGCCGTCGGCAGCATCTCGACGCGGAGGTCAGGCTGCATTGGCCATCTCCGCCGCCCGCGTCGCAGCGACCGCGTCGTAGTCGCGCCCGTCGCCGTCCAGTTTGACCTTCAGCTCCGGGAACACCATCCGGTAGCGCGCGATGGCGAGGTCGACATAGGCCGGCGCGAGCTCGATCGCTCTGACCTTTCGCCCCGTGCGCTGGCCAGCCAGGATCGTCGTACCGGAACCGGCGAAGGGCTCGAAAACCACGTCGCCGAGATTGGCGTAGCTCTGCAGCAGCAGTTCAGGCAGGGCGACCGGGAATACCGCCGGGTGCTCGGTCTCGATGCCGCGCCCCTTGTGCCGCGTGATGCGCAGCACGCTGTCCGGGATGCGCATCTCCTGCACCGGCAGGCCGGCATGGGTGTACGCCTTCACCTCCCCATCCGCCGCGCGCAACCCGCTGCCCTTGTTCTCTGTCCCCGCCCACTTGCAGGGGATGATTTTGTTCGGCTGGCGGGACTTCCGGTTGAAGTGGAACACCAGCTCGAAGGCGGGCGCCAGCCGACCGTTCCAGTCGCCCGGCAGGCCGGGCCCTTGGTCCCAGGCGTACAGCCCGAAGCGGCGCCAGCCCTGCGCGCGCATCCATTCCACCCAGCCCTGCCAATAGGGCCGCCACTCCCCGTCACGGTGGATCAGGCCGAGGTTCACCAGCGCCTGGCCGTCCTCGGCGAGGGCCGCCGGCAGGTGCTGGAACACGCCCTGCATCAGCGCATCCCAATCCGAGATGCCGCCGGTGGTGTAGGCGCGCTGGTTGCCGTAGGGCGGGCTGGTGAACAGCAGCGCCGCACGATCCGCGCCGAGCACGCGGGCCACGCAGGCGGCGTCGGTGCTGTCGCCGCAGAGCAGGCGGTGCTCGCCCAGCAGCCAGAGGTCGCCCAGGCGGGCGACCGCCTGGCGCGGCGGCACCGGCTCGGCGTCGGCGGGATCCTCGTCCCCCTCAGTCTCACCACCGACACCGATGCCGGCACCGCCGCTGGATCCGCTCCCAGGCTCCCCCGCGTCCGAAACCGCCACCTCGGCGAGGTCGCCGAGCAGCCCCGCCACCTCGTCGGCGCCGAAGGCGGTCAGGCCGAGGTCGAAGCCCTCGGAGCGCAGCTCGAACAGCTCGCCCTTGAGCAGGTCTGCGTCCCAGCCGGCGTTCAGCGTCAGCTTGTTGTCGGCCAGCGCGTAGGCGCGCTTGTCGGACTCCGACCAGCCGCGCGCGACCATGGCCGGCACATCCAGCAGCCCGAGCGCCTTGGCGGCGAGCACACGGCCATGGCCAGCGATCAGCTGCCCGGCTTCGTCCACCAGCACTGGCACGGTCCAGCCCCACTCGCGGATGGCGGCGGCGATCTGCGCCACCTGCGCCTCGCTGTGGGTGCGCGCATTGCGGGCGTAGGGCAGCAGCGAGGCCACCAGACGCCGCTCGACCGTATCGGCCGGCCAGGCTCGCTGCATGCGTGAACTCCGCCTTTTTAGGGAGGGAAAAATCCCTGCGTGTCCCCCGTCGCGGAGGGGCGCCCCAAGGCGCCAGAGATCCGATCCCCCGCTCCCCATCAGCAGGGGGGCGCGGGGTCAGCGCGCCATGCGCGCGGCCCGGGCTGCGACGGTCTTGGTCGTGTGGCAGGCACCGCACAGCGCCTGGCCGTTGGTCACGTCGAGCGCGGCACCACCGTCGCGCAGTTCGACGATGTGGTCCGCGAAGAGCCGCACGCCGCGCCGACCGCAGCGCTGGCAGGCATGGCCGGCACGGGCGAGCACGGCAGCGCGCCAGTCACGGTGCGCGGCGGAGCCGTAGCGCGGGTCAGGCTGCTTCGGCGGCGGCAGCGCGGTGCGCGTGTCGTAGCGGGCGATGCGCGACGAGAGCATGCGCAGCCTCGCCACTGCCTGCCCCCATCAACGCGAAACGCCCGGGCCATTGGCTCAGGGCGATTGTCGTGCGGATCGTTGCCCGCACTTCGTCATCGTGAGAGGAATCTACGCGATGTGAGTTTCATCCTGCCACACGACATTCATTCGCGCGGCTTCCTTCTTCTTCGATCCTAGCTGGCGACCGGCTCATTAGCCTGCTTCGATCGTAGCAGGGCGTGCGCGAGACGATGGCACGTCGGGCAAAGCACCGTGAAGTCAGCATAGGTCGTCACGCGCTGTCCCTCTTCGAGCGGATGGAGATGATGCACGTCCAAGAGAGAGCGTGGCTTTATGGCCGTCCCATTGATCCGGGTCGCCGGGTCAAAGCCACAGTCATCACACCGCAGCGTCCCCTTCTTCTGACGCATTCGGATGAACTTCTGCGCTAGCCACGCCGCGCGAAGACGGACCTTCCCCCACTGCTCCTTCGTCATTCCCTCGATCGCGGTCTCGCCCAGCTCGGCATCGATATGCCGTTGAAACCTCGACTCAATTTCGCTGAGTTCCGCTGCCTCGATATCTGCCTCGATTCCGATCCAGGCATTCGACGTGGGGCGACGTGACAATGGAAGCCCGGCGATCGCGGCGCGCTCCTCGTCACCGAGTGGCCGCAGTGTCGCTGACGGATGTGCGAAGACTCGTTGCATCGATTCGGGCGAGAAGACGTCTCGGGCAAGAGGCCGTGTCGTGATCTCGAAGCTCTCGATGATTGGGAAGGCGACAGACCACCGCCGGCGCTTTCCATCCTCGTCCCACATGTCCTGCAATCGAGCGTAGTCTGCTTCTCCGATAATGGTCTTCAGGGACAGCGCCGAGGCCCGAAGCCGATGCACTGCCACAAGCCGCCCTGCTACCGTGGCATGTTGAGCACGTTCGGCTAGGTACTCGGGATCATTGATGTACGCAGCGTTGGGTGTCCCGAAGTTGCGGGTGATGTACTCAAGCACGTAGCCGTTGCCAGCCTGACCGGCGATGGTCGCTTGGCACTGCCCGGGTGCGTCAGGGCCGTTCCCAACAGGGGTGAAGCCAATCCAGTGCGACGCGGCCAGCCAGTCAGCTTTCGCCGCGGTAACTCGCGCAGGAAGATCTGCGATTGTGGCTACCGTCATTCAACACACCAAGTTTCCCGATACGAAAGCGTAGTCACCGGATTGCTCAGGAGGAAGTGCTGGTTCTTCGATCTGCCTGTCTGTGAGAAAGCAAGCCATAGTGCCCCGCCAGCACACCCAGCGCCGCAACCAGCATCCCCTGCGCCTGTGATGCCGGCACAGTCCGGCCGGCCCAACCCTGGCGCAACGCCCATTCGCGGACCGAGCACTCGAGGCCGATGACGTGCCAGACGCAGGAGCCGGCCGCACTATCAAAGCCGCCGAGTGCCGTCATGGCGTGCGCGATTTGCTCCCGAGCCGTCACCTGGCGGTCGGTGAGGCGGTCTCCGGTTCCACCAGGAACACGGACAAGCGGCATGGCGCGCAGCTGGTCCAACGCGGCGACGCGGAACCTGCCCCGGAACACCGCGCCGGCATCGTGCATTTCCTGCGTAATGGTGCCGTTGGCGAGCATCTGACCCAGCGTGTCGACGGCGCGACGGTGCACGGTCGGCAACCCCGTCTCGGGATCCGCCTCCCGCACCGGCTCGCCCACCGGACCATGCTGCAGCCGCCACTTGGAGGGCTTCGACAGATCCTCGCGCGGCGCCGCCGGCCGCTTCGCCTTGCGCTTACCGGCCATGCCCCTGCCCTCCATTGCGCCGCCCCCAGCGGCGATTGGCTTCGTTGATGATCGCCTGGCGAAGCCAGGGGTCCGTGATCTCGTCGACCGGGATCGCGACGACGCCGAGCCGATGCCAGGCCGCGGCCCGCATCGCGTTCACATCCGCGTCGGTGGTCGGGCTGCGCGCAAGGTCGAGCGAGGACCGTGGCGGCTGCGGAGCACCGGGCAGGGTCATGCCACACCTCCCCCAGCCTCAATGGCCCAGAGCAGCAGGGCGATGGCATCCGCCTCGTTGTCGTCGGTCGGTGCGAAGCCACGGGCGCGGATGACCGCGACCATGGCGGCTTTGTCCGCATTGCCGCGGCCTGTCGCGAAGCGCTTGATGGTCGCCACGGGCACCCCCTCGTAGGCGACGCTGCGTTCCTCGCACCAGGCGGAGAGGTGCGCGAGGAAGCCGCCATAGATGTGGGCGGCATCGGTGCCGGCATGGGCGCGGACTTCCTCGAAGACGACGCGCCCGATGCCGTCGGTGACGCGCTGCATTTCGTCGAGCCAGCCGCGGAACCGCAGGAAGCGCATGCCGCCGCCTTCGAAGCGTGATGGCCGGAACGTCATGGTGCCGGAGGTGATGCCGTCTTCGCCGAGCCGAACCGCCCAGCCCGTGGTGGTGCCGAGGTCGAGGGCGAGGATGGTGGCGCCGCGCGCGGCGCCGTCGGCGACTGGCGCGGCGAGCGTACCGGTTGCGCCTCCCGCGGGCATGGAGAGAGTCGTGGAAGCCATGGTGTTCTCCGAGAGGGGATGTTCGTGGTGAGGGCGGCGACGGCGCGGTTCTTGGCGGAGCTCGCCGTCGCTGCCCGGCAGAGCGAAGTGACACGCGCTCGCGGGGGGCCGGTCGGCCAATTATTTGTTTCGGTGACGCAAGTGACACAGGCTCCGGTAAACACCGTCACGCGCGTGCGCGTGCGCGCGTGAACGGGTATTTCCTGGGACTGTGTCACTTGCGTCACCGGAATGACCTCTGACGCCGCCTGGGTGCCGTGCATGGTCGGCACCCCTCAGAACTGCAGGAGGTCGGTGGGCACGAGCGGAGCCCGCACGCGGAGGCCGCGGAATGCCCGCGCGCGCCTGTCACGATCGCGCTCGAAGTTCCGGTTCAACAGGTTGTCCGAGAACCGCCGGACGGACCCGACGTATTCGTGGTTGGCTTCCGCCCATGCCTTCCAGGACGCGAAGAGCGTGGCCGTGGGCTCGACAGAGCTCGGCACACGCTCGCAGCATTCCTCCATCCAGCGCCCGAGAGCGTCCTCCGCCTCGAAGTATTCCTCGGTGGCGGCCAGCACCGTGGCCGGCGCGCGCAGCCCTGCGCGCTGCCACTCGAGGCAGCCCTGCAGGGCCCAGGCGAGGATGCCGTCGCGCTCGGCCAGCAGCCGCTCCGGCAGGCGCTTGTCGCGCTGGGCCGGCGGGATGGTGACCGTGAAGGGCACCATGTGCAGCCGGCGCCGCATAGCCTCGTCGACGTTGCGGATGGCGGGCTTATGGTTGCCGGCGACCAGCAGCTTGAACTGCGGGGTGAACTCGAAGAAGTCCTGCCGCATGAAGCGCGCGGTGATGCGGTCGCCGCCGGTCAGCGCCTTGAGCTTGCTCTCCGCCCAGCGGCTGCCCTGCTCGGTCTCGATGGAGGTGACGATGCGGGCGCCGCGCAGCCCCGCCATGTCGGTCGGGTGGCGTTCCCCGGTGGTCGCCATGAACATGTCCATCGGCGCGACGGTGGCGTAGTCGCCGAGAATGGCGGTCAGCGTGTTGGCGAAGACCGACTTCCCGTTCGCCCCCGTGCCGTAGAG
Organism: Roseomonas rosulenta; assembly: GCF_016106005.1. Taxonomy (GTDB): domain Bacteria; phylum Pseudomonadota; class Alphaproteobacteria; order Acetobacterales; family Acetobacteraceae; genus Neoroseomonas; species Neoroseomonas rosulenta. The sequence continues at coordinate 42,853 of NZ_JACADR010000004.1, forward strand.
GAAGAACAGCGCGTGCTCGGTGGTCACACCGGTCAGGCAGTAGCCGACGACGCGGCGGAGGTAGGCCTGCAGCTCGGCGTCGCCGCCGGTGACCTGCGCCAGGAAGGCGAGCCAGGTCGGGCAATCGCCCGTGGGCGCCGCGGTGGTAATCTTCGTCATGTGCAGGGCACGGTCGTGCGGCGCGACGGTGCCGGCGCGCAGGTCGACCACCCCGGCGGGCGTGTTCAGCAGCCAGGGATCGCGATCCCAGACCTCGGTGGTGGTGGCGTGGCGGCGATCGGCGCGTGCCAGCCGCTCGACCGCGGCGACGGTCGAGGCCTGCGACAGCTTCGCGCGCACCTTGGTGCTGTTGGCCCGGTTCGCCGCCGTCCGGCAGATCCGCCGCGCCAGGTCGAAGGCGCGCAGCGTTCCCTCGCGCTCCCAGCGCGTGCCGGTCCAGGTCAGCCAGGCGCCCCACAGGGCGACGTGGCGCCAATCCTCGGCATGGAGGTCGCTGAAGGCGGCGGCCAGCGCGTCCTCGGTGAACTCCACGGGGATGGGCTCGTCATCGCCGCCACCGGCGTCACCGGAGCCATCCCCCGCTGCCGCGGCAGTGTCCTGGGCGGCGGCCTCCGCGCCCTGCCGCGCCGCGTCGCGCCGCCACAGCTGCTCGGCCTCGTGGCGCAGCCGGTCCTCCGGCCAGGGCGGATCGATGCGCGCGGTGTTGTAGGCGAGGATCTCCTGCCAGGCCTGGGCGGGGGTGGTGTGGCCCTCGCGGCAGCGGCGGATCCAGTAGCCGATCACCCGCGACAGCGCGTCGAAGCGCGTGGTGCCGTCGACGCCGCCCTCGCGGATGCGCTGCCCGAACAGGGCGGTGACATCACCGCGCAGTTCCCCGGCGCCGTTGAAGTCCATTGGATCGGTGGGCGCGACGTCGGGCAGCACGCCGGTTTCGCCCGGCATAGGCGGCATGGCGACGACCGCCTCGGCGAGGTCGGTCAGGTCACGATCGGGGCCGCCCGAGGCGAGCACCTCCACCAGGCGGGGCGTGCCCTTGCCGTGCACCGTGCCGGCGACACGGATGGGCTGGTGCGCAGACCGGAAGGCGGGATCTCCGCCGACCTTGACCGCGATGGCGTGCCGCAGCCGGCAGACGGTGGCGAGGTCGGGCCCCTCGGCGGGTTCCGTCAGCCGCCAGTAGAGGTGCAGCTTGCGCAGGCCCTCCGCCGTCACGCCGCCGGAGGCGACCTCGAGGCTCGGCACGCCGAGATGCTGCAGCAGGTGCGCCCGCTTGGCGGCGATGTCGCCATGGTCGAGATCGACCAGCACGGTCTGCATCTGGACCACATGCTCGGCCCGCGCCTCGCCCGGCGCCGCCACCGTGCCGGGGATGACGTAGAGGGCCATGCCGCTGTCCGCTGCCCAGCGCGCCTGTACCGTCAGCTTGGCGGCCAGCTCGCCATCGGCGGGGAGAAACGGCGTGTGCGGCGCGCGGTCCGGCCCGCCTTTCTCGGCGAGGGCGCGGACGGCGACGAAGCCCTCGCAATAGCCGAACAGCGCCTCGGCATAGGCCGCGACCATGGCGGCGTTGGGCACGATGGGCATGGGCGGCTCCACCTCCGCCGCACTCATGCCCAGCACCGCGACTGCCAGGGGCAACGGGCGCATTCGAAGTGTCCCGGCTCGGCCGAGATCCGCGGCAGCCATTCGCCGGCATCGCAGGCCTGCAGGACACGGACCGCCTTGTCGCTGGTCGCCTGCGCCAGCGCCGCGTCGAACGGCACCAGCTCGTGGTGCAGTTCGGCGGTGTCCTTGTTCACCGCGGTGAACAGCGCCGGGGTTTGGGCGAGGCCCATATAGGCCTGGTAGAGCGCGATCTGCGCGGCGTAGACCGGCTTGGCGGCGGCGACCCCGCGGCGGACGATCTCCTTCCAGTTCCGCGCGTTGGCCGACTTGCACTCCCACAGCGCGGGCGCGGCGACCAGGCTCGCGGCCTCGGGCGGCGCTCCCACCACGACGCCGTCGATGTGCCCCTGGATCCTTCCATTGGCGACGGAGAAGCCGAACTGCTCGCCGTCACGCCCGCGGGTCCGGATGTCGAAGCCGGCACGGCGCAGCCAGCCGATCGCCAGGTCCTCGAAGACATGCCCCACCGCGAAGATCCGCAGCGTCTGCCCCGAGAAGCCGGTGTCGGGATCGCGCGGCAGGTCGAGGTGCTCGTACTGCAGGCGGCGGGCGCAGGGATCGCCGAGGCGCGAGCCGCCGAGATAGTCGCGCCGCGGCCGGGAGCCGTTCTCCGCCACCAGCGCGATGTCGATCAGCGCGTTGATCGCCTCGGCGGTGGTGGGTGGCTTCGGACGGTGGTTGAAGTCAAGCGGGATGACGTTGGTCACAGCGGGATCTCCGGCTCTCCGGGCCCGGCGACGGCCCGCATGGCGTCCTGGAAGCCGCCGATGGCGACTTCGATCAGCGTCAGCACCTGCTCGGCGGTCAGGGCGTTGAGCGGCGTGGTCCAGCCGATCTCGGCCATGACCTCGGCGACCGGCTTGAGGGCGGCGCGCATGCCAGCGCGCTCCTGTTCGGTGAGGTCAACCAAGGCGGGCGACCTCCCGGCCAAGCGTGTCCAGAAGCCCTGGCACGCCATGCAGCAGAAGGAGGCCGAGGGCCGTGGCGGCATCGCCTGCCTCGGGTCGACCCAGCCATAGCCACGCGCGCGCCGCCGGCAGAGCGCGCAGAGCGAGGACGGGGCGGGCCGCATTCATGCCGCCCTCCCCATCCGCTCGCCGAGCACCGCCGCGGTGATGGCGGCGCGGTTCCACAGGAAGTTCAGCCGGCAGTTGGCGGCGTATTTCGACAGGCCGAAGTCGAGCGCCGGATTGCTGTCACCGGCGCGGGCCAGGAGCTCCCGCTGCCGTGCCGTCGCCGGATGCGACAACCACAGCCGGCTCTTGCCGGCGGCGAGGCTGGTCTCCGCCTGGCGCAGGAAGTCGTCGGCGCTGGCCAGCACCTGGGTGCGGTCGCCGACATCGATGTGGCGCAGCCGGCCGAGCTTCGCCTTGCCGACGGCGTGCCAGTGCTGCCCGTCGAAGAATACGCCGGCCCAGGCCTCGAAGCCGGAGGCCATCATCGACTGGCCGTCACCATGCATGTCCCACCACCGGAAGGGCGAGCGGTCGAGCAGGTCGATCTCGGTCAGCTGGAAGCGCTTGAGCGGGGTCTTGTCGCGGAAGGCGCGCTGCCAGACATGCCCGCAGAAGGGGCAGGCGACGGTGCCCATCGGCACCTCCGCGTCGCAGCTCGGGCAGATCTTGTAGGGCGGCTCGCCGGGCTCCTCCTCGTCCTCCTCCGGCAGGGTGCCGTCGCCCTCGATGGAACCATGCCGCTGCGCCGCTCCGGCGAAGTCGAGCACGATGCAGTCCGTCTTGATGACGCCGGGGAAGCGCTCGGGATCCACCTTGCGCAGCCCGCGCCCGATCGCCTGGATGAAGGTGCCGCGGTGGAGCATCGGGCGCAGGATGGCGATGCAGCCGACCGGCTGGCTGTCGAACCCCTCGGTCAGCACCATGCAGTTGGTGATGACCTGCACCTCGCCGCGATCGAACCGGGCCAGAAGGTCAGCGCGCTCCTTGCCGGGCATCTCGCCGGTGACGGTGGCGGCGGTGATGCCGGCGTCGCGGAAGGCGGCGGCGACCGCCTCGGCATGGGCGACCGTGGCGCAGAAGACGATGGTGCGCCGGTCGGCCGCGTGGTCCCGCCAATGCTCGACCACCGCCTCGTTCAGCACCGCCCGGTTCAGCACCTTGGCCGCGGCGTCCATGTCGAAATCGGCGCCGGCGGTGCCGAGATGGTCGAGCGCGTCGGCGACCCCGAGGTCGAGGGTCAGGGTCCGGGGCGGGACCAGGATGCCCTGGGCGATCAGCGCCGAGATCGGCAGGTGGTAGGCGATGTTGGAAAAGGTCTTGCGCAGGCTGCGGCGATCGCCGCGTTCCGGGGTGGCGGAGAGGCCGAGCAGCTTCACGCCCGGGTTGGTGGCGCGCGCGGCGGCGATGATCGCCTGGTAGCTGTCGGCGGCGACGCGGTGGCATTCGTCGATGACGAGATGCGAGACCTGCCCCATGCGGGCACGGCGGTTGGCACGGGCCAGGGTCTGCACGCTGCCGAACACGATCTGGCCGGACCAGTCATCGCGCTCGGCCTTGACTACCGAGGCCGGCAGGCCGGCGACGCGGCCGATGGTGGTGCGGTTTTGCTCGATCAGCTCATCGGTGTGCTGCAGCACGAGGAAGCGGGCGTCGGGCTGCGCCGCGGCCTCCTCGTTGATGTAGAAGCCGGCCACGGCGGTCTTGCCGGCCCCAACGGGCAGGGCGACCAGCGTGTTGCCGTGCTCGGCCGTCTTGGCGCGGGCGGCGGCGACCGCCGCCCGCTGGTAGGGACGAGGGATCATGGCGGCGTCCCCCCTCAGCGCGCCCAGAAGGGCGCGTTGCCGCCGGTGGGCGCACCCGGCGCGCCCTGCGTCCCGGGTGCCGGCGGCGCGGCCCAGGACGGTGCGGTGCCCGCAGGCGTGGCCGCGGACGACGCCTGCAGCAGGGTGGGCTGCGCCATGGCGGGCGGGTTGCCCATCAGCCGGAGGTAGTCGGCGTGCTCCGGGCCGATCGCCGCGGCGATGACGTTGCGCCCCTCGTCGCGCGGATCGGCCTTGTCCTTCTCGATCCCGATCTTGGCGACGAACTCGAGACCGTTGAGGTCGCCATAGCCGCGGATGGTGCGCGCGACGCGGGCGCGGTCGCTGGTATCCTTAGCCGGCACGCCGCGGGCGCTTTCCAGCATGCCGCGGATCAGCGCCCGCCCGCGGTTGGCGTAGGTGTCCTCGGCACCTTGGCCGCCTTTGCCGCGCAGGCCGATGCGCGTGTAGATGCGGCGCTTGGCGTGGGGCCCCTCCAGCACCACCGCCTCGCAGTTCAGGTACTGCGCCTCGGAGGTCTTGCTCTGGGTGAGCCAGCCCTCCGGCCCGGCGCCGCCGGGACGGATGGAGAGACGGACCTTCGCGAGCGTGCCGGCCGGCAGCAGGTCGAAGGCTGCGCTCTGGGCGTCGGCGGTGTTGTAGTCGAGCGGATTCATGCCGGACATGGCTCAGCCCTCCGTCGTCGTCGCGGTGGTGTTGGTGATGGCGGGCTCGACAGGGCCCGTCGGCAGCGGGGTGAACTGCAGCCGCTCGGTGGGCGGCGTCGTCTGCGGGCGGCGGATCTTGTCCATCAGCCGGCCGAGATGCGGTTCCTCGATCATGCCGAGGCGGCCGCTGCGATCCTTGGCCGGATAGCCGAAGGCGTTCAGCGTCGTGCACACGAAGCCGCGGATCGGCGTCTCGTTCTCGCGCGGCAGTTCGGCGAGGGTAATGACCTCGTCGACGATGCCGGGCAGCTCGAGGCCGGTCTTGCTGCCCTCGATCTGCAGCGAGAAGTACGGCCGGTTGAAGTCGTCGAGCTGCTTGTTGAGCAGGCCGACCAGCCAGACATTCTTGCTCGGCGTGTGCTGCAGATGCGTCAGCCAGCCGATCATCTCCTGGCCGAGCAGGCCGTAGGCGCCGCGGAGATCGGGCTTGCCGTTGCGCTCCGACATCGCCTGCGGCTGGCCCTTGCACCACTGCAAACAGAGCCGCGAGGCGACCGTGATGCTGTCCACGAAGATGGTGTCGTACTTCGCCAGCTGGTCGGGGCTGCCGAAGGCGTCGCAGACGCGGGCGTAGTGCGTGACGTCATACGGCTGGTCGGCGCGCATCGCCGGGTTCGGGCCGCCGATCCAGCAGGCCAGGTCGCGCGCCATCTCCCAGCTGCGCACGCGGACCTCGTCGCCGGGCCAGCCCTGCACGGCGAGCTCGCCCGCCTCGAGGTTGACGAACAACGTGCGCGTGGCGTCCAGGGTCCAGAGCTGCGACGTCTTGCCGATGCCGGAGATGCCGGTCAGCACGCCCTTGATGCCGCGCTGCTCGGCGAGACGTTCATCGGCCGTGATGATGCGGAAGCCGCCGGGCGGGGACGAGTTGAAGGGCGCGCTCACCGGCCGGCCTCCACGATGCGCAGCGCGGCATCGACTGCCAGCGCGCTGCCGAGCCCGCCGGCACGGCGCGCTCGATCATGCAGGCGCCGCAGGGCGTAGAGGCGGTCGGTGGCCGCGTTGTTCTCCGCCGTCAGCGCCTGGATCGCGAAGGCGATGTCGTCGATCGTCGCCTGCACGAGCGGCTTGCTGATCGGGTGACCGAACTCGCCGAAGGTCTCGGTCTCGATCATGTCGGGCAGCGCCGACAGGCCGTACGCCTGGCGCAGCCGATCGAGCGGCTTGATGGTCCTGAACATGGGAACGTGGCTCCTGTCGCGTCACGCTCCGTGCCGTCATGGATGGAACTGCCGGGCCCCGACGCGGTCGGAGCGGACCGTCCTGGTATTTCCGCCGCACGGCGGTGTTGCATTCCCAGGAGGACCCGACAGTGATGCCGGGCGGGGTCAGGAGGTGCTCACTGGCCACCCTCCTGAAGCTGAGCCTTCTCGAAGGCTTCAACGTCATCGAGGCGGTAGACGACGCGGCCGCCGAGCTTGAGGTAGCGCGGCCCCTGCTTGAGGAAGCGCCACCTTTCGAGCGTCCGCGCGCTGAGATCCCAGCGCGTCGCGAGCTGCCGCTGATTGAGATGAGTGTCAGCTCGCGCCGTCGTCGTGCGCATCGCCAAGGGCTCCGTCCGATGATGCGTGTCCGTTGCGGGTCACGTACCGGCGCGGTTGGCGAAGTGTCGGGGTCCGGCGAGGTACCCGCCGAGCCCTGCTGCGATGGCCTGGCGCTTGAGGCGCTTCGCGTTCTCGTAGACGGAGGAGCGGTGCAGGCCGGCCGCCTCGGTGGCGGCAGCGACATTCTCCGACAGCAGGATGTCGCAGCAGCGCCGCAGCGCGGGGGTCAACGATGCGATAAAGCGCGCGACGTCGAGCCGCAGGGCGTGGGAGTCGCCCGGCGCGGCATCCTCCGGATCGGCGGGCAGCATTTCCGCGATCGTGATGTCGCTGCCCGGCACCACCGGCATGTCGAGGGGCACCGTCGCCCGCTCCGCCGCGCGGCGGGCCGTCGGACTGGTGAGGGTGGCCACGCGATGCGCGATGACGCGGTGCGCGAAGGTACGGAACGAGGCGCGTGCCGGATCGAAGGCCTCCATCCGACACCAGAGATCAAGCACCAGATCCTGCTCGAGGTCCTGGGCGTCCATGCCGGGCACGGCATGCTGACGGGCCAGGCGGCGCGCCGTCGCGCGAATGTGCTTGAGCACGCGGGGGTCGATCCCGTCGTACCGATTGAGATGCTCCATGGGATTTCGCCGTCGATCGAGGACGGGCTCGCGGCCCGATCGATGGGGACCGGCGAAATTTCGCTGAAGGGGGGCGGATCAGACGCGCGAACGCGCGGCGGCGCAGGCGAAGGCCAGCGGAATCATGGCGCTAGGGGCGACGAAAAATGTACAGATGGCGGGATCAGGGCCGGTGAAAATTCACCGGCGGCGTCGTTGAGCGAGGCCCCGCAACCATTGCTCCCGTTCACGCTGAGGGCGTTCGTCGCCGACGACGAAGGCCGCGACGTAGGCACGCTGCTGCACATCCCACGGTATTGGGTCTCCGGCGATCCCGAATGTCTCCTGCAGATGCCGCGAAAGAGCTTCCTTTTGCTTGCGCACACGAGGGGCGATGGACCCCTCCCTGAACTCGAGGGTTCCGTTCTTCGTCGCGAGCAGCAGGAAGAAGGTCCAGGCAGCAATGGCCTTTGCGTTCTTGCCGCTCCGCATATCGAAGTCACCGGGATCCATCTGCCGCGCGACTCCTGGCCCGCTGCACACAACCGTCTCGGTGCTGGTGAAGCGCAGCGTGATCTGGCTCCACGTCGTCCCCGGCGGCAGCGCAACGCGCGGACCGGCCGACGTGGCACCAACGCGGGCCTGGAGCGCTGTCCGCACGTCGTGGAGGAGGACATCAACAGGCTGGACGAGCCGCAGCCCGTCGGCGCGGTCGATCACGGTGACGTCGTTGAGATGGAGCACCTGGTGTCCATGCTCCAACAAGCGCACGCGTAATAACGCGGGCAGCGCCGCTGCGGTCGGCGCGAGCACCACACTGCGCTCCGCGGCCAGCCCCCCCTGACGCAGTTCCTCCTCTACAAGCGGCTCGGTTGGCCCCGGGAGGACCAACAACACCGGTGCTGCGAGGCCCGCGGCGACGCCGTGTTCGCCCACCCGGAGGACGCGCCCCACGCGTGACTGCCCGGTGGCGGCCTGCACCGCGAGGGCCGCCACGAGATCCTTATGCAGGCGCGCAGCGTCGAGTTCCAGGATGTCCAGGTCCGGCGGATCGAGATCCACGGGATCGCATCGCCCCGTGACCGACCGGCAGACCGCGCGGAAGGTCCCGGCGGCGTTGCGGATGACGGAGCGCGGGCAGCCATCGCCGCCGGGAGAGGGACAGTCTATCGCCGTCGCGCGGCGGCCGGTCTTCCGCAAGTAGCGCTGCGCCGCTGGAAACTCGTCCCCGAGGCGCGCCATCCAATCGCGGCGATCCGTGGCCGCACCAGGGAGCTCATCAAGCGTCTGCCAGAACTGCCGTAGCGGCTTCGTCATCGTCGGTGTCCACGCCCGTCAGGATGAAGCCGCGCTCACGCAACCAGCATTCGATGAGCTCGCTGTCCTCGTTCCGCTCGAACCGCGCGATGCCGGGCGGCCTGATGGTCACCGACCGCTCCTTTTCGGCGCCGTCGAATGCCACCTTGAAGGTCGCGCTGACCAGACGGCCGCCAGAGAGGCTGCCACCAGCGCGCGCGGCGAGCGCGCCGAACACATCCTCGGCCTTCCGCGTCTCCGTCTCGCGGAATGCCCCACCCCAGTAGCGCCGATACTCGACCAGCCGCACGCCGGTGATGCCGTCGATGTCCTCCACGTTCAGCGCCGCACTGCCGTGATGAACCAACGGATCAAGCGTGAACCGTCCCGCCGGCGGGAAGTGCTCCTCGTCGTCGAACAGCAAGCGCCCCAAGGTCCGGAGGTAGAGGTTGCGCTCGCCCTTGGTCTTGGCGTGCACACCGATGTCGCCGCTGCGCTCATCATAGAGCAGGACATCGTGGCACTGCGGCCGATAGAATTCGGTGCCCGCGCCCCCGTCGTCCCGCTGGCTCGCCTCCCGGCGCATCGTTTCGCCGTGCCGTACGAGGATCCAGGTCATCGGCGAATGACGGAAGACGAAGATCCGGCAGCCGCGCCCGCGCCGATGCGCCTCGAACCAATCGTCCAGCTCGGCTTCGATCTTCAGGCGAAGGGCGTCGTCGACATCGGGAAACGGCGCCTTGAGCGGCTGCTGCGGCCCGAAATACTCGAAATTCCGCTGCCGCATGGCGAGCGCCTCGGCATGGCGCGACCGAACCAGATCGGGAGCGGCGCACCACACGTCGATCGCCAGATCAAGCGGCGTCGCCCCGGGGTCATCCGCAATGTCGATGCCCTGTGCCTGCACCGCGGCAATCAGTTCGTCCACGTCTGACGCGCTGGCGGTTTCGTGCACGTAGTACAGCGCGTCCACCATCTCCTTCGGCGTATCGCGGTCTGGCGTCAGGAAGATCTGCGCCAGCGCGGCATAGTCGATTTCCGCGCCAGGCAGGGTGGGGAACTGGAAGCCGCGGGCGGCGAGGTAGTCATGCCACGGGACGAGGAAGGCCCTGAGCCGCTCAGGCGCGGCGGCCTTCAGGCGGTCCGGATCAGAGAACTTCCTGGGGTTGAAGGAAGCCATGTGTCGCCATCGCTGATTGGGGGGAGGTCAGCAGTGTGAACAGGCTTCCTTCCTGGCATATGTTCCTATTTTGTTCAAGCCTTCCAGCGGGTACCCCGACAGGTGCTGCTCGCCCCCCGGTATGTGCGGCCACGATCCCCAGGCGACGACGAGCATGACGAAGTCGACCACCGCGCCTAACCGCGCGCTGCCCTCATCGCTGCCACCTCACCTCCGTGAGGTCTGTGACCTCCTAGCCCGCGGCCTACTGCGGCTGCGCAGCCGCGCTGCTGCGGATCTCGCGCGCGACGCCGCGGACCGCGGAGAGCGGTTGCTACACTTCCCGGCCACCCAGCGCCTGCATGCGAACCGGACCACCCGGAGAGACGCATGACGCGAACCACCAAGCCCAAGCCCGGCACGCCGCCGGCATTCACCGCCCCGGCTATCCCGCCCGCCGACGTGCTGGGCCGGCTCGCCGACCTGAAGACGGCCGTTACGCCCGCGCTCAAGCAGCAGTGGCGGGAACTCTTCGGCACGGAGCCGCCGCCCTACAATCGGCGCTTCCTGGAAAGCCGGCTCGCCTATCGGATCCAGGAACTGGCCTATGGCGGCCTGAAGCCCGAGACGCTGGCGCGGCTCGAGGCGCTCGGCGAACAGCTCGACGGCGGGAAGATCACCGTCCGCCGCATGCGCGGCGACGACAAGCCGATCGCCGGCACGCAGCTGATCCGGGAATACCAAGGGGTCGAGCACGTGGTAACCGTCACGCGCGCCGGCTACGAGTACGGGGGCCAGCCCTACCAGTCGCTCTCCGCCATCGCCCGCGCCATCACCGGCACGCGCTGGAACGGGCGCGTGTTCTTCGGGCTGCGCCCGAGCCGGAGCGCGGCATGAAGCGCGACGCGAAGCCAGCCGCTGCGATGCCGGCCACCGTGCGAAAGCTGCGCTGCGCGGTCTACACCCGGAAGTCGAGCGAGGAAGGGCTCGACATGGAGTTCAACTCCCTCGATGCCCAGCGTGAGGCGTGTGAATCCTACATCGCGTCTCAGCGCGCCGAGGGCTGGGTGCTGGTTCGCGAGCACTACGACGATGGCGGCATCTCCGGCGGCACGCTCGAACGTCCCGCGCTCAAGCGCCTGGTCGCCGATATCCAGGAGGGGCTGGTCGACGTCGTGGTGGTCTACAAGATTGACCGCCTCTCGCGCTCGCTGGTCGACTTCACAAAGCTAGTCGAGGTGTTCGACGCGAACAATGTGACGTTCGTCTCCGTCACTCAGTCATTCAACACCACCACCAGCATGGGTCGGCTGACGCTGAACATCCTGCTGAGCTTCGCGCAGTTTGAGCGCGAGGTCATTGGCGAGCGCATCCGCGACAAAGTGGCGGCGTCGCGCAAGCGCGGCATGTGGATGGGTGGGTTCGTCCCCCTCGGCTACGACGTGCGCGAGCGGAAGCTGGTAATGAACGAAGCCGAGGCCACGCTGGTGCGGCGGATCTTCCAGGGCTTCGTCGAGACGGAATCCTGCACCAAGCTAGTCCAGGCGCTGCGCGCCGAGGGCGCCACCACGAAGCGGGGCCGACCGCTCACAAAGAGCGACGTCTACCGGATCCTCAGCAACCGTGTGTTCCTCGGCGAGGCGGTGCACAAGGGCACGGCCTATCCTGGCGAGCACGACGCCATCGTCACGCAGGCGCAGTGGAACGCGGTGCACGCCGTCCTGCAGGTTAGCCCGCGGGTGCGGGTCAACCGGACGCGGAACACCACCGCGCCACTGCTGCGCGGGCTGATCTTCGACAGTGACGGCCGCGCCATGTCGCCGAGCCACAGCCGCGGCCGGGGCGGGCAGATGTACCGCTACTATGTCAGCCAGGCCGTGCTGAAGGGCGGCGCGACGGAGCGGCCGGCGATCCCGCGGCTGCCGGCCGGGGAGATCGAGGCGGCGGTGGTCGCACAGGTCCGCGCGCTGCTGCGGCAGCCCGAGATGGTGGTCGGGACCTGGCGGGCGGCGCGCGCGACAGCGCCGGATGTGACGGAGCAGGATGTGCTGCTGGCGCTGGAGCGGATCGAGCCGCTGTGGGACGAGCTCTTCCCCGCCGAGCGGGCGCGGATCGTGCGGCTGCTGGTCGACCGGGTCGACGTCCGGGCCGAGGGCGCCGCGGTTCGGCTGCGGCTGGACGGGCTCGGCAGCTTGGTCCGCGAACTCACCGCCCCGGCCCCCGACGCCGGGAGGGCAGCGGCATGAGTGAGGCAGCGCAGACTCTCACCGTGGTCATCCCGCTTCGCGTGAAGCCGCGCGGCGGGCGGAAGGCGATGCTCACGCCCGGCGTGCTGGCGCTGGAGCGCCGGCAGGACATCACGCTGATCAAAGCGGTGGCGCGGGCGTTCCGGTGGCGGCGAATGCTGGAGTCCGGCCAGTTCGCCACAATCAAGGACCTCGCAGCGGCCGAGAAGATCAACTCGTCCTACGTCTCGCGGGTGCTGCGGCTGACACTGCTGGCGCCCGACATCGTCGAGGCGATCCTGGATGGGCGGCAGCCGGAGGGGGTGACGTTGCCGGGGCTGATGGAACGCTCCCCCGAAAGATGGGACGAACAGCACGCATGAAGGATGGCATTCCTTCTCTTCGTTATTCGCCATCCTCAATGCTGTGTAGCAGGCGCTGTGTCCTACATGAACTACACGGCCCGCGCCGCGCGGCCGAAAATCGCGGCGGCGGCGAAAGCGACGGCGCCCGTCAACGGGATGGCGAGGACGCACATGGCGATGGCGCGACGGTCAGTGCCCGCGACGGACAGCAGCGGCGCCAGCGCCGCGCCGATGTTGCGGGTCGCGATGCCGATGGCCAGAACGGTCCGCTGTTCCTCCGGCAGGCGTCGGGCGAAGCCGTAGGCGGCAGCCGTCACCAGCGCATAGAACAAGACCTGCGACCCGATCGCGTAGGACCCGACCGAGCTGATGAAATCCCGTCCGTAGAGCCAGAAGATGAGCAGGAGCATCAGCCCGGTGTCGATCGAGGTGATCGCCTTGACGACCGGCCTGGCATGGTCGGCGCCCCGTGGCGACAGGAGGCGCACGATCACGCCGACCACAAGCGGAATCGCCACGAAGAACACCAGCGGCTTCGCAATGGTCCAGGTGTCGGCGCTGAATCCATGGACCAGGACCGGCACCATGAGCGGCATGTAGAACACGACGCAGACAGACGACAGCACCATTAGCCCGGCGACATAGCCGAGGTCGCCACCCGACACCCGTGCGGCCATCGGGACGAATGGTGCGCAAGGTGCGAGTCCAAGCAGCATCAGGCCGATCCCGTAAGGCGCTGGCATCGGGATCACCGCCACCATCAGGAAGGCCAGCGCCGGGCAGAGCACAAAGCCCCACACGAGGCTGTGCCCGACGAAGCGCAGGTCGGTCAGGGTCTTGCGCGCATCGCTCAACACAAGGTCGAGTCCGAGGCCAAGCAGGTTCCCGACGATGAACACGACCAGTGTCAGGTTGAACACGGTTTCGATGGATGGCACGCGTCTCCCTCCTGCGATGCGCGGCTAGGGTTTCGTGCGTCCGAACGCCTCGTCGATGATCCCCTGCAGCCGGCGCAGCGTCTCGGCCGGCACGGACGGGAAGTCCTTCAGCGCATAGACGCGCCCCAGGAAGCCGTACTTCCCCTCGCCGTAGCGGTGATACGGCAGCAATTGATAATCGACGACGTTCGGGTAGGGCCGGATGAAGGCGAGGACCGACCGAATGTGCTCCTCATCGTCGTTGACCCCCGGAATGACGGGCGTGCGGGCCACGAACCGCGTCTGGGGGAATGTCGTATAGGCGCGCCGGAAGTTTTCGAGGATCCGCGCGTTGCTGACACCCGCCCACCGCTTGTGGCGCCCTGGATCCGTCAGCTTGTGGTCATGCATCACGATATCGACGTGCTGAAGTACCTGCTGGAAATAGTCCCACGGCACATTGCCGGCCGTCTCGATCGCCGTGTTGATGCCGCGTCTGCGCGCTTCGGCCAGGAGGGCCGCGCTGAACTCCGGCTGCAGCGTGCATTCCCCGCCCGACAGCGTGAGGCCACCACCTGATTCCTGATAAAAAGCGGCATCCTGCTCGACCTCGGCGAGCACCTCCTCGACCGTCATCTCACGGCCGAACTGGAACAGCGCCTCCGTGGGGCATGCCGGAACGCATTTGCCGCAATCGGTGCACAGGTCCCAGTTCACGCGCACCTTGCCGTCTGCCTCGACGACATAGAGCGCGTCCTCCGGGCACTCCTTCAGGCAGAGCCCGCATTCCTTCTCGCCGATGCACTTCCTGACATCAAAGGCGAGTTCCGGCTTGGGGCGGATGCTCTCCGGGTTGCAGCACCAAGCGCATCGCAGCGTGCAGCCCTTGAGAAAGACGGTGGTGCGAATGCCGGGACCGTCATTGGTGCAGAAATGCTGGATGTTGAGCACCCGGCCGGTCACGCCGGCGGCACCTGCTGCGGTCGCGCTCATGGCTGTGCGCCTCCCTCGTCGCCCAGTGCGATGCCGAGCGCGCGCGCCGTCTGTATCAGGGCGCCGTCGGCCGGGACGGTGCGGATGCGGCCCAGCGTCTCGCGCAGGGGAACACTTCCGAGGTCGGGTGGCCGGTAGCTCACCATGATGCCGTCCTCGCCCGCATGCAGTGCCCGCACCGCCGCGGCGCCATAGGACAGGCCGAGTTGGCGATCGAGCACGGATGGCGGCCCGCCTCGCACCAGGTGACCCAGCGAGAAGGGCAGCACTTCGCGGTCGGTCAGCCGCTGCAGGGCCGTCGCCACGGTTTCTGCCAGCCCTCCGGTCCGGTCCATGACATGCGCGCCCTCCCCGAAATCGGGATCGGCATTGGGCGTGAGGCTGGCGCGCAGCCCGCCAGGTGGCGCCGGGGGGGATGGCGCCGCACCAACGGCGGACCGCGCGCCTTCCGCGACGACGACCAGGGCGCAGCGATGGCCGGCGCGCTCCCGCAAGGCCAGTGCGCCGGCCACTGCGGCCAGGTCGTGCGGAATCTCGGGCAGCAGGATCGCGTCGGCCATCGCCGCGATCCCGGATTGCAGGGCCAGCCAGCCGGCGTGCTGTCCAGGGACCTCGACCACCGCGAGGCGCCCGACATCGCGCGCGCCGATGCGGATACGCTCGAGCGTCTCCGCCGTGTGGGAGAGCACGCTGTTGTAACCGAAAGCCTGTGGCACACCGGCGATCTCGTTCTCGATCGACTTCGGGATGCAGGCGGTGCGCACGCCCTTCCGGTTCAGCTTGAAGGCGACACTGAGCGCGTGCAGGCCGGTGACCGCGCTGCCGCCGACGATGGAGATGACGGCTCCGATCCCGGCCGCGCGCAGGCCGGCCAGGATGTCATCGGAGCGATCGACCTCCTCGACCTCGTGATCCGCGGTGCTCACCCGCACCCGGAACGGGTCGGTGCGCGCCGCTGTGCCGATCAGGCTTCCACCGTGCCCAACGTTGTCCACCATCGCGGGGCGCAGGGGCACCAGGCCGCCATCGGGGTAGCGATCGGGGTAGAGAAGCCCATCGTAGCCGTCACGGATGCCGACGAGCTCGAGGTCCAGACGGTCCGCCGCGAGGGCCGCGCCGGCCACCACCAGGTCGAGGCCAGGCAGCAATCCGCTGCCGATGTTGATTGCGATGCGCAATACAGGTTGGGTCATGACCGTTCGCCCCTCATGCCCTGGCGGAACCCGTGCGCCCCGTTGGATCGGGGTGCACGGGCGGCGCGTCGCCGGATGAATGCGTCAGTGCTGCGCCCAGGTGTGGCCCCGGAACTCCTCGACGTCCTCGATGCCGGGATGGCGCCCCTCGGCGTATTCGAGCGGTTCGTCCCACCGGGTGGAGACATACTTGCCGGTCACCGCTGCGTTCACGAGCTCGGTCAGGCTGCCGAAGATGACCTTGTGCCCCAGGCCGCCGAAGATCTTGAACTGCTTGAAGCTGTTGGTGGCGACCGTGAAGTCGCTGCCCCAGTCCACGCTCAGCGCGTTCATGCCCCAGCAGGTCTGGTGGTAGATCTTGCCGCCGGCTTCTTCAATGATGCGGGCGTCACCATAATGCTGCGCCATGAAATAGCTCGGCGTATCGGTCTGCACCCACAGCATGACGTCCTTGTGCACCTTCCTGCCCTGGAGCGCGCGGGCGATCTGCTGGATCTCCTCGTAGATCAGGAAGGGACAGCCGAAGTGGACGATGTCCACCTTGTCGGTCTTGGCGGTCCGCAGCTCTGCGTACATCGCCTTCACGTCGGCCAGCGTGAGATGGATCCGCTCCACGTCCGCGGGCACCTTTCCGCCGAAGGCAGCCTCGAGCGTCGGCGATCCAGGGGTCTTGCCGATCAGGTGCAGTAGGGGGTCGTTCATGCCCGGGGACGCGCAGGCGGTCAGTGCCTTGGCGGCGGACGGCATCATGCGTGGCGGCAGATTGAGCACCGCGGGAATGCGATTGTTTGCCCGCTTGGCAATGGCGCCGCCCAAGGCAGCCCAGTCGGCCGGATCGTCCACGATGTTGTTCTTGATGTCGTCATCAAGCTCGTAGATCACCTTCGCGAGGCGGTTCTCATCCAGCAGCAGTCCATACTTCGGGATGCAGCCGGTGATTGTCGCGTAGGGCGCGATCACGGCGCTCTCCCGGTTGGTCTTCACCCCCAGGATGGAGTTCAGATAGGAGGCGCAGCTGGACTCGCAGCTGGCGGCGTACTCGCCGGGGAGCGCGAACGCGCTGTTGAAGTGCGGCGTGCAGGAGTAGGTCGGGAGCCAACCTGTCTTCTGCATGTGTTCGTAGCCATCCTTGACCGCCTTGAACACCGTTGGCGACATCTTGAAGTACTTGTTGTTCCAGGGCATGCCTTCCTTTTCATAGGCATCGACCTGCGCGACGTAGGGATCGCAGGAGCAGACCACGTTGGGATCCTTGGTGGCCTCGGCCCCCATCTCCCAGAAGGGCTCCAGAACCAGGCCCTGCCCCCACTCGAACTGCTGGTATTCCTTGGACTCCTTCGGCAGACCCTTCTGGCAGCCGATGTAGTGGATGAAGGAAACCTTCACCATCTCCTTGGCACCGACAGCCTCGCCGAAGGCCACCAGCCCTTCCATGGCCAGCTTCTTTGCGGGACCGTGAACACCGTCGAGCATTTCTTGTTCGTAGGTGGTCAGCTTCATGTTCATTGTACTTTCCTCTCCGCCGGTTTTCTGATGAACTGATGAAACGGCACTACTGCTTCCGGTTGACCATGACGACCGCTGGCTTGCCGTACTCATCCGCCTCGATTGTCACCCAGTCGCCGCTCTTGATGGCAGTCAACGGGTCTTGATCCAGGCCATCCACCGCGGGGATATTGGCTGCTATTGCACCGGACAGGTCGATCGTGTGGACGTTCTGGCAGATGATGCCAGCGGGGCCATTGTGAGAGCCCTTCACCTTGAACAGTAAACCGAAGGCACCGGAGGTCGATCCGGTGACCGTGGGGTAGACAACGATCTTACCCTTCACGTTCTCGCCGCTGACGGGATTGCCGACCATCTTGACTGTTCCATCATTCAGGATGGAACACGGAGCCCAGCTCAACGGCATCTGGCTCACCAGCGCCTCGCCTTCTGCTCGCCCCTTGGCCTTCGTGCGGCCCTTCAACACGAGTTCTTCGGCCATCACTTCGTCCTCCTGTGGTTGAATTCGACACGATGATCGAGTCGATGGAACAGTTTCAGAACTGATCCCATGCAACAAACTCAGTTCAACCCATCTGTTCCTCGGTGCGCGCGATGATCTCGGCCTGCTGCGCGGGCGTGAGGTCCACGAAGTAAGCGCAATAGCCGGCGATCCGCACGACCAGGTCGCGGTACTTCTCCGGATGCTTCTGCGCGTCCAGCAGGGACTCGCGGTTGATGATGTTGAACTGGATGTGGGCGTGCTTCTGGCTGCTCCAGACGCGGATCAGCTGCATCAGCCGGCGCGTGCCCGCCTCCCCCGCCACGTTCGCGGGCGACATCTTCATGTTGAGCAGGTCTTCGCGGTGCTCGCGGTAGATGTGGCAGGTCGCCCTGGCGATGGATTCCAGGGTCACCGTGGGTCCCTTGGTGTCCATGCCATGCGAGGGCACGATCCCGTCCGACAGGTACTCGCCGGCCGGTCGACCGTTCGGCGTCGCCATCGTCACCATGCCCGCCGGCACATGGAATGTAATGGGGATGAGCCGCAGGTTGAAGCTCTGCCCATGAGGCTTCGGGTGGCTGCGCGCGTACTCCATGATGGTACGCTGGATGCGGTAGCCGATCGCATCCACCCACTCGATGCCATTTCCGTATTTCGGCGCATGGAGGCAAATCTGGCGGATGGCTTCGCTGCCCTCCCAGTTTCGCTCCATCGCGTCGAGGAGCTGATCCCAGCTGAGCCTCTTTGTGTCGTAGATGAGGTGCTTGATCGCGGCGAGCGAGTCGATCGCTGTCGCGAAGCCGCCCATCCCGTCGATGCAGGACGCGTCGAGCGCGCCCGGGAAATACTCGCCGTGTGTATGGAGGTCGCGGCCCTGCTCCATGGCAAGGTCATGCAGTAGGGAGGTCAGGGGCGCCGCGATGTATTTCGGCTTCAGCGCAAGCGCCGTGTAGACGTGGATCATGCAGTGCTTGACGACGTTCTCCAGCTGCAGCCGGTAGGCGTTCCACACCTCGTCGAAGGTCGCAAAGCCTCGCGGATCGCCCGTCCTGAGGCCGAACTGTTCATCGTTGTAGAATTTGATCCTGCCGTCTCGGAGCGCCATCTCCATGATCGCGCCGTAGTTGACCATGGAGTTGCCGGTCTTCCCCGTCTCCCGGTTGGGCAGGCGTGATTCGGAGCAGCCGGAGATCGCGTAGTCCAGCGCCTCGCGGCGCTCCACCCCGTTGCCCATGAACCACGGGACCATGAACTCGTCGTTGAGCAGCTTAGGCGAGCCCTTGCCGTCCTTGATCACCTCGGCCACGGCATGCAGGAACCGTTCGGGCGTGTTGGCGTGGATGCGGGCGCCAAGCTCGGGATAGCTGGTGCGCAGCGGCCGCGTCGATTCGAGCAGGACATAGGAGAGCTCGTTCGTTGCATCGAAGCCGTCCGGCGTCTGGCCGCCGATGGTGACCGTCTCGTGGTGGGAGAAGCCCTGCCGCCCTTTTGCCGCAGCGGGAGACATCTGGGATTCGGTGCTCTGCATCGTGTTCAGCCAGAGGCACTGGAACAACTCCTGCGCCGCCTCCGGCGTGATGCGCCCCTCCTCGAGGTCCTTCTTGTACGTGGGGTAGAGATACTGATCCATGCGGCCGACGTTGACCTGGCCGCCGACGAGTTCCTCCAGGCGCGCGAACAACTGCGTGAACCACTGCGCCTGGATCGCTTCGCGGAAGGTCCGCGCGGGATTCTCGGGCACCCAGGCGCAGATCGCCGCGATCTCCTCCAGCTCCTTCCGGCGCTGCGGGTTCACCGTCTGGGCGGCCATTTCCGCCGCGCGCTCGGCGTAGCGCCGCGCGAAGAGGCTCAGCGCATCGCAGGTGATGATCGCCGCCTCGTAGAAGGGCTTGCGAAGGGCCAAGTCGCGCGGGTGCTCCAGCGCCTCGAGCCTCGCCAGCGCTTCCGCGCGCAGGCCCTTGCAGCCACGGGTCAGCATCTTTCCGAAGTCGGGGACCCAGTTCTGCGAATGGCGCATCGTGGAGGTGCTGACGACGACGAAGGTCTGCATGACCCCGACATTGTCCGGGTCCGATCCGAAGGTGATGTGCCGTGAGTCGGGCGGCAGGGCCTTGATGAAGTTGCGGCAGAAGTCCTTCCCGTCCCAGTAAGGGAAGAGGACCTCGTCGATGATGCGCTTGTCTTCGTCGGTGACGGTGATCGCATCCGGGGCGCCCTTTGCGGCGATAAAGGCCTCGGCACCCGCCTTCATGATCGTGCCGTCAAGTTCCGGATACACGAGGGAGTAGCGCCCAAGCCAAGTGTTGGGCCGGCCGACGATCAGCTCATCGTCGAAGATAGTGACCGGGATGTTCGCGGCGATGTGCTGCAGGGCCTTGGCCCAGCGCCAGACCAAGGGCTGTCCTTCCGTGGCCTTGAAGGATTCCGTGAAGTAGATTGCGCGGTCCAGCGTGACACGCGGCGGGCCATAGGCGCGGATGGTGTCCAACAGCCTGAGAACACGTTCGCTCGCCGTGCCGTGCAGAACTTTGCGGCCTTCGAGGATCGCTCGCTCCTGCGAGGAGAGGACGGCGTCAGCAGCCTGGCTCACGGTTCGCCTCCGCTCTCTTGCTGTATGCTTGGCAGGACCTGTGATGCCGTGGCGTCGCTGGCCGCCTTCAGCGTCGCCAGGAGTTCGGCCTCGAGTTCCTGCACAAGCGTCCGGTATTCGCCGAGCTCGGATCGTGGGCCGAGCGTCGCGAGCACCTCGAAGGTGGTGCGGCCGTCCTGCGCAAGGCGATAGTCCTCGCAGATGCTGCGGAAGGCGGGGTGCGTCAGATAGAGGTGCCGGACCAGCACCGCCCTGTCGGGAAACCGGGCCAGGACCAGATCCAGATCCAGATCGGAACGGGCAGCAGGCGTCTGTGGCATCGCTTGGAGGCTCACGGGTACCCGGCGGGGTGTGACGGCATTCATTGCCGGACAGCACGGCACGGGCACCGCGACGCAGGAACGTACGTCACTGTTAGCGCCCGGGCGGGGCGGTATGCTCGGCGCCGCGTCACATCACGGCGCCCGCGCCCCGTCCGATGCCGCGACATGAAATCGCGGGCGTGGCATTTCCGGTCCAAGACCTCATATGATGTCGGGCCTGTGTACCAGGATGAGGGACGCTCAGTGCCCGAGACATTGGAGCAACCGGACGGCGCGGATCATGGGCTGGGCCGCCGCATCGGCGCAGATGCTGGGGCCGGCAAGGCGTAGGTCGTGACAACTGTCCGCCGCGAAATCGACGACAATGCCATCCGTGCGGAACTCGGCCGCATCCTTGCGTCGCCCGAATTCGACGCGACCGAACGGAACCGCCGGTTTCTCCGGTATGTCGTCGAGGAGACGCTGGGCGGCCGTGCCAGCCGGATCAAGGCGTACAGCATCGCCACATCGGTCTTCGGCCGCGGCCCCGACTTCGACGCACAGCTCGATTCGATCGTCCGCATCGAGGCGGGGCGGCTGCGGCGCGCCCTCGATCGGTACTATCTGACGGCCGGGCGCGCTGACCAGGTGCGGATCAGCATCCCGCGCGGCGCCTATCTGCCGGTCTTCCTGAACGCGAGCGATGCGGCGGCGGCGGAGGCTGTCGCGCCGAGCCTTCCCGCCGGCCGGAACCAGCCGGCGCGGCGCGGCTGCGCTATCCTCGTCGTGCCCTTCGAGATGGAGGGC
The DNA here is from genome assembly GCF_016106005.1 of Roseomonas rosulenta. Taxonomy (GTDB): domain Bacteria; phylum Pseudomonadota; class Alphaproteobacteria; order Acetobacterales; family Acetobacteraceae; genus Neoroseomonas; species Neoroseomonas rosulenta. The sequence continues at coordinate 63,990 of NZ_JACADR010000004.1, forward strand.
GATCCCTCAGCCTACCGCAACCTCGACCACGGCCTGACGCGCCAGGTGATCATCGGCCTCACCCGCTTCGCCGATCTCTTCGTCTATGGCGCCGAGACGGCCCTGGCCAGCCGTGCGAACCTGGCGGAACCCACCATGCCGGTGGCGCCCGATCTCCTGCTCAGCGGCGGCATGACCGTCAGCGCCGATCGCTTCACCCTCGAGGTCCTGCTGAGCGATGCTCGCTCCGGCCGCTTCATCTGGGGCGAAACCTTCGACCGTCCGCTAGATCCTGCCTCGATCACCCACGTCAGGAACGAGGTGGCGGACGGCGTCGTCCGCAGCATCGCCCAGCCCTATGGCGTGATCTTCAGCCAGCAGGCCCGCGAGATCGAGGGCAAGCCGCCGGAGAGCCTGTCCTCCTATGAGAGCGTGCTGCTGTTCCAGGAATACTGGCGGACCTATGACCGAACGCTGTTCTGGAAGGTACGGGAAAGGCTTGAGGAGGCGATCCGCCACGATCCCGACTATGCGGAGGCCTTCGCCTGCCTCTCGCTGGTCTGTTCCAATTGGCGGCGCTTTGATCACGCATGGCCGCCGGGATCGCCCGATCCGCAGGAGCGTGCGCTCGCCCTCGCGCGCCGGGCCATCGAGTTGGCGCCGCATTCGAGCCGCAGCCATCACGCGCTGGCGCTGGCGTGCTGGTTCAGCGGCGATGCCGCCGCCGGCATCGCTGCACTGGAGAGAGGGCTCGCTCTCAACCCGAACGATACGGAGCTCATGTCCGATCTTGGACTGCGTCATGCCGTCATGATGCGGTGGGACAGGGCGGTGCCGTTGCTGGAGGACTCCTACGCCCGCAATCCCGAGCAGCCAGCGAATCATCGGATCGGGCTGGCACTATGGCACTACATGGCGGGCCGCTACGAAGAGGCGCTTGTCGAGATGCGACGCGCCAATCCGCAGCATGTCGTCCAGGGCTTCCTTTTGGTCGCCGCCGCGGCCGCGCAACTCGGCCGGAAGGCGGAAGCCGAGGCCGCGGTGCGCTCGGTCCTCGGGATCGCCCCTGATTACGGCGACCGCGTCGTCGCCGATCTCGAGGCGCGGAACCTTCATCCATCCATGATCGCCGCCGTCGTCGATGGGCTGCGCAAAGCCGGCCTGCCGTGCCGTGACGCCATGGACGAGTTGGGCGTCCGTGATGCCGCGGCGGGGGATTGACGGGTGAGGCGACAGGGCTGCTGACGCCGCCGTATCGGCCGCTCGCCCGGCGCATCTGCCGATTGCGCGGCCGCTACCGCGTCAGGCCGAGCCCCTGCGGATCCTGCTGGCGGGCGGCGGCGCGATCGCGTTCGTCGAAGCCGGAATGCTCGATGGCGGCGTCGATGTGCTGCAGATACTGCCGGACGGCCTCGGCACGCTCCTGATCGCCGATCAGGTCGGCGAGGCCGAGCAGCGCCGAGCGCATCCGCCGCATGACCTGAACCGACGTCGCGCCGAACACGCGGATCTCGTCGAAGGCGAGGGCGAGGTAATCCTCCCAGTCCGGCGTCGGGAAGAAGACACGGACAATGCCCTCCGCGTCGGCGATGCGCCCGCTCTCGAGGTCGCGTACCGCCAGCCGGCGCAGCAGGTCCTCGATCTGGTCCAGCGCCTGCACGGCTGTGGTCGGGTCGTTGATCGCCGGCGACAATGCCTTGATCGCCACATCCACGAGCAGTCGTATGGGGTACTTCGGATCCTGCTCGAAGGTGCGGTCGGAACCGAGCCGGATGGCCTTGCGCAGCGCGGGCTCTGGAACCCTGCTGGTGCCGCCGAGCACCCGCAGCATGACGCTGCCCTCGAGCTCCATGTCGCCGACGGCGCATGCAACATCGATGCACGCCCCGGCTTCGCGCGCGAGTGCGAGCAAAGCGGGGATGTCCAGCCGCTGCACGTAGCGGGGCGGACCCGCATGGCGCAGCACCTGTGTGACGGGCCCCGATGGCTCCTTCGCGATGCCGGCCAGGGCGCGGCTGCCCCCCGTCGCCGCCCCTTGGCCTGCCTTTGGGACGGACTGGCGGATCACCTCACGCCCGCGGTCGCCGATGTAGCGCAGCGTATTGGTGATCTGGAGGTCACCGAGACGGCGCATGAGCAGGCCGAAGGCCAGCAGGCTGACAAAAAGCAGGCCAACGGCGATGAGCGAGGAAATGGCCGGGACCTGGCCTGAGCCTCCCCGATCCGCCCATGCGGCCGCCGCCAGAGAATAGGTGAAGGTCGCGAAGAAGATGCCGAGCGCGTGGAACAGTACCGGATCGCGTGCGAAGCGATTGGCGAAGCGCGGCGAATAGGTGACCGCGCTGAACTGGAGCATCACGAAGGCGACCGAGAAGACGATGCCCGTCAGCGCCATCATGCCGGACGCGATCGAGGACAGCACCGCCAGCGCCGCGGCCGCGGAGATGCCAAGGTCGAATGGCAGGGCGAGCGAATGCTCGATCCGGGGCAGCACGACGGCCGCCACGAGGCTGACGACGGTGTAGACGATCGGAATAATCCAGACCGGCATGGGGTGGTCCTTCAGGGGCAGGTTCGCTGCACGCCCTGCGTGCGGCGATGGAAGGCGTTCGAGCGGCGTCACCGTGCGGCAGCCCGCCAAGTTTCATCCTGACCAATGCCCGCCCGCGTGTCGCCATCGCAGCCGGCCGGTTGTCACCGTAACTTACCGTTCATGTGCTGAGGCCGACGACAACGACGCCGCGGCTGGTGCCAGCGGGTCCGCTCGACGAGGTCCTGGTGCAAGGTCACGCCCGCAGAGCGCCGATGAAGCGCCGCCCACTCTGTCTGGTGCCGTTCTTCGCCGCCAGCGGGTCGGTGGAAATCGAGGCGGCCACAACCCTCGTCGCTGTCGTTGAGACGGCGGACCAGCAGACCCATGTGGCGTTGCTTCAAGGCCAGGACGGCGCGCAGAGCGTACCGAAGTGTTCGCTCTCGAAGTACGGATTTAGCGGAAGTGGGGTTCGAACCAGGCCAAGTGCCGAACGCGCTGAAGCCGGCCTTTGAGCGAGGTTTTTGAGTTCCGTACTAAATCGGCCAAGTCAGGAGGTCTGGAGAGAAATGGCTTCCAGAGAGCGATTTTGGGCCGTCTCCGGCTCGGGCCAGTCAAAAGGTCTGCCCCGAAAACCCCAGGAAGCCTGCCACTCAGCGCGGCGCTCAGTCGGGCGGAGAGCACGGCTCGTATGGAAACTGGCGGAGAGGGTGGGATTCGAACCCACGGTACAGTTGCCCGTACTTCGGTTTTCGAGACCGACCCGTTCGACCGCTCCGGCACCTCTCCGACGGGGAGGCGGCTATAATCCGCCGGCACGCCCCTGGCAACGCCCTGCGCACCTCATCCAAGGTTGACGCCGCGCCCGCCGCGCCGCTATACGCCCGCTCTCCCGGCGGGGCCGCTCCCCTGCCGCTCTCGCTTTTGCCCGCCCGCCCCCGGCCTCCGGCCCCAGGGGCAGCGGGAAACATCCAGGGCCTGTCATGACCTACGCAGTGATCCGCACCGGCGGCAAGCAGTACCGCGTCACGCCGAACGCCACCCTGGCGGTCGAGAAGCTGGACGCCGCACCCGGCACCACCATCACCTTCAACGACGTTCTCTGCGTCGCGACCGAGGCCGGGCTGACCATCGGCGCGCCCACCGTTGCCGGCGCCTCGGTCACCGCCGAGGTCGTCGCCCAGAACCGCGGCGACAAGGTCCTGATCTTCAAGAAGCGCCGCCGCCAGAACAGCCGGCGCAAGAACGGCCATCGCCAGCACCAGACGGTGCTCAAGATCGCCACCATCTCCGCGGCGTAAGGATACCACCCAATGGCTCACAAGAAGGCAGGCGGCTCGTCCCGCAACGGTCGCGACAGCGCGGGCAAGCGCCTCGGCGTGAAGCTCTTTGGCGGGCAGACCGTCAATGCCGGCTCCATCATCGTGACCCAGCGCGGCACGAAGATGATCCCGGGCGACAACGTCTATGCCGGCCGCCAGCACTCCCTGCACGCCAAGGTCGATGGCCGCGTCACCTTCGTGCGCCGCGCCGAGGGCCGCGTGCACGTGACCGTCACGCCGGCCGCCCAGGCCGCCGAGTAACGGCGCCCACAGCGCGTCACGTTGGCGGGGGCCTCAGGGCCCCCGTTTTCGTTTCGCAAGGCCGCAAGCACCATGAAGTTCCTCGATGAAGCCAAGGTCTGGATCAAGGCGGGCGACGGCGGCGACGGCGTCATCGCCTTCCGGCGCGAGAAGTTCATCGAATTCGGCGGCCCCGACGGCGGCAACGGCGGCAAGGGCGGCGACGTGGTGGCGGAGGCCGTCGAAGGCCTCAACACCCTGATCGACTACCGCTACGCGCAGCACTTCAAGGCCCGCAAGGGCGGCAACGGCGCAGGCTCCGACCGCACCGGCGCAGGCTCCGACGACGTTGTGCTCAAGGTCCCGGTCGGCACGCAGATCCTGGCCGAGGACCGCGAGACCCTGATCGCCGACCTCGACGCCCCCGGCAAGCGCGTGGTCATCGCCAAGGGCGGCGATGGCGGCCATGGCAACGCCCATTTCAAGACCAGCACCAACCGCGCCCCGCGCCGCGCCGACAAGGGCTGGCCTGGCGATGAACGCTGGGTCTGGCTGCGGCTGAAACTCATCGCGGATGCCGGCCTGGTCGGCCTGCCCAATGCCGGCAAGTCCACCTTCCTCGCCGCCGTCAGCGCCGCGAAGCCGAAGATCGCCGACTACCCCTTCACCACGCTGCACCCGCAGCTCGGCGTGGTGCGGCTGAACGCGACCGAGGAATTCGTCCTCGCCGACATCCCCGGCCTGATCGAAGGCGCGCACGAGGGGGCCGGCCTCGGCGACCGCTTCCTCGGCCATGTCGAACGCTGCGCCGTGCTGCTGCACCTGATCGACGGCACCCAGGCCGACCCCGCCGGCGCCTATCGCACCATCCGCGCTGAGCTTGCCGGCTACGGACATGGCCTCGTGGACAAGCCCGAGATCGTCGCGCTGAACAAGCTCGACGCCATGACGGCGCAAGCGAAGGCCAGCCGCGTGAAGGCGCTCGAGCGCGCCTGCGCTCATCCGATCCATGTCATCAGCGGCGCCACCGGCGAGGGCGTGCCCGCCGTGCTGCGCGCCCTGGCTGACACCATCGCCGCGCAGCGCGCCGGGTGACCGTCACCGGAGGAGCGAGCGGCGCGCAGCAGCGTCGCGCCCGAAGATGCGACGAAACCGCCAGTTGGGCATGACTTAGTGGCTCACGAAGTGCGTGCCTTAAGCAGAGCGGCACTGCCTGCCCCCCCCTGCTACCCGGCGAACTAAGGGTTGGCGCCGAGCCGAGCGCCTACCTCATTGCTGCTCCTCACGATTGCTGCTCCTCACGCCATTTCAGCGCCGCGATGAGATCCGCCGCCACGTCCGGCGTTATGAGAAAACTATATATTTCTGCACCAGAAAGCGCCTCTCCACTGATGATATAGTCACCCATATTGTCACCCCCGACATTTGTTCTTGCATTCGACGCTATGTTGGAGTCGGATTGCGGAAAAAAACTGATAACCAGCTCGCAATCCTTGCTGGGATTCTCCACATCTTCTCCTGTATATGTTAGGATATGCTGCTTACTAATGCCAGTACCGAGAAAGACTTTCTCGCTTACGCTGATTCTCTTAATTGCATCAATTATGGTAGGGGAAACGTTCACATAGTATTGTCCTCCTTTTCTGAGTTTTCCTCGCCCAACAAACTCCCGAAATTCTTGCAAGCTGCGTAGGTTAAGCTTCTCGGCGCCCTGCACACTGCAAACTATCGTACGTGAGGCCTGCTGACCCTTCGATTGCAATGAGGCCACACCCCCGCCTCCACCTGAAAAGAATCGGTAAGCGGTGTTGAAAAGGCTCTCGGACACGAACGGCTCCATGTTCCGTGGTTTGCGAACCTGGTCAGCCGACGAGCCAAACCGATGCGCCAGAGCGATGATATACGCGATGGGATGTTTCGACCACAGGTTATGGCGCCCATGTCCGGCTGGGGACCAGAACGGATCCGTGACACCGATGGAGGCGCTCTTCGCCGCAGGCGCGGTGCAGCAGACCCACGCGACCTTCGCCAGCGCAGATTAAGGCGCACGCGGCAGTCCTGGCCATGAAGCCAAGAAACGGGCGCGGCCGAGGCGCAGATGCGAGGTGGACGCCTCCAGAAACCCCGAATGCTGGCATGCGTGGCCGTAGAGCGGTGCATGGTCGCCCGCCACGCGGGGGGATGGCGGGGATCACGGTGCTGAGGGATCCTGGTCGGGGCGCTGATGGCGGTGTGCGCGGCGGTTCCAGGTCCTACGCTGGCGTGGCGTTGCCGCTGAGCCAGACGAACCGCTTGATGTTGTAGGCGAGATTGGCGAGGCCGATCTTCACCCGTGCCCTGGCGATGCCGATGGTGCGCACGACGAGCCCCATCGATCCCTTCTGCCGGGCAAAGACGTGTTCGACGGCCGAGCGCACGGCCGATTTGCGGGCGTTGGCCCGCCGCGTTTGCGCCGCCATCGGCCGGCCCGGCGGCTTCTTGCGGTGGATGCGCGAGACCAGGCCGCGCGCGGCCAACCATGCCTCGTTCTTCGCCGAGCGATAGGCAGTGTCGGCCCAGACATCGGCGGCGGTGTTGTCAGCATCGACCACCTCCGCCAGCCGCGCCCCGTCATGGGCCGCGGCGTGGCTCGCGGTCCAGCCGCGGATCAGGCCGTGCCGGCGATCGATCGCGACATGGTTCTTGTACCCGAAGGCCGGCACCGCGAGATCG
>NZ_JACADR010000040.1 GCF_016106005.1 Roseomonas rosulenta
CGGCGGCGGGCGCGCCGGCGGCGGCGACGCGCGGCTTCGATGCGGTGCTGCCACGCCTGCCCGAGCTCGGCGGCAGCCATGCGCAGCGCTCGGTCTTCCTCGCGATGCGCGACCGCGCCGCGGGCGATGCGGCTTCGGGTTGCGCGCGGGGGTGACGGCTGGGCGCGATGGCGCGACACTCGGCGCGACCAGGCGGGGGCGCGCATGAGGCTGGCAGTCGTCACGGATATCCACGGCAATGTCGCCGCACTCGAGGCGGCGCTGGCGGATATCGCCGCGCGCGGCATCGGCCGCGTGGTCTGCCTGGGCGACATCGCCTCGGGTGCGGGCTGGCCGCGCGAGACGGTGGAGTTGCTGCAGGACCGCGCCATCCCCTGCATCCGCGGCAACCATGACCGCTGGATCAGCGAGCGCAGTGGCGATGTGCTGACCGGCCAGGACCGCCACGCCCATGCCGAGCTCAGCCCTTCGCAGCGCGCCTGGCTGATGGACCTGCCCGGCACGCTGGAGCCGGCGCCGGGCGTGCTGGCCTGCCACGGCACCCCGCAATCCGACGTGCAGAACCTGATCGAGGAAGTGGTCGAGGGGCGCCTGCGCGAGGCGCCGATGGCGGTGCTGCGCGAACGTCTGGGCGAGGACGGGATGGCGGCGCGCGTCGTGCTCTGCGGCCATTCGCACCGCACCGGCATGGTGCAGGTGCCCGGCGGGCCGCTCGTGGTGAACCCGGGCAGTTGCGGCCTGCCAGGCTTCCGCATCTCGCGCGAGCCGGCGCACCGGCAGGAGGCGGGCACGCCGCATGCGCGCTATGCCGTGCTGCACCTCGATGGGCCCGAGGTCGGCGTCGAGATGCTGGCGGTCCGCTACGACTGGGACGCGGCAGCGCGCCGCGCGGAGGAGGTCGGCTTCAACGCCGCCTGGCCGCATGTGATCCGCACGGGGCTGCTGCCCGAGAGCGCCTGAACGCGTGAGGCTTGATGCACGTCAAGATGTCCGGCCGGCCTGCGGTTCAGGATGAACAAGGTGACGCTGCGACGAGCGCAGCGCCACGCAGGAACGGAGAGCAAGCATGAGCCTGACGGGAGGCAACCTGAGCGCGCAGGCGATCTGGGACACGATCGCGCAACGGAAGAGGGCCGCGGAGGACCAGCGCCGCGCGCAGGAAGCCGCCGCCAAGGCGGAGCGCGACGCGATCCGCGAGTCCTTCAAGGAACGCGACGTGCAGCCCGAGGCTATGGAGCGCATCGCCGCCGCCGTGCGCCGCGCCGTCGAGAACGGCGACAAACGCGTGCTGGTGCTGCAGTTCCCCTCGGAATGGCTGCCGGATTCGGGACGCGGCATTACCACCCATGACCCGAACTGGCACGAGAGGCTCGAGGGTTTCCCGCGCCGTGCCTTCGACTTCTACACGAAGGAACTCGCCCCGCGCGGCTTCCAGCTGCAGGTCGAGATCCTGGACTGGCCGGGCGGCATGCCGGGCGACGTGGGTTGGTACCTGACCTGGAAGCACCCCGAGGAATGACGGCGCGCGCGGCGGAGGATCGACAGGAGGCGGCGGTGGCAGGCACGAAGGGCAGGAAGAAGGGCGGCAAGGGCCGCGCCGAGGCACCGGGGGCGGATTCACCCTTCAAGGCGGACGGCAGGCTCTCCCGCAAGGCCTATGAGCGGGCGCTGTACGATCTGCATGTGGAGCTCGTCTCGCTGCAGCGCTGGGTGCAGGCGAGCGGCGCCAAGGTCTGCATCCTGTTCGAGGGGCGCGACGGCGCCGGCAAGGGAGGCACCATCAAGGCCATCACCGAGCGCGTGAGCCCGCGGGTGTTCCGCGTGGTGGCGTTGCCCGCGCCGACCGAGCGCGAGAAGTCGCAGATGTACATCCAGCGCTACATCCCGCATCTGCCCGCGGCGGGCGAGGTCGTGATCTTCGACCGGTCCTGGTACAACCGGGCGGGTGTGGAGCGCGTGATGGGCTTCGCCAGCGAAAAGCAGGTCGAGCGCTTCCTGCAGATGGCACCAGCCGTCGAGAAGGCGATTGTCGAGTCCGGCGTCATCCTGCTGAAGTACTGGCTCGAGGTCGGCATGGAGGAACAGACGCGCCGCCTCGCGGCACGCATCGACGACGGGCGGAAGCTGTGGAAGCTCTCGCCCATGGATCTGAAGTCCTACAGCCGCTGGTACGAGTATTCCCGGGCACGGGACGCCATGTTCCAGGCCACCGACACCGCCTGGGCGCCGTGGTACGTGGCGCATTCGGACGACAAGAAGCGCGCACGGCTCAACATCATCCGCCACATGCTGCGCCACATTCCCTTCGAGGCGCCGAAGCGCGAGAAGATCGAACTGCCCAAGCGCCAGAAGCCGGGCGACTATGTCGAGCCGGAATATCCGTGGAAGCTCATCCCCGACACGCTGGACACGCCGCCGGGCTGAGCGCCGTCACAGCCGCCCGGTCAGCAGGAGAACGACGACAACGATCAGAACCGCGCCGACAATGCCGACGCCGCCATGGCCGAAGCCGTAGCCATAGCCGCCGAAGCGGCCGCTGAAACCGCCGAGCAGGGCGATGATGAGCAGAATGATGAGGATGGTGCCGAGCGACATGGTGTCGTCTCCTTGACTGGCATGCGGGGGTGGGACGGCCGGCCTGCGCCCGCGCTACCTTTCCTGCACGGTGATGCCGCGGCCGCCGATGCTGATGTCGATGCCGGAGCGCTGGCGATCCTGGTAGATCCAGTAGCCGAATGCCGCGGCAGCCATGAGCAGCGCGCCACCCACGAAATACATAGTGTTTCTTGTCATTTTCATTGGCCCCTTTCTTGGGGAATCGTGAATTTCATATATATTAAATTGAAGATTTGTTCGGATATATATTTCTTGATTTTGCACTGGTATTCACGCGTCGGCGCACAGGTGCGGGGATTCGTTGGTGCGCTCGGCCTGGCGCCGCCCGCGGTGACGGCGCGCTGCGCCAGGCGCATGGCGGGTGGGCAGATGGCACGCCGGCATCAGCCCGGCGGTGCGTAGCATCCCGCCGCGCGCGCCGCCTGGGTGGCGAGGCGCGCCGCCAGCTCGAAGGTGGGCATCGGCACGCCGGCCTGGCGCCCGAGGTCGAGCGGGACGGTGAACAGCGCGTCGATCTCCATCGCGCGGCCCAGTCCCAGGTCCTGCAGGATGGAGGGCTTGTGCGCGATCATGGCGGAACGCTTCATCCGCGCCTCGGCCGAGGTCGCGAGGTCGTGGCCATAGGCGAGGGCGAGCGCCGCGCCTTCCTCGGCGATGCGGATCGCCGCGGCGTAGACGGCCGGGTCCGACAGCGTGGTCATCATGTCGGAGCGCGAGAGGATGCACAGCGGCCCGCTGGTGAGGTTGCCGATCAGCTTGCCCCAGACGCGGTGGCGGATGTCGGACACCACGGGGCAGGGCATGCCGCCGGCCTCGATCGGCCCGGCGATCAGGCGCGCGCGGTCACTGATGAAGCCGTCCGGCTCGCCCAGGAACAGGCGGATGTCGGCGTGTTCCGACTTCACCACGCCGGGCTCGATGACGGCGCTGGCGGAATAGACCACGCCGCCCAGGGTGCGGTGGATACCGATGCCGTGCTCGATCTCCGCGCCGGGGTCGAGCAGCGGGATGCGTTCCCCGTCACGTCCGCCGCCATGGCGCAGGAAGTACCACCAGGGAATGCCGTTGGTGACGAAGGCGACCGGCGTGTCCGGGCCGAGCAGCGGGGCGATGGCGCGCGCGGCGGCGGGCAGGGCGGGCACCTTGGTGGTGACCAGCACGGCATCGACCGGGCCGATCTCGGCGGCCGTCGCGGCGGCCTGCACGCGCACGGTCCTGACGCCGTCATGCGCGTGCAGCGTGATGCCGCGTTCGCGCATGGCCTCGAGGTGCGGGCCGCGCGCGACGACCGCGACATCGGCGCCGCCGAGCGCGGCACGGGTCGCGAGATGGCTGCCGATGGCGCCGGCGCCGAAGACGCAGATGCGGGTCATGGGATGGTCCTCAGGATGGGCGCCGGCGGGCGTGCAAGACTCACGCCGCGTGGTCGCGCAGCTGCACGCACATCGCCGCGCCGGCCGCGATCAGCCGGTCGGCGATGGCCTTGCCATGTGCGGCATTCGCGCCGCGCGGGTCGGGGGCGGCGACGCCGCCGGGCGCGACCTCCTCCACCCACATGGGCACGGCGAAATCCACGCCATGGGAGCGGATGGCGCCGAAGCCGGTCGGCGGGAGGCCGAGATAGGGGCCGGTCGGGGCGCGCTCGCGTGCCGCATCCGGGCGGCAGAGGTCGGGGCGCAGGTGCATGGTGACCGAGGCCACCGGGTCGCCGCCATGGCCGAAGGATTCGCTCGCGCCGCCGAGTTCGGCGTGCAGCTTGCCGGCCTCCCGCCACAGGTGCAGGGCGGGGATGATGACGCCGTGGCGGTGGCGCGCGGTGCGGGCGGCGGCCTCGGCGGGCCCGATCGTGCCGGCATGTCCGTTGACGATGAGGATGGAGCGCGTGCCGGTGCGGATGAAGGCCTCGGCGGCCTCCTCGATGACGGCGGTGAGCGTGGGGATGGACAAGGTGATGCCGCCCGCCACGCCGGCGAAGAAATCCTCGCCGCCGAAGGGGATGGCGGGGGCGACCAGCGCATCCGCGCCGAGCGAGAGGGCCTGTGCGGCGATGCGCGCGGCGATCTCCTCCGCCACCAGGTAGTCGCCCATGGGCAGGGCCGGGCCGTGGGTCTCGAGGCTGCCCATGGGCAGGATGGCGACGGCGCCGGCGGCGAGGCGCGAGGCCACTTCGGGGGCGGTGATCTCGGCAATGCGGTGGGTCATGGGGACGTCTCCCGGGGAGTCGATGGGCCCGGCGCGCCGTCGCCGAGGATCCAGGCATGCGCCTGTTCGAGCTGGCCGGAGTCGAAGCGGCGGATCTCCGGCGGCAGGATGGCGCCCGCGACCCGCGCCAGCATGCCGGCGAGGTCGCTGTCGGTCACGATGGCGACGCGCTTAACCCGCGCGGCGTGGCCGCGCACGAAGCGCCCATGCGCGAGCAGGCCCTCGAGGCCGTCCCAGCCCGGGAAGCTGCGCGTGTCGATGATGAGCCCGCGCAGCTCGCCCACCTCCTCCAGGTAGGGATCGACCAGCGCGGCGAGGCGGTCGAAATCCCCGGCCGCCAGGGGGCCGTCCGGCTCCAGCACGACGATGCCGCGGTCCCGCAGCAATTCCATCACGAGCATGCTCACCTCCCCGCCGGGTGCGTCGCGGCGCTGGCAGTCTGCCAGCAGGCCGCGCCCGCCGCCACGGCGGCGCCGGGGCGCTACGCCAGGATGTCGAGCGCGGCGCGGCTGAGCGCCTGCACGCCGAGCTCGATGCAGCGTTCGTCGGGCTGATAGAAGGCATTGTGCAGCCGGTCGTCGCGGCCCGGCGCGCCGGAGCCGATGCGCAGCTGGAAGGCCGGCGCGCGGGCGGCAAATTCGGCGAAGTCCTCCGCACCCATGGACGGCTCGCCTTCCTCGGGTGCCACGCCCATCTGGCGCGCCACGGCGGCGAGCACGGGTTCGAGCACGCGATCGTCATTGACCAGCGGCGGCACCTTGCGCGCGTAGGTCATGGTGCACTTCACGCGCATGCCGAGCGCGATGCCCTCGGCCAGGCGCTTCAGCGCGGCCTCGGCCGTGTCGCGCGCATCGGCGTGCAGCGTGCGCACCGTGCCCTTCAGGTGCACGCGCTCGGGGATGATGTTGTAGGTGGTGCCGCCCTGCACCATGCCGACCGTGACCACGGCCGGGTGCAGCGGCCTGATCTCGCGGCTGACCACGGTCTGCGCCTGCGCGATGAAGTTCGCGGCGGCGACGATGGGATCGACGGCGGCGTAAGGGTGCGCGGCATGGCCCGACTTGCCCTGCACCACCAGGTCGAAGCGGTCGGAAGCTGCGAGGCAGGCGCCGCGCACGAAGCCGAAGGACCCCACCGGCATGTCCGGGTGGTTGTGGAAGCCGATCGCCATGTCGGCGCCGTCCGCGGCGCCATCCGCGATCATGGCGGCGGCCCCTTCCAGCACTTCCTCGGCCGGCTGGAAGACCAGGCGCACCGTGCCGGCGATCTGCGGCGCGAGATCCTTCAGCACCGCGGCCACGCCGAGCAGCGTGGCGGTGTGGATGTCGTGGCCGCAGGCGTGCATCTGGCCATCAACGCCGCTGGCGAAGGGCAGCCCCGTCTCCTCGTGGATCGGCAGCGCGTCCATGTCGGCGCGGATCAGCAGGGTGGGGCCGGGGCGCCCGCCCGCGATCTCGCCCACCACGCCGGTGACACCGACGCCGGTGCGGTGCGCGATGCCGAGCCGCGCGAGCTCGGCCGCGACGATTCCGGCCGTGCGGGTTTCCTGGAAGGCGAGCTCCGGCACGCGGTGGATGTCGCGGCGCAGCTCCACGAGGCGCGGCGCGATGGCGGCGGCGGCGGCGCGGATGGCGCGCTGCGGGTCGTTGGCGATCATCGGGGGCATCCGCTCAAGGGGGTTCGTGACAAAGCATAGGATGGCACGATGCCGGGGCAAGCGCTCAGCGGCCCGCGCCGCTTGCGACGACCCATGCCCCATGCCATAGGGCTCGCCGAGACTTGGGAGGCAATATGTCCTGGACGCTCCGCCGGCGCGCGTTGCTGGCCGGTCTTCCACTTGCCGCGATCGCCGAGCGCCCTGCCCTGGCGCAGGGCGGCGCATGGCCGTCCCAGCCCATCCGCCTGGTGGTGCCCTTCGCGCCGGGCGGCACGACCGACCTGGTCGCCCGGCTGGTCGCTGCAGGTCTGCAGGAGCGCCTCGGCGTGTCGGTGGTGGTCGAGAACCGCGCGGGCGCAGGTGCCACGGTGGGCAGCGAGATGGTCGCGCGCGCCGCGCCCGATGGCTACACGCTGGTCATGTCGAACATCGCGAGCCATGGCATCTCGCCATCGGTCTATCGCGGGCGCATCCGATACGACGCGGTGACGGACTTCGCGCATATCGCGCTGGTCGTCTCGAACCCGACCGTGTGGGTGGCCAATCCGCGCTCGGGCATCCGCACGCTGGGCGATGCCGCGGCCAAGGCGCGCAGCGCCGGCGGGCTCGATGTCGCGACCTCGGGCGCGGGGTCGTCGAACCACCTGATGGTGGTGCGCATGGGCCAGCTCATCGGCACCGAGCTCAACCACATTCCCTTCCGCGGCGCGGGCCCGGCGATGCAGGCCGTGATCGCGGGGCAGGTGCCGATGATGTCGGACAGCCTGCCCTCGGCCGCGAACCACATCCGCCAGGGTTCCGTGATTGCGGTGGCGATGGCTTCGGCGGAGCGCCATCCGTCCTTCCCGGAGGTGCCAACCTTCCGCGAGCAGGGCTTCGACCTCGCGAGCGATTCGTGGTTCGGGCTCTCGGCGCCGGCGGGCACGCCCGCGGCGGTGGTCGAGCGGCTGAACCGCGAGACGCGCGCCTTCCTCTCAGCGCCCGAGATCCGCGCACGCCTCGCCGAACTGGGCGGCACGCCAGGTGACCTGAGCGCCGAAGGTTACGGCGAATTCGTGCGTCGGGAGGTGGCGCTCTGGGCGCCTCTCGTGCAGGCTTCCGGCGCTACGCCGGATTAGTGGGTGGGGGAGCAGGACATGTTCAATACGCTGGAACCAAGCGCATGAAGATCAATACCAAGGACATGGTGTGCGTGGGGCTGCTGACCGGCTTCGCGCTCATCGGCTTGTGGCTGAACATGGACCATAATCTTGGTTCGGCGCGTCGCATGGGCCCCGGCTACATGCCGATGCTTACATTCTACCTGCTCCTGATCCTGACGGCGGGCGTGTTCTTTCAGGCGCTGACCAACGGGCCGGACCCGTTGACGCCCTGGTCCCCGGCCGAGATCGCCGTCGTTGTCGCCGGCGCGGCCGCGGTGTTCGTCGTCTACTACGCCGCCTCGCATGCCGGGGGGTGGCTCGGCGCTTCGTGGAACCCGCTGGGCCTTGCGCTGTTCGTCGGCTGCCTTGTCCCCAGTATCCTCAAGTCATGGCGACCGCTGTTCCTCGTCAGCGCCTCCTTCGCCCTGTTCGGCATCATCCTCGAACCGCTTGGACTGATGGTCGCGATCGTGGCCACGGTGGTTGTCTCGGCGCTGGCGGACGAGACGCAGAAGCCACTGGGCGTGGCGGGCTGCGCAGCCTTCCTGTGCGCGCTCTGCTGGGTGGTGTTCATCTGGTACCTCGACATCCGCGTGCCCGTCTGGCCGCAGCTCTCCTGACGGGAAGGACGCACAGACCATGGATCTCCTCGCGAACCTCGCACACGGCATGGGCGTTGCGCTCTCGCTCAACAACCTGCTGTTCTGCCTGATCGGATGCCTCATCGGCACTGCGATCGGCGTGCTGCCGGGCATCGGGCCCGTTGCGACCATCTCGTTGCTGCTGCCGATCACCTTCGGCCAGCCGGCCACCACCGCCATCATCATGCTGGCGGGCATCTACTACGGCGCACAGTACGGCGGGTCCACGACCGCGATCCTGCTGAACCTGCCCGGCGAGGTCAGTTCGGTCGTGACCACGCTCGAAGGCTACAAGATGGCGCGGCGCGGCCGTGCCGGCGCGGCGCTGACCATCGCCGCGCTCGGGTCGTTCTTCGCCGGGACGGTGTCGACCGTGCTGGTGGCGGCTTCCGGCCCGTTGCTGACCTCGGTGGCGCTGTCCTTCGGGCCGGCCGATTACTTCTCGCTGATGCTGCTCGGCCTGATCATCGCCGCGGTGCTGGCGCAGGGTTCGGTGCTGAAGTCGGTGGCGATGGTGACGGTGGGCGTGGCGCTCGGGCTGGTGGGCACCGACGTGCAGACCGGCCAGCAGCGCTTCACCTTTGGCATCCCGGAACTGTCGGACGGCGTGGGCTTCGTCTCGATCGCCATGGGCATGTTCGGCATCGCCGAGATCATCCTGAACCTCGAGCGGCCGGAATCGCGCAGCGTGCTGTCGAGCAAGGTCGGCAGCCTGATGCTGACCAAGGAGGAATTCCGCCGCGCCGTTCCCTCCGTCATTCGCGGCACGGCGCTGGGTTCGGTGCTCGGCATCCTGCCGGGCGGCGGCGCGGCGCTGGCGTCCTTCGGCTCCTACATGATGGAGCGCAAGGTCTCGAAGGGCCGGCACGAATTCGGCACCGGCGCGATCGAGGGCGTGGCGGGTCCGGAATCGGCCAACAACGCGGCCTCGCAGACCTCCTTCATCCCGCTGCTCACGCTCGGCATCCCGGCAAACGCCGTGATGGCGCTGATGGTGGGCGCGCTCATCATCCAGGGCATCCAGCCGGGTCCGCGCATGGTGGAGGCGCAGCCCGACCTGTTCTGGGGCCTAATCGCGTCGATGTGGGTCGGCAATCTGATGCTGCTGGTCATCAACCTGCCGATGATCGGCATGTGGGTGAAGCTGCTGCAGGTGCCCTACCGCTACATGTACCCCTCGATCCTGATCTTCTGCGCGATCGGTGTGTACTCGCTGCAGAACAACGTGTTCGACGTGTACCAGACGGTCATCTTCGGCATCTTCGGCTACCTCTGCTCGAAGCTGCGGCTCGAGCCGGCGCCGATGCTGATTGGCTTCGTGCTCGGCCCGATGATGGAGGAACACCTGCGCCGCGCCATGCTGCTGTCGCGCGGCGACTGGATGGTCTTCGTCGAGCGCCCCATCAGCGCCACGATGCTCGCGATCGGCTTCGTCGCCCTGGCCGCGATGCTGCTGCCCAGCATCAGCCGCAAGAAGGACGCCGCCATCCAGGAAGGCGGCTGAAGGTTCGCCCCGGCCGGTCGAGACCGGCCGCGGCGTGGGAAGGCGGGTCCCTTGCGGGGCCCGCCTTTTTTGTGCCCTCAGACGGCGGGCGCCGAGTCTTAACTACGCCCTCAGGCGCCGGGCGCCCGCATGCGCGGGCTTGGCTTGCGCGCCACGCACCGGTGCCACCTGGCGCGGCGGATGGGCTCGGCGCGGTCGCGCATTCGCGCTCCCGGATCGCGGCCGGGCCGCGATCCGAGTCTTTTCGTGCCCTCAGACGCCGGGCGCCGGCATGCGCCGGCTTGGCTTGCGCGCCATGCAGTGGTGCACCCGGCGCGGCTGATGGGCTGGGCGCGGTCGCGCATTCGCGCTCCCGGATCGCGGCCGGGCCGCGATCCGCTTGTCTGCCTTCAGGCGCCGGGCGCCGCCTCCGCCTTCGGCCTCGGCAGCGCGAAGACCCCGCTCGCGCGCAGCACCGCCACGCCATCCGCCAGGAACCGCCCCTCCACGAACATCATGCGCGAGGTGCGGCGCAGCAGCGCCGGGTGGCATTCCAGCCAGGCGCCGAGCGGGGCGGGTGCCAGGTAGTCCGTCACCAGGCTGATGGTGACGAAATGCCCGGGCGTGCCCGCCTGCTCGGCGCCGCCGATGCCCAGCACGATGTCGGCGATGGTCGCCAGCATGCCGCCATGCGCGACCGCCTGGTTGTTGCAGTGCCGCCGCTCGATGCGGATGCCGAAGCGCGCCCCGGCCTCCTCCGGCCGGCGGAAGATCGGCCCGATCGGCTCGAGGAAGGGCCCGCCCGCATGGCGCGCCACGAAGCCCTCGGGGACCTGCCCCGCCGTCACGCCATCCCTCACGCCGTCACCCCCTGCTGCCGGCCCAGGATAGGGCGGCCCCGCGCCGCTGCCGAGCCGCCTTCCCTTCGCCGCGTTTGCATCGCATAGGACGCCCAGCACCTGTCCCAGACCCGCGGATGCCATGACCGAACATCACCAGATCCTGCCCGTCATTCTCTCGGGGGGCACCGGCACGCGCCTCTGGCCGCTCTCGCGCGAGGGGTATCCGAAGCAGTTCTGGCCGCTCGCCTCGGACCGGCCGATGCTGGTCGAGACCGCCGCGCGCGCCGAGGGCCCGGGCTTCGCCGCGCCCATGATCGTGTGCAACGAGGCGCATCGCTTCCTGGTGGCCGAGCAGTTGCGCGGACGCGGCGCGCGCATCGTGCTGGAGCCGGCCGGGCGCAACTCCGGCCCCGCCATCGCCGCCGCCGCGCTGCTGGCCGAGGAAGCCGGCCCGGGCACCGTCATGTGGATCATGGCGGCCGATTCCGCGATCGAGGACGTGCCCGCCCTGCACGCCGCCCTGGCGCAGGCGGCCGCGGCCGCGCGCGCCGGGCGCATCGTCACCTTCGGCATGGCGCCGACCGCGCCCGAGACCGGCTACGGCTACATCGAGGCCGGCGCCGACCTGCCCGGCCTGCCCGGCGTGCGCGCCATCGCCCGCTTCGTCGAGAAGCCCGACGCCGCGCGCGCCGCGGAGTTCGTGGCGGGCGGGAAGCACCTGTGGAACTCGGGCATGTTCGTCGCCACCGCCTCGGCCATCCTGGCGGAGCTCGAGCGGCACGAGCCGGCCATGCTCTCGGCGGTGCGCCAGGCCGTGGCCGGGGCGAAGCGGGACATGGACTTCGTGCGGCTCGACCCCGCGGCCTTCGCCGCCGCGCCGTCGATCAGCATCGACCACGCGGTGATGGAGCGCACCGCCAATGCCGCCGTGGTCCCCGCGGCGATCGGCTGGTCCGACATCGGCTCCTGGGCCGCGCTGTGGGAGATCAGCGCGCAGGACGGCGCCGGCAACGCCACGCTGGGCCCGGTGGAGCTGGTCGATGCCCGCCGCTGCCTGGTGCGCAGCGAGGGCATCCTGACCGGCGTGGTGGGCCTCGAGGACGCCGTGGTGGTGGTGACCGACGACGCCGTGCTGGCGATGCACCGCGACCGCGCGCAGGACGTGAAGAAGCTGGTCGAGCAGCTGCGCGCCAAGGGCCGCAAGGAGGCGACCGAGCATCGCCGCGCCTATCGCCCCTGGGGCCACTACGAGGGGCTGATCCTGGGCGAGCGCTTCCAGGTGAAGAAGATCCAGGTGCGCCCCGGTGCGAAGCTCTCGCTGCAGAAGCACTTCCACCGGGCGGAGCATTGGGTGGTCGTCTCGGGCACCGCGATCGTGCGGCGTGACGACGAGGAGATCCTGCTGCGGGAGAACGAGAGCGTCTACCTGCCGCTCGGCTGCGTGCACCGGATGGAGAACCCCGGGATGATCCCGCTGGTGCTGATCGAGGTGCAGTCGGGCTCCTACCTCGGCGAGGACGATATCGTGCGTTTCGAGGACACCTACGGGCGGGCGTAGGGCGGGCGCTTGCCTCGCGGCGCGGTGGGCGCATCATTCTCGCCGATGACCAGCGAACCGACCGCGCCATATTGCGACGTCCTGCTTGCCGAGATGAAGGCGGAGGCCCGCCGCGTCGCGCTCGCGCGCCGCGCGGCGATCGACCCGGCCGGGGCGGGGGAGGCGCTGGCCGCTGTCGTGCTGCGGCACTGCCCGCCACCGCCTGGCGTTATCGTCGCGGGGTTCTGGCCGATGGGCCCGGAGATCGACCTTCGCCCGCTGCTGCACGCGCTGCATGGGCGCGGCCAGGCGCTGGCGCTGCCGGTGACGCCCAAGCGCGGCCTGCCGCTGCGCTTCCGGCGCTGGGCGCCGGGCGACCCGCTGGCGCATGGCCCGATGGGCACGCGCCAGCCGGCGGGCGGGGAGGAGGTCACGCCGGACTGGCTGCTGGTCCCGCTGCTCGCCTTCGATCGCGCCGGGCGGCGGCTTGGCTATGGCGGGGGCTACTACGACCGGACGCTCGCGGCGCTGCCGGGCGCGGTGGCCATCGGCATTGCCTATGCCGCGCAGGAGATGCATGACCCGCCCGGGGTGCCCGCCGGCCCCCGGGATGCGCGCCTGCCGCGCGTGGCGACGGAGAAGGGCGTGGTGGTCTGCGACACGGCCGCATGAGGCTGCTGTTCCTCGGCGACATCGTCGGCCGGTCGGGGCGCGATGCAGTGGTCGCGGCGCTGCCGGGGCTGCGGCGCGACCTGCTGCTCGACCTGGTGGTGGTGAATGCCGAGAACGCCTCGCACGGCTTCGGCCTCGCACCCGACATGGCGCGCGCGCTGTTCGCCGCGGGGGCGGATGTGCTGACGCTCGGCAACCATGCCTGGGACCGCAAGGAGATCATCCCGTATATCGAGGAGGAGCCGCGGCTGATCCGCCCGCTGAACTACGCGCCCGGCACGCCCGGGCGCGGGGCGACGGTGGTGCAGGTGGCGGGCGGGCGGCGCGTGCTGGTGGTGCAGGCGATGGGCCGGCTGTTCATGGAGCCGCTCGACGACCCCTTCCGCGCCGTGCAGGCGGAACTCGCGAAGCAGACGCTGGGCGCGCAGGGCAGCGTGCAGGCGGTGGTGGTGGACATCCATGCCGAGGCCACCAGCGAGAAGCAGGCCATCGCGCATTCCTTCGACGGACGCGCATCCCTGGTGATCGGTACGCATACGCATGTGCCCTCGGCCGACCATCGCGTGCTGCCCGGCGGCACGGCGTACCAGTCCGATGCCGGCATGTGCGGCGACTACGACAGCGTGATCGGCATGCAGAAGGGCGGCGCCTCGCTGCGCTTCTGGCGCAAGGTCCCGTCCGAGCGGCTGGCACCTGCGGAGGGCGAGGCCACCATCTGCGGGTTGTTCGTCGAGACCGACGACGCGACGGGCCTGGCGCGCCGGGCCGAGCCGCTGCGCATCGGCGGTGGTCTCAGCCAGGCGATGCCGCGCCCCTGATCGCGCGCCGGCGGTGACGTCGCGCTCCATCGCGCGGTTCGTCCACCGTGACGCCCGGCGCCGCCGTCCCCTTGCGCGTCAGCGGCAGTGCGCCATGCCCCGCCCTTGCCGGGCTTCGGGGAAGCGCCGCGCTTCGGCGTGGTCGGCCCCGTCGGCTTGATCCCGTGCGCGACGCTGCGCATGGTCCGCGCGGCAGAGCGAGGAGAGGCGCGTGGATCTCGGCTATCGTGGACGGCGGGTGCTGGTGGTGGGTGCCTCGGCGGGCATCGGCTTCGCGACCGCGGAACTGCTGGCGCGCGAGGAGGCGGAGGTGCTGATCGCCTCACGCGATCCGGCCGGCATTGCCGCCGCGGCGGATCGCATCGCGACGTCCACCGGCCGGCGGCCGGCGACGGCGGTGGCCGACATCACCGCGGAGGGTGCAGCCGAGGCGCTGCTGGCCGAGGCCGGCTCGCTCTGGGGCGCGCTGGATGCGCTGGTGGATTGCGTCGGCGGGTCGATCCGATCGGGCTTCGAGGCGCTGTCGGACTCGGACTGGACGGCCAACTACACCTTCAACGTCCTGTCTGCCGTACGGGTGGTGCGCGCCGCGCTGCCGCTGCTGCGCAAGGGCGCCGCGCCGTCGATCGTGCTGCTGGGTGCGGCGGCCTCGCGCATGCCCTATCCGAACCAGATCGTCTCGAACGTCCACAAGGCGGGGCTGTTGGGGCTGACCAAGACGCTCGCGGGGGAATACGCGGCCGAGGGCATCCGGGTGAACTGCGTCGCGCCCGGGCGCACGCTGACCAGGCTGTGGACCGACCGCGCGGCGAAGATGGCGGCGGAGCGCAACGTCAGCGCCGAGGATGTCATCGCCGAATTCGCGCACGAGATTCCGCTGGGCCGCTTCGGCACGCCGGAGGAAGTGGCGGCGATGGTCCTGTGGCTGTCGAGCCCACGCGCGGGCTACGTGACGGGCCAGACCGTGAACGTGGATGGCGGGATCGCGCGCGGGCTGCTGTAGCCTTCAGTACATGGTCTGGTTGAGCCGCTCCGGCGCCTCGGCGTCGTAGGCGGCGGGATCGACCTGCCCATCGGCGCGATGGGCGGCGATGAGCTGGCCCATCGTCGGCAGCCCGGCCGGGCGACGCACATCGCCCCATAGGCGCGATCGCATGATCGACTTGGCGCATTGCATGAACAGCTCGTGCACCGTCACGACCAGCACCGTGGCCGGCGCCTTGCCGCGCTCGATGAAGCGCGCGCACAGCGCCGGGTCGGCGGTGATGCGCGCGCGGCCATGCACGCGCAGCACCTCGGAGGCGCCGGGGACGAAGAAAATGACCGAGACGCGGTCGTCCTCGAGGATGTCGCGCAGCGCATCGAGCCGGTTGTTGCCGCGCCGGTCGGGGATCAGCAGCGAGCCGTCCGGTTCCACCGCGACGAAGCCCGGCGCGTCGCCCCGCGGTGTGGCGTGCACGCCGCGGCTGCCCACGGTGGACAGGATGCAGAAGGGCGAGGCGGCGATCCAGGCGCGGGCCGTCGCCTCGATCCGGTGGGTCACCTTCTTGAGCGGGCCTTCGAGCGGCTGCTCGTAGACCGCGCGCAGCTGCGCCTCGGTGGTGATGGCGTGC
This sequence comes from Roseomonas rosulenta, assembly GCF_016106005.1. Taxonomy (GTDB): domain Bacteria; phylum Pseudomonadota; class Alphaproteobacteria; order Acetobacterales; family Acetobacteraceae; genus Neoroseomonas; species Neoroseomonas rosulenta. Next base: position 15,224 of record NZ_JACADR010000040.1, read on the forward strand.
GGGTCGGCGGGCAGGGGCATGTCCATGGGGGTAGGATAGGGCGAAGCCCCGCCCCCGGACAGAGTCAGGCGGCCGCCAGGCCGTCGACCAGCACCGCCTCGCAGTGCGCGGCCGCCTGCCGCAGGGCGAGCAGGTCGCGGTAGTCCTCCGAGGCGTGCCAGGCCTGCGCCGCGGCGAGGTCGGGGAACTCGATGATGACGGGGAAGCTCGGGGCGGGCCGGCTTCCCTCGAGCGCCCGGACGGGTCCGCCGATGGCGAGGTAGCGCCCGCCATGGCGGGCGACGATGGCCGGAACCGCGGCACGGTAGCGCTGCATCGCGGCCGGGTCGGTGATCTCGACGACGTCGAAGATGGCGTAGGCGGGCATGGGCGGGGCTCCTTTCTGTGCTCCGGCCCGGCGTATCGCAACCCTGGTGGAGGGCGAGAATTCGGGATAATCCGAAAATATAATTTGCTCTGGACGAACGATGGCCCTGGACCGTCTGCGCGCCATGGAGGTCTTCGCCCGCGTTGCCGAGCGCGGAAGCTTCCGCCGTGCGGCCGAGGACCTGCGCCTGTCCAATGCGATGGCGAGCACGCTGGTCCAGGGGCTGGAGCGCCATCTCGGCGTGCGGCTGATCGCGCGCACCACGCGCCGCCTGGCCCTGACCGAGGAGGGGGAGGCGTTCCTCGCCCGCTGCCGCGAGATGCTGGCGGTGCTCGACGCCGCGGAGGAGGAGGCGCGCGGCGCCCGCGGGACGGCACGCGGGCTGCTGCGCGTGCAGGCGCCGGTGGCCTATGCGCGCATCGTCCTCGCCCCGGCCCTCCCGCGCTTCCTCGAGGCGCATCCCGGCCTCGCGGTGGAGCTCTCCTCCCGCGACGCCTTTCCCGACTTCGTTGCCGAGGGGCTGGATGCCGCGGTCTATGTCGGCGACCCGCCAGCGGCGGGCGTGATCATGCAGCGGCTCGGCCGGGCGCCGCTCGCCACGGTCGCCGCGCCGGCCTATCTCGCAGCGCACGGCGCGCCGGCGACGCCGGCCGACCTGGCCCGGCACCGATGCCTCGGCGTCCTCTCGCGCGAGACCGGGCGGCCGCTGCCCTGGCATTTCGTCGAGGAGGGGTCGCTGCGGCTGCGCGATGTCCCCGCCCGCCTCGCCTGCCATGCGCCGGAGGCGGCGGTGGCGGCGGCGGTGGCCGGCGGCGGAGTGCTGCAGATGATCTCCTACGCGGTCGCGGCAGAGGTGGCGGCGGGGGCGCTGGTGCCGGTGCTCGATGCCTGGCGCTATCCCGGCCCGCCGGTTTCCCTTCTGCTGCCGGCGCGCGGGCCGCGCCCGGCCAGGCTCGGCGCGCTCGTCGCCTTCCTGCGCGCGCTGCCGCTGCCGTCCTGAGGAGGGCCGGCGGGTGGTGGCGCGCGGGCGCCCCGGTCGCTATATCCGCCGCCTCGACATCAACAGAAACGGAATGAGAGGCGCATGGCCGGCCATTCGCACGCCAAGAACGTCATGCACCGCAAGCAGGCGCAGGGGGCCAAGCGCGCCCAGGCCTTCAGCAAGCTGATCCGCGAGATCACCGTCTCGGCCAAGATGGGCCTGCCCGACCCGGCGATGAACCCGCGCCTGCGCGCCGCGGTGAAGGCGGCGCTCGTGCAGAACATGACCAAGGACACCATTGACCGCGCCATCAAGCGGGCCTCCGAAGCGGGGCAGGGCGAGGGCTACGAGGAGGTGCGCTACGAGGGATACGGCCCGCACGGCATCGCCATCATCGTCGAGGCGCTGACTGACAACCGCAACCGCACCGGCGGCGACCTGCGATCGATGTTCGCCAAGAACGGCGGCGCGCTGGGCGAGACGAACTCGGTTGCCTTCCAGTTCGAGCGCAAGGGCGTGCTGCGCTACAAGGCCGACGCCGCATCCGCCGATGGGATGCTGGAGGCGGCGATCGAGGCGGGTGCGGAGGATGTCGAATCCGACGCGGACGGCCACGAGATCTCCTGCTCGGTCGAGGATTTCGCCGCCGTGCGCGACGCGCTGGAAGCGAGGTTCGGCCAGGCGGAGGCCGCGAAGCTCGAATGGTGGCCGTCCACCACCATCGACCTGGACGAGGACCGCGCGCGCGAGGTGCTCAAGCTGGTCGACGCGCTGGACGACCATGACGACGTGCAGACCGTCTACGCGAATTTCGAGGTGGACGAGGCGGCAGCGGCGCGGCTTTCCGCCGCCTGAGCCGCCCGCTCACGGCCCCTGGTGCAACAGGGGCCAGAGCGTCGCGGCGAGCAGAGCGCCCATCAGCAGGTTGAAGAGGCGCAGCCGGCTCGTATCCGAGAGCAGGTCGCGGATCACCAGGCCGCAGCCGGTCCAGACTGCGAGGCTCGGCAGGATGGCCAGGGCGAAGACCGCCGAGACCAGGATGACCGATACGAACGGCGCCGTCCCGCTGACATAGACCGCCATGGCGCTGATGGCCGCCACCCAGGCCTTGGGATTGACCCACTGGAAGGCGGCCGCCTCGGCGAAGGTCAGCGGCTTCGGCAAGGTGGCCCCGGACCCTATGGCGCGGGCCGAGCCGATGCGCCAGGCGAGGAACAGCAGGTAGCCGGCGCCGGCGAGCTTCAGTGCCAGGTGCAGCGCCGGCACCGCCGTCAGCACGGCCCCGAGCCCCAGCCCGACGCCGAGCAGCAGCGAGCCGAAGCCCGCCGCGATCCCGAGGATCTGCGGCACGGTGCGGCGGAAGCCGAAATTGGCGCCGGAGGCGAGGAGCATGAAGTTGCTCGGCCCCGGCGTGATGGAACTCACCGCGGCGAAAACGAGCAGTGCGAGAAGGGTGTCGGTCGGCATGGGGCTCTCCCGTCAAGCGAGGAGCAGCGTGATGCCCGGCATGCCGCCTGAAGTGGGGTCCGGAATTCGGACCGTTCAGGACGCGGCGCGGATCCCGGCGAACTGGTAGCGGTCGAACCAGGCCGGGAAGGCGCGCGCCAGGTCGCGCGGGCCATCCACCGCGAGGCCGAGGCGCTTGGCGTCCGCGAGTTCGGCATCGCCGCGCCACCAGGCGACGAGCGCAGCGAGCGGCCCGTGCAGGCGCAGGGATTCGGGAAAGCCGGGATTGTGCTCGCAGACCGATGCCTCGCCGGGGCGCAGCAGCATGAAGCGCGTGGCATGGCCGCGCAGGTCGAAGCGCAGGACGGTCGGGGCCCGCGGCAGGGCCTCCGCCCGGGTGCGACGCGCCATGTCGACGAGCACGGGTTCGAGGTCGAGGTCCTCCGTTGCCGCGCGCCGCGGCAGCCAGCGCTGGCCCCAGACGGCCAGGGCGCCGATGACGGCGGCCAACTCGCGGCCCGCGGGCGTCAGCCGATATTCCGGCCCGTGCGGCCCGTCGCTGCGGATGACGGCACCGAGATGCGCCAGGCTCTGCAACCGTTCGGACAGCATCGTGCGCGAGATGCGCGGGATGCCCCGGCGGATGTCGTTGAAGCGATGGCTGCCCGAGAGCAGCTCGCGGACCACGAGCAGCGTCCAGCGCCCGCCGAGCGCCTCATGCGCGCGCGCGACCGCGCAGAACTGGCCGTATCCGCTCATGACATTGAGGCTACCACGGCATGCCGGCTCCGACCGGTCCGGAATCCGGACCACGCGGCCGCCGCGCCGCCCTGGCCCGAGGCGCGCTATAAGCCGGCATGGCTTCCATTCCCCTTCGCGGCCATGCGGCTGCCTGATCCGGCATGTTCGCGCGGCTGACAGGCTGGGCGCGGGTCATCAGGCGGGACGTGCTGGCCATCTGGCTGGCGGCGCGGGATCCGCGCACGCCCTGGTATGCGCGGGCGCTGGCGCTGGCCGTCGCGGCCTATGCGCTGTCGCCCATCGACCTGATCCCGGACTTCGTGCCGGTGCTGGGCTACCTGGACGACGCGATCCTGGTCCCGCTCGGAATCCTGGCCGTCGTCGCGCTGGTGCCCCGGCACGTCATGGCCGAATGCCGTGCGCGCGCCGCGGCGGCTGCGGGGCGGCCGGTCAGCAAGATCGGTGCGGCAGTCATCGTGGCGCTGTGGCTCGTCGCGGCGGGTGGTGCGGCCTGGTGGCTGCTGAGCCGGTGAAGGCGTGACATCGCGGTCCAGGAGGGGCGGCGCCCCTCCCGTCGCTTTCACCCTGGCGCGCTGTCGTGGAAGGTGATGCGCATGCGCATCGCCCCGATCGGCTCGGCATAGTGCGGCTGGTCCGGCAGCACCACGGCATCGTGGCCCGGCGTCACGATCGCCTCCCCTGGCGGATCGAGGAAGACGAGGCGCATCCGTCCTTCGATCACCTCGATCACGCCCCAGACGCCCGGCTTCGTGCGGTGCTCCCGCCGCAGCGCGGCGGGCAGCGTCGTCTCGTCGAAAACCGGTGTCGTACGATAGGCGGCCATGGTCAGGCTTCCGGCCGCAGCACGGCGGCGTGCTCCGGATAGGGCGAGACCGCACGGGACGGCTGGCCCCCGAGCTCCGAGGCGAAGCCGTGGTTGACGTCGCGGTGATGCGCCTCGTCCGCGCGGATCACGAGCACCACGTCGCGCAGCGTCGCATCTGCCGGCAGCTTCCAGTAGTGCCGCGCGATCGCTGGCGCGGGTGGGTTCGCGGACCGCCCGGCGTCGATATCGGCGAGGTAGTGGGTGTAGCTGATCACCGCCTCCTCCTCGAAATAGCCGACGACGCGGTGCGCGGTGCGGGCGCTGGCCAGGTAGAGCAGGAAGAACCCGACATAGAAGACCCATTGCACGCCGAGGATGATGCAGCGTTCGAACAGCGTCGGCCTGGCCACCTCGATGAAGGTCATCAGGTGCATGCGCTCGTTCTCCGCCTCCTCCATGAGGGTGCGGATCCAGCCATTGTCGTCCTCCATGCGGCGCAGGCATCGGAGGTGCGTGAGCGTCGCGCCGACCATGCCCGGCACGGCCGCGACGGTCTCGAGCACGATGGCGCGGTGGCCGTAGCGCTTCGCGAAGAAGGTATCGGCGCAGAAGCGCAGCAGCTTGGTGAAGCCGAGCGCGATGCGGTCGGACAGGCCCTGCGGCGCGTGGTGCACGCCAAGGGCGACGTCGGGGGTGGACATCGGTGTTGCCTCCTGGGGGTCAGGCCGCGCCGGGCAGCGGCAGGGGGGAAAGGGCGTATTGCAGGCTGCGGGCGATGCGCGCCGCCCTTGACTGCATGGCCGCGGCGGATGCGGGCGGCAGCAGTTCGGCCGTCGTCTGCGCCCAGAGCTCCAGCCAGCGTTCGAACAGCGCGGGGGTGATGCGCGCCTGGTGCTTCAGGTGCGCCGCCATCGGGTTCCCCTTGTAGCGGCCGGAGGTGAGCATCACCGAGGACCAGAAGGCCGCGAGCGTCTCGAGATGCGTGGGCCAGTCGTGGATGGCGTCCTCGAACACCGGGCCGAGCGCCGCATCGGCGCGGACCCTTTCGTAGAACAGGCCGACCACGCGGCGCAGGGCATCGTCGTCGATACCGGGGGTCTCGTGCATCGTGCACCTAAATCATGCATCTGCAATGCATATATCGGCCGGGCTGGATTAATGCAAGCACAAAACCTATATTGGAGATGCAGGATTAGAGGCTGGCGCATGAGGCTCACCCGCTACACCGACTACGCCATGCGCACGCTGCTCCACCTCGGCACGCGGCCGGATGCCGTATGCTCGATCGCCGAGATCGCCCGTGCCTACGGCATTTCGCAGAACCACCTGATGAAGGTGGTGAACGAGCTCGGGCGCGCGGGCTTCGTCACCAGCCTGCGCGGCCGGTCGGGCGGCATCCGCCTGGCGCGCCCGCCCGCCGAGATCAGCGTCGGCGCCGTGGTGCGGCACATGGAGGAGGATTTCGACCTTGCCGAGTGCCCCGGCTGCGTGATCGCCCCGGCCTGCGGGCTGAGCGCGGTGCTGGACGAGGCGCTGCGCGCCTTCCTCGCGGTGCTGGACCGGACCAGCCTGGCCGACCTGCTCGGGCAACGGGCGGCGGCGTTGCGGGCGCTGCTCGCCGTGCCGGGCTGAGCGCGGCGCCGCGCTTCTGCTAGACACGTGCCCATGGCGCGCCGGCCGATTCGTATCCTCGGGCTCGACCCCGGCCTCCAGCACACCGGCTGGGGGCTGATCGAGCACGACGGCTTCCGCCTGCGCTTCCTGGCCGAGGGCGTGGTCTCCACCACCCCCGCCGAGGATCTGCCCGACCGCCTGCTCGCCCTGCACCGCGGCCTTGCCGCCGTGATCGACCTGCACGCGCCGGAGGAAGCCGCCGTCGAGAACACCTATGTCGCGCGCAACCCGGACAGCGCACTGAAGCTGGGCCAGGCGCGCGGCGTGGTGGTGCTGGCCCCCGCGCTGGCGGGCCTCGCCGTCGCGCAATACGGCGCGATGGAGGTGAAGCGCGCCGTCGTCGGCAACGGCCACGCCGCAAAGGAACAAGTCCAGGCCATGGTGAAACACCTTCTGCCCGGCGTGACCTTCAAACGCGCCGATGCCGCCGACGCCCTCGCCGTCGCGATCTGCCACGCGCATCACCGGCAGTCGCGCACGGCTCTCGCACGCGGCTATCAGCCGGCATGATGGGGTTGGGTCGCGCGACGGGGAGGGCTCTGCCCTCCCTGGACCCCACCCGCCAAGGGCTTAATGCCCCTGGACCCCTCGACTTGATCGGGGGAGTTGGGGAGGGGCGTGGCGTGCCCGTCGCGTCGGTCGTGCCGACGATGCCCCTCCCCAATTCCCCCGATTCAAAACCCGCGATCCAAGGGGCCGTTGCCCCTTGGTGGGGGAGGTCCGGAGGGGGCAAAGCCCCCTCCGGCAGCGCGCCCATCTCATGATCGCCGCGCTGAAAGGCCGTGTGGAGGCCACGCACGAGGGCGGGTGCGTGTTCGACGTGAATGGCGTGGGATATCTGCTGTCCTGTTCGCGGCGCACGTTGGATGCGTTGACGGGGCGGGAGGGTGTGGTGCGTGTGCTGGTCGAGACGCGTGTCAGCCAGGATGCCATCACGCTCTATGGCTTCGCGGATACTTCGGAGCGCGAGGCGTTCCGGGCGCTGATCGAGGTCAAGACGGTGGGGCCGCAGAAGGCGTTGATCGTGCTGTCCTCGCTCAGCCCCGATGGCCTGGCGCGCGCGATCGCGGGCAAGGAGCGCAAGCGGCTGTCGGAGGTGAAGGGGCTCGGCGCGGCGACGGCGAACCGCATCGTGGATGAACCCGCGATGCAGAAATGGGCGGTGGGGCGTGCGACGCCGGAGGCGGATGGCGAGGGCGCGCTGGCGTCCGTTCTGCCGGAGCAGGGGGCGGAGGCTGATGCGGTCTCGGCGCTGGTGAACCTGGGCTGGAAGCAGCCGCAGGCGGCGGCGGCCATCGCGCGCGCGGCGAAGCGGCTGGGTGAGGGTGCGACGCTCGATGCGCTGATCCGCGACGGGCTGAAGGAAATGGCGCGGTGAGCGGCGAGCGCATCACCGACCCCGAGCGGCAGGATGACGACTACGGCGAGCACGCGCTCCGGCCGCAGACGCTCACCGACTTCACCGGCCAGGCGTCGCTGCGCGAGAACCTGGGCGTGTTCATCGCGGCGGCGCGGGCGCGGGCGGAGCCGATGGACCATGTGCTGTTCCACGGCCCGCCGGGGCTCGGCAAGACGACGCTGGCGCAGATCGTGGCGCGCGAACTCGGTGTCGGTTTCCGCGCGACATCGGGGCCGGTTCTGCAGCGATCGGGCGACCTCGCGGCGATCCTGACGAACCTGCAGCCGCGCGACGTGCTGTTCGTGGATGAGATCCATCGCCTGCAGCCCGCCATCGAGGAGACGCTCTATCCCGCGATGGAGGATTTCTGCCTCGACCTCATCATCGGGGAGGGGCCGGCGGCGCGCACCGTGCGCATCGACATCCCGCCCTTCACGCTGATCGGCGCCACGACGCGCGCGGGGCTGCTGGCCACGCCCCTGCGCGACCGCTTCGGCATTCCGCTGCGGCTGGTGTTCTACACGGCGGAGGAGTTGCACGGCATCGTCAGCCGTGGCGCGCGCAAGCTGGGCTTCGCGCTGTCCGACGATGGCGCGATGGAGATCGCGAAGCGGTCGCGGGGAACGCCGCGCATCGCGGGGCGGCTGCTGCGCCGCGTGCGGGATTTCGCGCTGGTGGGCAATGCCGTCGCCGATCGTGCGATGGTGGATGGCGCGCTGCTGCGGCTGGAAGTCGATGCGCTCGGCCTCGATGCGATGGACCGACGCTACCTGCGGCGCATCGCCGAGCATCATGGCGGCGGGCCTGTGGGGATCGAGACGCTCGCCGCGGCACTCGCCGAGGGGCGCGACACGCTCGAGGAAGTGGTCGAGCCCTTCCTGATCCAGGAGGGCCTGGTGCTGCGCACGCCGCGCGGGCGGATGCTGGGCGAGGCCGGCTGGCGCCACCTGGGACTCGCCCCGCCGGCGGGGATGGTGGCGCAGCTCGATCTGCTGCGGGACACGGATGCGTGACTGAGTCCGAACCAGATACGTCAGACAAAATCCACCGATACCACCTGCGCGTGTATTTCGAGGATACCGACGCCGGTGGGATGGCCTATCACGCCCGATATCTGCACTGGGCGGAACGGGCGCGAACCGAATCCTTGCGTGCCATAGGTTTGCCGCACCAATTTATGATGGAACGTCACAATGCGTTGCTGGTGGTGCGGCGCGTCGAAGTGGAGTACTGGCGGCCCGCCCGCCTCGATGATTCGGTCGTGGTGGAGACCTCGGTGCTGCGCGTGACGGGCGCGCAGGTGGTGCTCGGGCAGCTTGTCCGGGCCGCCGAAGGGGCTCGGGACAGGCTGGCCGGGCTCAAGGTCGGCCTGGTCTGCGTGGGGCGGGACAGCCTCAAGCCCGTGCCGCTGCCGGAACCCTGGCGGTCGGTGCTGAAGGGGCTGGTCGTGCCGGACGCGGCGGGCTGACCCCGGGACGATGTTGCACAGGCCCCGCGGGGCCTCGGAAGGAGAGACGGCGTGAACGGCAACGTGACCGCTCAGGCGCTCGGACAGGCGGCGCACGACCTTTCGCTCTGGGGGCTCTTCCTCCAGGCCGACTGGGTGGTGAAGGGCGTGATGATCGGGCTTCTGGTCGCCAGCGTCTGGGTTTGGGCGATCGTGTTCGACAAGGTAACCGGCATCCGCCGCGCCAACCGCGCCGCCGACGCCTTCGAGGACCGCTTCTGGTCGGGCGGCAGCCTCGATGACCTCTATGCGCGCGAAGGCGAGGAACCCTCCCACCCCATGGCCGCCGTGTTCGGCGCGGCGATGCGCGAATGGCGCCGCAGCGCGGGTGCGGGCAGCATCATGGGCGGGGCCAAGGAACGCGTCGAACGCGCCATGACGGTGACCATCGGGCGCGAGATGGAACGGCTCGAGCGCTGGATGGTCTTCCTCGCCAGCACGGGGTCGGTGGCGCCCTTCATCGGCCTGTTCGGCACCGTCTGGGGCATCATGAACTCCTTCGCGGCGATCGCCGGGATGCAGAACACCAACCTCGCGGTGGTCGCCCCCGGCATCGCCGAGGCGCTGTTCGCCACCGCCATCGGCCTGGTCGCCGCCATCCCGGCGGTGCTGGCCTACAACAAGCTCAACACCGACCTCGCGCGCTTCGCCGCGCGGATGGAATCCTTCGCCACCGAATTCGCCGCCATCCTGTCGCGCCAGACGGAAGTCGCGGCGAATGACAGCGCGGCGCCGGCCGCGAGCGCGGCGGAATAGCCGCCATGGCCGGGTCCCTGAGCAACGGGCGCGACCGCCGGTCGCGCTACCGCCCCATGGCGGAGATCAACGTCACGCCGCTGGTCGACGTCATGCTGGTGCTGCTGATCATCTTCATGGTCGCGGCACCGCTGATGACGGTGGGCGTGCCGGTGGACCTGCCGCGCACGGCCGCGACCCCGCTCAACCAGGAGACCGAGCCGCTCACCATCACCGTCGACCCGCAGGGCCGCGTCTTCCTGCAGGAGACCGAGGTGCCGATGGAGGAGCTTGTGCCGCGGCTGCAGGCGATCATGCGCAACCAGCCGCAGGGCGCGCCGGAGCGCCGCATCTTCGTGCGCGGCGACCGCGCCATCGCCTATGGCCGTGTCATGGAGGTGATGGGCACCATCGCCGGCGCGGGCTTCACCCGCGTGGCGCTGCTGGCCGAACAGCCCGGCGGCCGCCCGGCCGCGACGCCCTCCACCCCCGCCCGCCCCGCTGCGCCGCCCGCCCGTCCGGCCGGACAGCCGCGCGGCTGAGGGGAAGGGGGCGAGGGATGGGGCCGCCATC
>NZ_JACADR010000400.1 GCF_016106005.1 Roseomonas rosulenta
CGACACGCGGGCCATCGTCGACGCCTGCTGCACCGCCTGGAACAACCTTATCGCCGAAGCAGGACGCATCCGTTCCCTGGCAGATTTCGAGTGGGCCCAACAGGTCAATCCATAGGGCGCCGGGTATGAGCAGCGTGAAGGTGACCTGCGCGATCGGGCCGGTGATGGTGGCCCCGGCCGCGAGCGTCTCGCCCTCGAACAGCACCTCGGCCACGGTATCGAGCCGAATGGCGCGTGGCACGGCGGTGGCGTCGAGATCGATGTCGGCGACCAGGCTGGCCGAGCGCAGCAGGGAGGGCGCGCTGCCCGAGCCATCCACGGTGACGCCGCCGCCGGCGATGGTGCCGCCGCGGATCGGCACCAGCGCGGTGGAATCCGAGGCCTGCACGATGACGATGTCGCCCGGCAGCAGCTGCGCGCCGGCGGGGGCGAAATACCCCGGGGCGAGCACCTCGGCGCGCAGGTCCTCGGTGCGGTAGTGCCACAGCGTGAAGCCGTTCGCGGAGGTGAGGGCCGAGAGGCCGAGAGCGGAGAATGGCATGCAGGGCTCCTCGTCCCGGCAGGGGGGCGCGCGCGCGCCCGCCTGGGCGGGAGGTCTGGGTCGGGCTGGCGGGACAGGGGGGAGGGCGGGGCGTGCGACGGACGCAGTTCGCCCCTTGGTGGGGACGAATTACAGGACCGTGGACCCAATCGTCAAGGGAAAAAATCCTATCTTGCACATTGCCGGCCAGGGGGCTGGCATCACCGCACCGCGTGATAGAGTTGGGCTTCCGCCGCCAGCCGCCCGAGGACCCGCGCCGATGCTCCGACGCCTGTTGCCGTTGCTTGCCCTGGTCGTCTGTGCCATGCCGGCCGCGGCGCAGGAGCGCGTGCTCAACGTCTACAACTGGTCGGACTACATCGACCCCTATGCGGTGGCGCGCTTCACGCGCGAGACCGGCATCCGCGTGCGCTACGACGTCTACGACAGCCTCGAGACGCTCGAGGGGAAGCTCTCCGCCGGGCGGTCGGGCTACGACATCGTCGTGCCGACCAGCGAACCGACCTTCGCGCGGCTTGTGCGCGCGGGTGCGCTGCGCCCGATCGACCGCGCGGCGGTGCCCAACTGGCGCAACCTCGATGCCACGCTGATGGAGCGCGTGGCCACGATCGACCCGGGCAACCGGCACGGCGCGGTGTATCTGTGGGGCACTGTGGGCCTGGGGATCCGCGTCGATCGCGTGCGCGCCGCGCTCGGGCCGGATCAGCCGCTCGACAGCCTCGACATCCTGCTGCGGCCGGAGAATGCCCAGCGCCTGGCGCGCTGCGGCATCATGGTGATGGACAGCCCGACCGACGTGCTGCCCTCGGTGCTGCGCTGGCTCGGGCGCGACCCCAACGGTAACGCGGCCGAGGATCTGCGCGCGGCCGAGCAGGCGCTGATGGGCATCCGCCGGCATGTGCGCACCATCATCGCCTCGGGCTCGATCCTCGATGCGCTGGCGACCGGGGAGGCCTGCGTCGCGCTCACCTATTCCGGCGACGTGATCCAGGCGCAGGCCCGCGCGCGGGAGGCGAACCGCGGTGTCGAGCTCGGCTACGTCATGCCGCGCGAAGGGGCGCAGCTCTGGTTCGACATGCTCGCGATCCCGGCCGATGCGCCGAACCCGGAGGCCGCCCACGCCTTCATCAACTTCCTGCTGCAGCCCGAGGTGATGGCGGGCATCACCAACCACGTGCGCTACCCGAACGCCGTGCCCGCCAGCCGGCCGCTGGTGGACGAGGCCGTGCGCAACGACCCCAACGTCTTCCCCTCGCCCGAGGCGCTGTCGCGCACCTTCGTCGCCGGCACACCCCCGCGCGAGGCGGAGCGCGCGCGCACGCGGCTCTGGGCGCGCTTCAAGGCAGGGCGTTGACGCCGCTGCTGCGGGCCGAGGCGCTGACCAGGCGCTTCGGCGCCACGCTCGCGCTCGATGCGCTCGACCTCGAGATCGGGCAGGGCGAGTTCTTCGCGCTGCTCGGCGGCTCGGGCTCTGGCAAGTCCACGCTGCTGCGCATCATCGCCGGCTTCGAGGCCCCCGACTCCGGCCGGCTGCTCCTGGATGGGCGCGACATCCTGGGCACGCCGCCCTGGGCGCGCCCGGTCAACATGATGTTCCAGTCCTACGCCCTGTTCCCGCACATGAACGTGGCGGACAACGTCGCCTATGGCCTGAAGCGCGCGCGCACGCCCCGGGCGGAGGCCGACGCGCGCGTGGCCGCCGCCATCGCCATGGTGGGCCTGGATGGATTGGGCGCACGGCGGCCGCACCAGCTCTCGGGCGGGCAGCGGCAGCGCGTCGCTCTCGCGCGCTCGCTGGTGATGCGCCCGCGCCTGCTGCTGCTCGATGAACCGCTCGGCGCGCTGGATGCCGGGCTGCGCGAACGCACCGGCTTCGAGTTGCGTGCCCTCCAGCGCGAGACGGGTGCGGCCTTCGTCATGGTCACGCACGACCAGGAGGAGGCGCTGGCCCTGGCGGACCGCGTGGCGGTGCTGGAGGGCGGGCGCGTCGCGCAGGTCGGCGCGCCGCGCGCGATCTACGAACGGCCCGCCTCGCGCTTCGTCGCGCGCTTCCTCGGTGCCGCCAATGTGCTGGAAGGCCGGGCCGCGCCCGGGCGCTTCGACAGCGCCGAGGCGGGGACGACCCTCGCCGGCGAGATCCCGCACGGCACGGTGGCAGTCGCGCTGCGCCCGGAGCGTATCCGCGTCACCCCCGGCGCCGCCGGCCCCAACACCGCGCGTGGCACCGTCGAGGACGTCGCCTTCCGCGGCGATGATTCGCTGCTGCTCGTGCGCCTGTCCGGCGGTGCGGCGCTGCGCGTCGCGCATGCCGAGGAGGACGGTGCGCCGCCCGAGCGCGGCGCGGCCGTGACGCTCGCCTGGGAGGCCGCCGCGGTGGTCGCGCTGCCGGCGTGAGGCGCGCGCTG
>NZ_JACADR010000401.1 GCF_016106005.1 Roseomonas rosulenta
TACGCCAGGCCGCGGTGGAGGCGGCGGCCGTGCCCCCCGCAGACACGCCCTTGCCCGAGACGGTCGCGCAATCCGCGCCCAGCCCCGGCCGCGTGATGATCGAGGCTGGCACGCTCTCGCGCCCCGATGCCGCCGCGCGGCTGGCCGCGCGCATCCCCGGCGCGCGGGTCGAGGCCTTCGGCCCGCGGCGCGACCAGCAGTTCCGCGTGCGGCTCGGTCCCTTCGACAGCGTGGCCGCCGCCGACGCGGCGCTTGAGCGGACACTCGCCGCCGGCGTATCCGGTGCGCGCATCCTGGTGGACTGACCGGCCGCCGATTCGGGAAAGGGGCTCGCCATGACATATCGCCGTTCGCTGCTCGGGGGCACGGTAGGCGCGGTTCTGGCCGCGCCGGCCCTGGCGCAGAACCGCGGGGCGCAGCAGCCGGCGCAGCCGCGACGCCAGCCCGGTCCGACGCGCCCCGCCGGCGCGCCGGCCGATACACCGCTCGGCCCGCTCGACGTGGTGGCCCGCCAGGCGTTGATCGTGGATTTCGCGACCGGCGCCGTGCTGCTCGAGAAGAACGCCGACCAGCTCATGCCACCATCGTCCATGTCGAAGCTGATGACGATGTATGTGGTGTTCGAGCAGCTGAAGGCCGGTCGCCTGCAGCTCGACCAGACCCTGCCGGTGAGCGAGCGCGCCTGGCGCATGGCCGGCTCCAAGATGTTCGTGGAGCTGGGAGCGCAGATCAAGGTCGAGGACCTGATCCGCGGCGTGATCGTGCAGTCGGGCAACGACGCCTGCATCGTGCTGGCGGAAGCCATCAGCGGATCGGAACAGCAATTCGCCGAGCTGCTGAACGCCACCGGCCGGCGCATCGGCCTGCAGAACAGCAATTTTCGCAACGCGACCGGCTGGCCCGACCCCGAGCACCGCATGACGGCGCGTGACCTCGCGATCCTGGCGCGCCGCATCATCGAGGATTTCCCCGACCACTACCGCTACTACAACGAGCGTTCCTTCCGCTTCAACAACATCAGCCAGGACAACCGCAACCCGCTGCTGGCGCGCGTGGCCGGGGCGGATGGCCTCAAGACCGGCCACACCGAGGAAGCGGGCTACGGCCTGACCGGCAGTGCGCGTCGCGGCGACCGCCGCGTCATCATGGTGGTGAACGGCCTGCCCTCGATGCGCGCGCGGGCCGAGGAGAGCGAGCGCCTCATGGAATGGGCCTTCCGCGAATTCGAGGCGGTGGTGCTGTTCCGCGCCCAGGACACCATCGAGGAAGTGCCGGTCTACCTGGGCGAGCGCAACCGCGTGCCGATGGTGGGCGGGCGCGACATGGTGCTGACCCTGCCGCGGCAATGGCGCCAGCGGCTGCAGGTGCGGCTGCGCTACGAGGCGCCGCTGACCGCGCCGGTGGCGCGCGGGCAGATCATCGGCACCATGATCGTGGGCGGGCAGGGCGTGCCGCAGCTGGAGGTGCCGCTGATGGCCGGCGCGGATGTCGAGCGGCTGGGCATCATCTCGCGCATTCCCGCGGTGATGAGCCGGCTCGTGTTCGGGACGTGACGGCGCGCGGACGGTTCATCACGCTGGAAGGCGGCGAGGGGGCGGGGAAGTCCACCCAGGCGCGGCGGCTGGCCGCGGCGCTGGCACGATCGGGGCTGCCGGTGCTGCGCACGCGCGAGCCTGGCGGCACGCCGGGGGCGGAGCGCATCCGCGCATTGCTGCTCGGCCATGGCCCCTGGGACCCGGTGGCGGAGGCGATGATGATGTTCGCCGCGCGCAGGGAGCATGTGGTGCGGGTGATCCGGCCCTTCCTCGCGGCCGGCGGCTGGGTGGTGTGCGACCGCTTCGCCGATTCCACCCTGGCCTACCAGGGCGCACAGGGGCTGCCGCGGGAGGTCTGGGCCGGGCTGGCGGGGATTGCGCTGGAAGGCCTCGCGCCGGACGTGACGCTGGTGCTGGACCTGCCGATCGAGGCAGGCATGGCGCGCGCGGCGGCACGATCGGGTGCGGACCGCTACGAACGCATGGACCGCCGCTTCCACGAGGCGGTGCGCGAAGGCTTCCTGCGCATCGCCGAAGCCGAGCCCGCGCGCTGCGCCGTGCTAGATGCCGGGCAGGGCGTCGATGCCGTGAGCGCGGCGATCCGCGCGGTGGTGCAGGCGCGCCTCGGGCTCGCCCTGGGCTGATGGACCCGCGCGCCAATCCCGAGCTGGTCGGCCACGAGGCGGCTGCGCGCAGCCTGGAAGCCGCCGCGCGATCCGGCCGGCTGCATCATGCCTGGCTCATCTGCGGGCCGCCGGGGATCGGCAAGGCGACGCTCGCCTGGCGCTTCGCGCGCTGGCTGCTGGCGGGCATGCCGCCGGGGAGCACGCCGCTCGAGGTCGATCCCGCCTCCGCCGTGTTCCGCCGCGTGGCGGCCGACACGCATGCCGACTGCTTCGCGCTGGAACCGAATACCGGCGATCGCGGCGTGAAGCGCATCCTGCGCGTGGAGGATGCGCGCGAGGCCGTGCGCTTCCTGACCCAGACCGCGGCCGAGGGCGGCTGGCGCGTGGTGGTGATGGACGAGGCCGAGCGCGCCGACCAGGCCGCGGTGCAGAACACGCTGCTCAAGACGCTCGAGGAACCGCCGCCGCGCACCGTGCTGCTGCTGGTCTGCGCCGCGCCGCAGAAGCTGTTGCCCACCATCCGCAGCCGCTGCCGGCGGATCGACCTCAACCCGCTGGGCGCGGCGGAGATGGAGGCGCTGCTGGCGCGCCTGCTGCCCGACACGCCGAAGGCAGACCGCGCGCGGATCGCCGCGCTGGCGGATGGCGCGCCGGGGCGCGCGCTGGCGCTGGCCGAGGCCGGCGGGCTCGAACTGCAGGCCATGGTGGAGGCGAGCCTGGCGGCGCTGGCGCGCCCCGACCCGCCCCGCGACCACGC